>JBDUAQ010000228.1:0-4690 GCA_040004575.1 bacterium
TCTATTCTCTTCTTCTCTTGACACCGGCTCTCGCTTCATAGATGAACTCTGAACTTCGGGCCCTAAATGTAAGATTAGCTTCCTTGACACCCTAATGCGTAAATAGTAATCGTAAAGACCAAACAGTTTTCAAACGGAAGCGGGAGTATTGATGAGTGAAATTCGAGAAGCAGTAATCATAAGCGCGGTAAGAACACCAGTCGGAAAGTTCTTAGGTTCGTTGAAAGGGTTCGCGGCGACTGATCTCGGCGCGATCGTGGTTCGCGAAAGTGTGAAGCGCGCGGGCGTCGCTCCGGAAGATGTTGACGAGGTGATCATGGGCTGCGTTATTCAGGCCGGACTGGGCCAGAACCCGGCGCGACAAGCTGCGTTGCGCGGCGGATTGCTGCCGGCGGTCTCAGCAGTGACGGTCAACAAGGTCTGTGGGTCCGGTCTCAAGGCCGTGATGATGGCCGCTCAGGGGATTCAACTTGGGGACACCGACATCGTTGTCGCTGGGGGCATGGAGTCGATGTCCAACGCGCCATATCTGATTCCTAAAGCGCGGGAAGGTTACCGTCTGGGAAATGGCGTCATCGTCGACGCGATGATTAATGACGGGCTTTGGGATGTGTACAACGATTATCACATGGGTTGCACGGGTGAAGTTGTTTCCGAGAAGTATGCGGTTAGCCGAGCAGAACAGGATGAGTACGCGCTCAACTCGCATCGCAAGGCGGCGGCTGCAATCAAGGCTGGGAAGTTCAAAGACGAGATCGTGGCCATCGAGATTCCGCAAAGAAAAGGATCGCCGCTGGTATTCGACACGGATGAAACTGTCCGCGAGGACACCTCGCTGGAGGCGCTCGGCAAATTGAAGCCGGCGTTTAAGAAGGAAGGCGGGACGGTCACGGCAGGGAATGCGCCCGGGGTGAATGATGGAGCTTCGGCGGTTGTTGTGACCTCGCTTGATCGAGCGAAATCACTCGGTGTTGAACCGATGGCGCGAATTGTGGCGCAGGCGACTTCCGGAGTTGAGCCTGCGCTCGTGATGATGGCGCCGTTGGAAGCGATCCGCAAAGTATTGCGAAAGGCCGGTTGGTCGCTTAGCGACGTTGATCTGATCGAACTGAACGAAGCGTTTTCAGTACAGGCAGTCGCGATTACAAAGGAACTGGGATTGGATCCTGAGCGCGTAAATGTAAACGGCGGCGCGGTGGCGTTGGGACACGCGATTGGCCAATCGGGATCGCGGCTGTTGACGACGATGCTTTATGAGTTGAAGCGCCGGGATGCGCATCGAGGCGTTATTTCGCTGTGTCTCGGCGGCGGCAATGCAGTGGCCATGGCAGTTGAGCGATAAGGACTAACCGCCAAGACGCCAAGAACGCCAAGCTAATTAACACTGGTTTGAGTTGGCGCTTAATAGCGTCTTGGCGGTTAGTCTTTCCAGATCAATAATGAGTGAAATGATCGCGGTAATAGGCGCGGGAACGATGGGTAACGGCATTGCGCAGGTTGTAGCGCGGGCCGGGTATAGCGTCGTCATGCGCGATGTCAAAGATGAATTTTTGCAGCGCGGGCTTAAGGCGATCGATAAGAGTCTGCAAAGAGATGTGGACAAGCAGCGGCTGACAGTGGAAGAAAAGCAGTCGATCATTAGTCGCATCAAGAGCACCACAGAGCTCGAGCCTTTGAGTGAAGCTTCGTTTGTTATCGAAGCGGTAAGTGAAGACGTCGGTGTCAAGACTGAGCTCTTCGGCGCGCTTGATCGAATCACGCCGCCAGAAGCGATACTGGCCTCGAACACCTCGTCGATCTCGATCACGCTTCTGGGCGCCGCTACCAGCCGGCCAGACAAAGTCATCGGCATGCACTTCATGAACCCTGTGCCGGTGATGAAGCTTGTTGAAGTCATCCGCGGCATTGCAACTTCCAACGAAACTTATGAACGAGTGCGGACCCTCACAGAAAAACTTGGCAAGACCGCGCTGGACTGCAATGATTCACCGGGCTTCGTTTCCAACCGCGTCCTGCTGCCAATGATCAACGAAGCGATTTTTGCGCTTTATGAAAGCGTCGCCACTCGTGAAAGTATTGACGGCATCATGAAGCTGGGTATGAACCACCCGATGGGTCCGCTGGAACTTGCTGACTTCATCGGGCTCGACGTATGCCTGGCAATACTGAATGTGTTATACGATGGGCTCGGCGATCCGAAGTATCGCGCGTGTCCTTTACTGAAACGTTATGTCGATGCCGGCTGGCTGGGTAGAAAGACCGGTCGCGGATTTTATGAATACTAAAGTCCAGTACTGAGTACTGAGTGCTGAGTACTGAGACGCTAACCGTTTCGACTACTGTTTACTGTTTACTGTCTACTTCTCTAAATGTCTCCAATAGCTCACTACTGTCAAAAGTGTCTAGCGTCGAATCCGCTGGGCCAGGAGTTTTGTGCTCGTTGCGGCACGAGGCTGATGATTGTGGTTGAGCCGGCGTCAGCCCGTTACGAGGGCCTCGAATCCGGCGCCTCAAACGAAGAGCATCTGCTCGAGAGAATTTCGGCATTGGAGAACAGGCTGGGACGTTTGACTGAGAAGCTGGAGCGCGGCCTCGACTTGCTTTTGCGACAGGCACAGAACGCACATTTCGATCGCGCACTCGTTAAGGCACTCGTGGGTCTTTTGACTGAGGACGGAATGGTCGAGGGAGATAAGCTGGAGAAGTTATGGCTTGAGCAGGTACAGAAGGATGCCGAAGAACAACTCGAGAGCGAGCGGCGCGATGAGTTGCGTCTGCAAATTCTCGCTAGCTATCACGGGAAGGAAAGCGGCGCCTTCGAACAGTGTATCAACGAAGGTTTTCTCTTAATCGATGACGACCAACCGGGACGTGGCATTCGTTCGCTGCAACGCGCCGCGGAGATGGCGGAAGACAACGCTGCTTTGTTGTATTTTGTCGGCGAGTATTTCTTTAAGACTGGAAAGACCCGCCGCGCCGGAAATTATCTCGGCCGGGCCTATGAGTTGTCGCCGCGAGACCGGCGCGTTTCCTTGCTGCTGGGTTTAACTTGCGCAGACGAAGGAGACGTCGAGCGCGCGAAACAGTTGTTGAGCAGCGCCACACGGCTCGGCGGTTCGACGTTTGCCGCGCATTATGGTTTGGGTAGGTTGTTTGTTGCTGAGGAAAAATGGCGGAGTGCGCTTCAGGAGTTTAAGTTGGCCCTTGCGAGCAAAGCTTCACCGGAAGCGCATTACGCGCTCGGTTGTCTTTACTATCAACTTTCCCGCGATGGTCTGGCCGCCCGCCATTTGCGGAAAGCGTTGGAGTTGGACGAAGACTACGGCGAAGCCTTTTACATGCTGGGCTTGATCTCTGAACGGGCCGGACACCAGAAGCTCGCGGAAGAGTATTTCCAAAAGGCCGGTGCGGGCGCGGTTGTTCGCAGGTCTTCCGTAACGAAGGGAAGGCAACAGAATTCGGACAAGTCGACGGCGGCGCCACTGTTTCGCTTGTCGCCAGGAAACGCTCGCAGACTGATAAGCGGAGGCGACCGGCGCCTGGCCGAAGCTCTGCGCCAGGACGCGCTGAGTGCCTGTAGTTTGGCGTCCAATGACGGCCGCTAAAGAATTGAAGTTTAGAGTTCATGCTTTAGCTTGCCGCTCAACAAAACCACAACCTAAAGGTTGAACTCTGAACTTCAGGCGCGTTGCTCTCGTTGACACTCCGCTGCCCGTAGTTATAATGGCCTTTTGCGTATTTGCCGCTTAAATCGGCTATTCGTAATAGGGTGTTGGTCGATGCGGATTGAGCTTGCAAGTTTGGAAGGCGGAAGGGGCAGTTTTGCCCATGCCTACGCGCCGGGTGAGCTCGTCCTGGAGGACGAGCGGGTGAGCCTGGTTGAGCCGCCTGCGGTCTCCGGGGAAATTCGTCAAAAGGGCAATCGCGTTTATGTAAACGGAAAAGTCAACGCGAGAGTCCAGGTCGAATGCGATCGTTGTCTGAAGTTAGTGCAACTGCCGATCGATTCCCATTTCAAGCTCGAGTACGTAACGGCTGAAGATTACCGCGCCCAACAGGTCGCTGAGCTTACCGAGGAGGATCTAGATCTCTCGGTTTTTGACGGGGAAGCGCTTGATATAGACGCGCTGGTTAAGGAAGAGTTACTGCTGGCCGTTCCCGATCAGGTTCTTTGCAGTGAAAGCTGCAAGGGCATGTGCGCTGTCTGCAGCGTTAACAAGAATTTTACGGACTGTGGGTGCGCGACCCGAGAGGTGGATCCCCGCTGGGCGGGGCTGGGGAAGCTGGTGAATAGTAAGACTGGTGAATAGTAAATCGTAAATAGTAAATAGAAGAAGCCTTGACCTGCGGTCTTTCTATTTACTATTCACTATTTACGATTTACCAACTGGAGTAATTATGCCAAATCCTAAGCGACGACACTCAAAAGCTCGCCGCGGCAAACGCCGCGCACATGATGCTCTGCGCGCGCCGCAGACAACCCTCTGTCCGAATTGCCAGGAGCCTCGCCTGCAACACCGCGTCTGTCCGAAGTGTGGCTACTACAAAGACCGGCAAGTTGTACGTGTAGAACAAACTTAACCCTGATTAGAGCTATCGTCTGTGCGAACTCAGTCGAAGGATGAAACCCGGCTTACGGGAAAAGTCGTTCTCGACGCGATGGGCAGCGACCACGCGCCGCACGTAGAGA
>JBDUAQ010000229.1:0-4680 GCA_040004575.1 bacterium
TGAGTACTGATAGTTAGAGTAGACGGTTCGTTCCTTTACTCATTACTGATGACTCATCACTCATTACTGTTTGGCGCCTTCGAACTTAGGCGCTCGTTTGTTTACGAACGCTTCATACGCTTCGCGATAATCCGGATGTTGCATGCAAATAGCCTGGGCCTGCGCCTCGCATTCCAGCGCCGCTTCAAGATTCATGTGCGCTTCGCGATCAAGCAGCTCTTTGGTTTTTGCGAGCGCGAACGCCGGACCGCGTGCCAGACGTTCGGCAAGTTCGCGCGTAGTCGTTGCCAATTCACCTCCTGGCACGACGCTATTGTACAGTCCGATTCGTTCGGCCTCTGCTGCAGAAATGAAGTCGCCGGTGTAGAGCAGCTCCGTGGCTTTGGCGAGGCCAACGACTCGCGGCAGCAAATACGCCGCGCCCATGTCGGCGCCTGAAAGTCCGACCTTCACAAACAGGAACGCAATCTTTGCTTCCGCGCTTGCGATGCGAATGTCTGAAGCCAGCGCGATGCAGGCGCCGGCGCCGGCAGTCGTTCCGTTAAGACTAGCGATAACCGGCTTGCGCAGCGCACGGATGTTCGCGACAAGCTCGCAAGTCATCCGGGTGAACTCGAGCAATCCCTCCATGTCGCGTGTGAAAAGCTCGCCGATGATGTCATGCACGTCGCCGCCGGAGCAGAAGGCTCGGCCCGTGCCTGTGATCACAACCGCGCGCACGCCGGTTTCACTTCTTAGCGCCGCGAAGGTGTCAGTCAGTTCGCGGTAGACTTCGAATGTTAACGCGTTGAGCCGATCGGGACGATTGAGCGTGATCGTTGCCACGCCGGCATCCGTTTGTTCGTAGAGAAAACTAGTGGGGTGGTTCATGCGCTGCTTAGTTGTTAGGACCTTCTTCGACTATCTGAAGCTTGGGTAACGCTCCCGATCGCAGAATTAGGGCCAAGTCTTCCGCGGACTCCCTGGTAAACCTGCCGGAAATCTCACCCGAATCACTTATTTGAGACTTGATATATGCAACTGACTTTACTTCTCCATTAAGTATTACCCCGAGGTATTCATTGATGTTTGCGGCCGTCCATTCGCCAAACTTTTGAGCGCCGGCTGCTTTCAACGAGAATGATATGCTGTAGGCATCTGATCCCGAATAAGCTTCAATAGCCCTCGCGTCCCGAAGGTCGCGGCCATCAACAATGGCCGGCAACTCAACTACGAGCCACCGCTGGTGTACCTCAACCTCAGAGGAATTCTTGTTGCCGGCTATTGGTTCACTTCGTTCGGAATACGGCAACACGCGGCGGTTGGAGGGCATGGTTGCTCCCAGAGAAGCCTCCGCATCTTGCTTGCTTTGGTAGAACTGAAACGGAGCAGGGCTTGGAGGACTTACTACGTGGGCCAGTTCCAGCCGTCCTTCAGCACTGAGCAGTTTCTTCAAGCGCTCGCGGTCAACAACCTTCGGAAGGTTTACCAATATCCGACCATTCGGCGGCGCGCCCAGCGCCTGCACCTCAAAGTTGGACACGCCCAACGCATTCAATCGAGCATTGAGCACCCCGACGGCCTCGCTCGTTGCCGTCTCGCGGTCGGCTACGTTCTTATCGATCTCTAATGTGACATGCCAGTTCAACGGCGGCTTTGGACGCAGCAATGAACACGTAATAGCCGACGAACACAACAGCAGGATCGCGATTCCGGTGTTGACTCTGTGTTCCATTCACTCCTTAGCTAAAAACAGCAACTGCTTCAATTTCTACTTTGGCCTTGTCATCGAGCAAACTTTTCACCTCGACGAGCGCCATCGCAGGAAAGTGTTTGCCGAGATGTGTGCGATACACCTTGCCAACTTCTTCACGTCGAGCTGCGTATTCGGCCTTGTTGGTCACGTAGACTACGAGCCGCGCGATTTCTTCGGGACTGCCCCCGGCAGCAGTGACGACCGCGATCACATTCGCGAGCGCGCGATCGAATTGCGTCACGAAGTCATCGCTGACGATAGCTTGCTTCGCGTCCCAGCCAATCTGACCGGCGACGAAGAGTAGTCTTCCGCCTGCCTCAGTTAATACGCCGTTGGAATAGCCTCGTGGAGTGCCGAGCGATTCAGGGTTAATTAATTTAAACGTCATTGGAGTAGTTCAAACAAACGACGAGAGCAAGTTATTAGATTACATCGCGTGGAGCAAGGGCAAACTCCTTGTTTGTGCGGTCGTTCTCACACTAACCGCCAAGGCGCCAAGATCGCCAAACGAACAGGAATAGGTAAAGAGAGAACATGTCCCCAACAGTCTTGTCGTCTCTTGCTTCCTTGGCGCGCTTGGCGCCTTGGCGGTTGGTTCATCCGCTTCACAGAAACAAAAAGGCCGCCATAGAGAATGGCGGCCTCGATAAATGATTTACAATGGAACTCAGTCGAGAACCTTGTCGAGTCGCGAAGCGAGCTGGCTCGCAAGGTTGCCGTTCGGATCGAGTCCGCCAATTGGCTCGCTCGCGTTGCCCTGCTTGTCAATAATTACGAACGAAGGCAACTGATCGACGCCAAACTTTTTCGAAGTCGAACCGTCAGGGTCGCGCAGCACTGTCACCTTGAGACCGTACTTCTCAGCAAACGCTCGCAGTTGTGCGTCGCTCGCAAAATTCTTCGACTTTGGATCTTCCGATTCCGTGCTTACCCAATAGACCACCACGCCGCGATCGCTGTATTCGTCCGCGAGCTTTCTTATGCCCTGCAACTGCATCTTCGACAGCGGCAGCCAGGAAGCGCCAAACGCCAGCACGACAACCTCTCCGCGCAGACTATCGGAAGTGATTGTCTGGCCGTCGATGGTGTGCAGCGAAAAGGCGACCGGGTTCTGAGCAAACACCAACGAGGAGCCCAGCATAGCGAGTAAGAACAGAGCCAATAGGGGATTTCGATTTGTCAAATGCATTTACTCTCCTTTGCCCGTACCCAAAGGGTGGGGCAGCGTGTTAGATGAGTGGGGCAGCGGTTTAGTTGGTCACCCTGAACAACCTTGTTTGTTCTCGCCCGCACCTGCTCTACGCATGCTTGCGAGCAGGTAATTCCGGCGCTGGAACGCCAAAAACCTCCTGGTGTAAAGCGAGGTAATCATCCCACGTGTCCATGTCGCGCGCAATATAATTCGAATTCACCGCCACGCGTCTGACTTGTTC
The DNA here is from genome assembly GCA_040004575.1 of bacterium. Taxonomy (GTDB): domain Bacteria; phylum Acidobacteriota; class Blastocatellia; order Pyrinomonadales; family Pyrinomonadaceae; genus PSRF01. Next base: position 3,169 of record JBDUAQ010000229.1, read on the forward strand.
CTGGTGGTCAGTAAAGAAGCGTTTTAGACCACCGGCAGGGTCGAGGCTCAGCAGCTCATCCCGAAATTTCAGGTCTATCAGCACCGGATGTCCACCGCGATTGTTCCATGTAGGCTTCACCAGCCGCGCGCCTCGCTTCCATTCGTCAAGCAGTCTGCGGACCACTTCGCCCGGCACCGCCGCATGGTCCGCGGGATTGATCATGACAGCTTCAATTCCTTCGGGAAGCGCGCGAACGCCACAGGCGATGGAGGCGCTCATCTCGCTCGCTGGATCGGGATTGATAGCCAAGGTGACGTTGGCATTTTGCAGCTGGGCTGTGAGTTCTTCGGCTCGCGGATCCTGGCCCAGGACGACGACAACGGTCTCGACACCGCCGCTGCGCATATTCTGGATGCAGGTCTCAATTATCGTTTTTGGTCCAAAGGGAAGCAGCGGCTTGAATGCGCCCATGCGTCGGGACTGTCCGGCGGCGAGGATTATGGCAGCGACGTCTTTCACGAGGGAAAGATAACCACAAAGACACCAAGACACAAAGCCTAACTTTTGGAGCGCCTGCTTAGTGCCTTGGGGTCTTTGTGGTTTTCAAGCTTGAAGTTCCTGCAGCGCGCGCAACGTGTATTGCCGCGTCATTTGTTTGCGCCAGTTCATGACGAAGTCAGTGTTGTCGAGTGGGCGAGCCTTGACGTAAGCAGCTTCAGCGGCAGCCTGAATGTGATCATCATCGAATGGTTGGCCGATCAGCGCGGATGCGGCCTCTTCGACTTCTATAGGCGACGGCGCAATTCCTCCTAAAACGATCTTTGCCGCCGAGACGACCCGGTCACTACCCCGACTCGCCGGGGTTCTGACTTCTTCCATTTGCACGTATGCGGCAACTCCCAACACCGGAAAATCAAACGCGCCGCGGCGCCGCAGCTTTTGATACGAAGCACGCCAACCGTTGAGCGGTGGCAGATGAATGTCGACGAGCAACTCGTCCGGACGTTTCTTCAGATAGTCGATGCCGTCGTCGTTGTAAAAGCCGGCAGCGTCGATCATTCGTTCACCGAGTGTCGAGGCGAGACGAAACTTCGCGCCAATCGCCACCATTACTGGAACGAGATCCGAAGACTGCACCGCCCAGCACTTCGAACTTCCCGGCGCCACCCAGCAAATGTCGCCGTCCTTCTTCAAACAGAAGTTAATCCCTTTGCGCCACTCGTAATTCTGATCGTAGTAGTTGCAGCGCGTGTCGAGCAGCAGGTTGCCGCCAATGGTTCCCATGTTTCGCAGGATGGGTGTGGAGATCGTGCGCGCCGCGTGCGCGATCACCGGATAGTCGCGATTGATAAGCGGATGCTCGACGATGTCCGTGAGCGTCACCGATGCGCCAATACGAATTCCCGACTTGCCATCGCCGGTGATCTGGTTCAACTCCGGAACGCGCATCACAGATATGACCGTGCGTGGCGTCTGTTGACGGCGCTTCATGTTTGGATACAGGTCCGTACCACCGGCAACGAACTGCCC
>JBDUAQ010000063.1:0-15735 GCA_040004575.1 bacterium
AGGCAGGAGGCAGGAGGCAGGAGGCAGATCGCAGGAGCAGGACACAAAGGAGACAAATCGTTTGGAGCATTCCTTGTCCTGCCTTCTGCCTCCTGCTCCTGCCTCCTATTCACTTTGGCGCTCTTGGCGTCTTGTATGTTAACAACTTTTCATTGAACTCTTGCAGAACGATTGCGCGGAATACTAAGCGACTGCCACTCGCTTGATCGAAAATGTTTCGCCAGGAACACGATTTGACCAATGTGGTCGGCATAGTGCATTAACTGCCGGTTAATAGCCTGAATAACGGTGTGCTCTTCGCCGCGAATCAAAACCTTCTTTTCCAGATCGCCGGCACGCAGTGGTTCAAGCGCGTCAAAGACGCATTGCCAACCACGCTGCCAATAATCAAGGAGAGCGTCCTTGCCGGTGTTCGGCTCGATCACAAACTCCATGTCGCGATTGCGGTTGGGCTTCTCGCCGTCAGTTGTCAGAAAATCAGTCCAGCGCGAAAACATGTTGCCGGCCATGTGCTTCATGATCACGGCAACGCTATTGCCCTCTTCATCGAGCGTGATGAAGAATTCTTCTTCGCGGAGTTGATCCAGCGCTTTCTCCGCCATCTTTTTGTAGGCGCGGAGACTGGCGATGGAGTCTTCAAGATAGTGGGTGGCTAATGATTCGTTCATAGTTCTGCGCCTACAAATTCAACGCCTCGCGAATTGCGCGCGCAAGATCTTCGCGCTTCACGCTTCGCTGTTCCCCTGAGCGCAGGTCCTTAAGTGCAACTTCACTGCGAGCTCGTTCTTCTTCACCGAGAACGGCAACGAAAGCGATTCCCCGAGCCGATGCATATTTAAACTGCTTACCAATCTTGTCCGCCTCCGGGTAAACATCCACTCGCAGTCCTGCGCTGCGGAGTACATGCGCGAGCGTCAACGATTCTGCAAGTGAAGTTTCGTCCCAAACGCTAACCATAACATCCGCCGGTGAAGAGACGAGCGCTTCCGGAAACATGTTCCGCTCGGTCATCACGACAATGATTCGTTCCAGCCCAAGGGAGAAGCCGCAGGCGGGCACATCATCCCCGAGAAACATGCCGACGAGGTTATCGTAACGCCCGCCGCCCCCGAGACTGCCCGAAAGATCCTTGACGTTAATCTCCATGATCGCGCCCGTGTAATACGACAAGCCGCGGGCCAAACTCGGGTCGATTTCGATTCGTGATCCAATTCCCTCCGCTTCCGCAAACTTCAAAATCGAACGAAGTTCGTCAACCCCTCGCGCGCCCAGTTCATTATCGCCAACGAATTCAACCAGGCGGCCCAGGATGGCCGCGTTCCATGCCTTTCGTTTGCCTGTTGGATCTTCTCCGACCGCAATCTCCGCGGCATGATCGAGGAACCGTAGCGCGCCGAAGAAGTCCAGCAAGCTTGCCCCGGCCGCGGCGTCGATGCCTCGCTCGCTGAACTCTTTCTCAACCCCTGTGCGTCCAATCTTGTCCAGCTTGTCGAGCGCTACCAACGCTGCATCGTGTTTGTCCCCTCCGACTCCCGCTGCTTGCAACACGCCGGTCAGGGCGTGCCGATGATTTATCCTTACTGAGAAATCATTGAAACCAAGTTTCGTAAGAACTTCACTCGCCGCGGCACAAATCTCAGCTTCAACCAACATCGAACGCGAACCAAGAATGTCCACATCACACTGGTAAAACTCGCGAAACCTGCCGCGCGCTGGACGATCAGCACGCCAAACGGGTTGAATCTGATAACGCTTGAAAAACTTCGGCAGCTTATCTTTGTATTCAGCGACCACGCGCGCGAGTGGCACGGTCAGGTCATAGCGCAACGCCAGGTCAGCCTCGCCGGTCGATTCATGAACGCCACGCTTCAGTATTTTGAAGATGAGTTGGTTCCCTTCTTCGCCATACTTGCCCATGAGCGTTTCGATGTTTTCAACCGCGGGCGTTTCGAGCGGCTCGAAACCGTAGCGCTCGTACACTTCCTTAATGACGTCGATGACGTATTCACGCCGTCGCACATCCGCGGGAAGAAAATCGCGCATGCCACGCGCTGGCTGGGTTTTTGGGGATGCCACTTAATCAAGACCACCGCAGGAGTGTAAGATCACGGCGCGCATCATAACCTGAAACCAGCGTCGCCAAAAGTTTGGAGTAGGACAGACATTCTTGTCTGTCTCGCTTGAGCCGCTGCTTCTGGAGAGGGAACAGAAGAAAGTTTCCATTTGTCATTTCTCATTTGTCATTTTTCATTGGGACTACGAAGGGCCAACAAAGAGACTTGATCAGCGAAACCCCTTATGTGGAATGGCCAAATGTGAACTGAAAAATGACAAATGAGAAATGGAAAATGTTCTTTCTTTCTTCGTTGGATGTGAAGCCACGTAGGACAGGCAGGAATGCTGTCCTACCTTTCTTCATTGGGGTTCATTCTTGTAGAACGGAACGTAATTGACGTAGTTTCGCCAGAACTCGTTGAGGCCAACAACTTCCTCGTCGCTAAGTGGACGCTTGACACGCGCCGGGACTCCCATCACCAAAGAACGTGGCGGGATAATCGTGCCGGGCGAAATCAACGAACCAGCCGCAACCAGCGACTGCGCACCGACGCGCGCATCATCGAGCACAATCGAACCAATGCCGATCAGCGCGCCGTGCTCGACATAGCAACCGTGCAACGTGACGCTGTGGCCCACCGTCACCTCGTCTTCGAGAATGGTTGGATGTGAACCAGTGCGAGTGTGGACAACACAGTTATCCTGAATATTCGTGCGATCGCCGATGCGAATGTAGAACATGTCGCCGCGCAGTACGGCATTGCACCAGATTGACGATTGCTCGCCGAGGTGGACGTCACCGATAACTTGCGCGCTCACGTCGACGTAGGCGCTCTCTGGAATCTGCGGATGAACACCGCGAAATGGTCTGATCATATTCGCGAAATATTAGCACAACGCTGTTACTGGGACCGCGGGCGTCCCGCCCGCAATGAGCGCGAAGCGCGAACAATTCGCATCGAAGCGAAAAGTTGCGCGCCTTCGGCGCGTTGCGGGCGGGACGCCTGCGATCCCAGTGTGCTAAATTGTGCGCCATGATCAGCCGGCAACTTTCATCGCTTGTTATTGCAGCAGTGCTTCTGCTAACGACCTCCTGCGCGGCGTCGCTCTTCAAAGTGAAACCGGCGATTGAGTTGCCGCCACTCGCTGGAGATGTGAAAAGCGCCAGCGCGGGTGGCGTCATAGTTCGCGTCGCTCCGCTCCTGGGCGATGAAGAAAGCCAGGACCTGTTTGAAGCCAACCTGCCGCTGGCTGGAATCCTGCCGGTGCAATTGGAGCTGGTGTTTGATAGCGGCGTGGCGGTCGAAACTAAGAAGGTCCGTTTTCGTTTGAAGGACGGCGAAGGGCGCGAGTGGAAACTCGTCTCGCCAAAAGCGGCGGTGGCGCGCATTCTGAAAGCGAACGACGTCTATGCCTACAATCCAAACTCGCGCAAGCAATTTGAAAAAGAATTTACAGCCTACGCCATCGATCTAAAGTCGCCTTTGTCTGACACTGAACGCCGTCACCAGGGATTCGTTTTCTTTGAAGCACCGAAAAAGGAACCGGTTGAAAGTCAGCGAAGTTTGCTGCTGGTAGTCGAGCGGCTGCCGCAGCCGCTTGAAATACAGTTGATCGGTAAGTAGCTCGCCGCGCCGCGCTGCGCTCTACGGCTCAGGTGGTGGAGGTTCGTTAGTGCCGCGCTCGCGGTTGAAGGGCGATTGCGGCAACCAGCTCGGCATCTGCTCGCCATTGGCGATGCGCAGTCCCATCACAGCGCTCAGCGCGGCCAGCGTGCGCGGTCCTTCCCAGTTCCAGTCAGGCCGAATGATGTCGGTGGGTTGATGATAGTCAGTTTTCTCCCAATCTTTCATTCGCTTGGTCCATGCAGACACCTCGCCCGGCGGCGCACCCAGAATCATCAATCCAGGCACGCCTTTCTTCACGAAGAAGTAATGATCAGATCGATAGAACGACTTTTCTTCCGGCATGGGATCCGGAATTACTTTTAATCCCTGTGCGGCGGCTACCGTCTTGAGAACCGTACCGAGCGTTGAATGCTCTTCCCCGTAACCAACCAGAGTTTTAACTGGGCCGTACACCTCAGTTCCCATGCCGTCAAGATTCAAGTCCGCGGCAACTTGCGTGATCTTCCAGGAAGGATTCTTGACCCAGTAGTCGGAACCATAGCCGCCATATTCTTCTCCAGTAACGGCCAGGAAAATAATTGAACGCCGGGGACGCGACGCCGCTTGCGAAAACGCTTCCGCAACCGCCAGCATTTCGCCCACGCCCAAACCATTATCAGCGGCGCCGTGATAGATCCGATTGTCGGCGCTGAGTCCAAAAGCATCGTAATGTGCGGAGTAGACCAGTGCCTCTGCTTTCAGTTGCGGATCAGAGCCTTCAAGCAAACCAACTACGTTGTTGCTGGTGCCTTTTGCTTTCTTTAGTCGCACCGTCAACTTCGCAGATTTTTTCAGACTGAACGGCTTAAAGCCCTCGACTTCTGCTTTGCTTAGCGCCTCCGAGAAAGTCGTTCCAGAATCTGCAAACATTTTGGCAGCCGCCTCATTGCTAATGGTAATAAACGGCGGCAGGTATGAAGGCATTTCCTCGCTGTCTGCCCGCTCGATTTGACGGCGCGTAAGATAGTCGGCCATCTCAGAATACGGATGTTCCGGAGTTCCGGTGTTCACAAAAACCAGACCCGCGGCTCCCTGAATAATCAAAGTGCGGAGAATGCTTAGCTGCGCCTGGGCCGTCTTCCATGACTCCTTATTGATGTTCTTCGGCGGCCCCTGAAGCAAGACAACCATCTTGCCCATTACATCAATGCCCGCAAGATCGCTGCGTTTGGGAGTCGAAGAGGTCAAACCGTAAGCGACGAAAACGAGTTCGCCACTGGCGCTTTTGTCTCCACTCGGAAGGGGCGACAAACAATAGTCGCGGCCGAGCTGCAAAGTATCGTCGCCGAGCTTGAGACTCGTTTGCGGCAGGTATTGAGTTTCGCGAAATTTGATGGATTGCAAATAGGAATCTTTGTTGCCCAGTGGCTTGAGACCCAACCTGGCAAATCGATCTGCTATGTAACTCGCTGCCTTGTCGCCGCCCGGCTGCATGGTGCCGCGTCCCTGCATTTCATCGGCAGACAGAGCTGCCACAACCTCTTTGATAGTTTCGCCCTTGATACTTGCTGCAAGAGTCTGCTCTTGGGAACTGAGAGCTGGTTCGACGGCCGGCGTTGACGGCGTCTGCTGCGCGAAGACGGTCGAAAGAACGAGGAGTAGTGAGAGCAGCGCCGTGGAGAGTTCGCGCCAACGCGAATGTTGTAAGGTCATTCTCATTTCTGTTTGTGGTATCCCTTGGTTTTTACGGTTATGAGCCAGTCGAACCGAAGCCTCCACCGCCTCGATCGGTCTCACTGATTTCATCCGACCACATCGCTTCCGGCGTAATAATTCTTTCGACAATCAACTGGCAGACCTTGCTCGATGCCGGCAAATGAATTGTCTCGCCGCCGGAGTTGTAGAGCAGACAGCCAATCTCGCCGCGATAGTCGGCATCGATTACACCGGCGAGAACATCCAGCCCGTGTTTCGTAGCCAGCCCAGAGCGTGGAGCCACGCGCCCGTAGTAACCTTCCGGAATTGCGACTGCGAGTCCGGTCCGCACGAGGGCGCGTTGCTTTGGTTCGATATCAACTTCTTCGATCGAGTAGATATCCAGGCCGGCCGCCTGGGAACTTCCGCGCGTCGGCAGGGTCGCTCTTGGATCCAGCCGCTTGAAACTCAAATGCCGCAGCTCTGAATTTGCTGCGTCGTCTGGAAGGCTAGAATCCAACGACCGGATGGGGTGCATAAGGTTCCTCCAGCGAAGAAATTTCTTCAGGCGTGAGCTTGAGCGAGAGCGCGGCGACGGCATCGTCAAGATGATGGGCCTTCGAAGCGCCGACGATTGGCGCGGTAATGAATGGCTTCTGCGCCAGCCACGCCAGCGCAACCTGCGCACGCGGCACGCCCCGTCGCGCTGCGACTTCCGTTACGCGCTCGACTATCTTGCGATCAGCATCGGGTGTGGCCGTGTAGAGTGTCTTGCCAAACTCGTCATTCTCCGTTCGATTGGTCTTCTCATCCCAGTCGCGCGTTAGTCGGCCGCGTGCAAGGGGACTCCAGGGGATCACACCGACACCTTCCGCGGCGCATAGTGGCATCATCTCGCGTTCTTCCTCACGATAGAGAAGATTGTAGTGATTCTGCATGGAAGCGAATGGTGTCAAGCCGTTTTGCCTGGCTGTGTATTGCGCTTTGGAAAACTGCCAGGCGTACATCGATGAGGCGCCAATGTAGCGCGCTTTCCCCGCCTTGATCACGTCATGCAAAGCTTCCAACGTTTCTTCTATGGGCGTGTGTTTGTCCCAACGATGAATCTGATAGAGATCGACGTAGTCCGTACCGAGTCGGCGCAGGCTGGCATCGATTTCAATCATGATTGACTTGCGCGAGAGGCCACGCGCGTTGGCTCCTTCACGCATAGGATAGTAAACCTTGGTGGCTAGTACGATTTCTTCACGCCGGGCGAAGTCGCGCAAGGCGCGGCCGACGATCTCTTCGCTGGTGCCGTCAGAATAAGCATTGGCAGTGTCGAAGAAGTTGATGCCGAGTTCGAGCGCTCGCTTGATGAAGGGACGGCTCTTTTCTTCATCAAGGGACCAGGGATGCGCGCCGCGATCAGGTATGCCGTAGGTCATACAACCGAGGCAGACACGCGAAACTTTAAGACCCGTTTGTCCAAGATTGACGTATTCCATGACCTTTAAAGTTTAGGCAGCGTCACACCGCGTTGGCCCTGATACTTGCCGCCTCGGTCTTTGTAGGAGGTTTCGCAAACTTCGTCTGACTCGAAAAACACGACCTGCGCTACACCCTCATTGGCGTAAATCTTGGCGGGCAGTGGAGTGGTATTCGAAAACTCTAAGGTGACATAGCCTTCCCATTCGGGCTCGAAAGGAGTGACGTTGACCAGAATCCCGCAGCGAGCGTAGGTGCTTTTGCCAAGGCAAATGGTGAGCACGTTGCGGGGAATGCGGAAGTATTCAATGGTGCGCGCGAGCGCAAAACTGTTTGGTGGAATTACCACGAACTCGCCTTTGACGTCGACAAAGTTCTTCTCATCAAATTCCTTCGGATCAACTATGGTGCTGTTGAGATTGGTGAAGAGTTTGAATTCGTCGGCACAGCGAATGTCGTAACCATAGCTCGAGGTGCCGTAGGAAACGATTCTCCTGCCGTCGACTTCCTTGACCTGGCCAGGTTCAAACGGCTCGATCATCTGGTGCTCGGTCGCCATGCGGCGAATCCATTTATCTGATTTTATGCTCATATCGGTGAGACGAGAGGATACGATGAAAAGTGAAAAGTGAAAAGTGAAGAGCGATAAGTAATGCGTCCGGGTACCGGAGACGTATTTCAACTAAACCGGCCCTTCACTCTTCACTTTTCACTTTTCACCGCTTCCTAATGGCGATCACGCCGTCGCCAACCGTGAGCTTGAATGCGGCTCCTCCGGCTCCGGCGCGACCTGACACTTTTCGCGATCCGAGGGCTGGAGTATTGTGCGGCTCGAATCCCTCATACGAGGTCTCAATCTTTCCGGAGCGCAAGATTTCCGCTTCGAAGTCTCCGCTGAAGCCGGTGGGAATCTCGACGTTGATATTTCCCGCCGCAACCCGCAGGTCCGCGCCAACTCCCCGCCAACTCCGCACGGGAATCTCCAGGTTGACGGTGCCAATCGCGATCGTTGCCGAGACCGTGCCCCCGGTAAGTTTGAGGTTTGCCAGGCTGTTGGCCGCTGACAGTTGGATATTGCCTTCCACGCCACTGATACTAACCGGCCCCCGGCCCGCATTAATGTCCAGATCAATTGCGAAGGGCACACGGATCTTATAATCGATTCGCCAGGGCAGTCCCAAAAGCGTCTTCGGAAACTTCTTCGCCACCGAACGCATGAACGCCTTATCGTGTGTTCCGGTGCTCAGCACCCGCAGGTGATTCGCATCTTCGTCAAGCACGAAAGTATTAACGGCGGCCAGCAAGTCCAAATCCGTTTCCGTGTCAGCGCGCAGTTGTATTTCCGCACTGATTTCTACTTCGCTGCGCGGCCACCCCTCGATGGTTATCGAACCTTCCGGTGGACCTATTAGCGTTAGCGTCCCGCCGTAAGCAAACCGCCGCACTTCATGCCTGTTGGTGGTGCGGACGAGCTGAGGTATCCGGTTCAGCTCAGGAGTTTTTTTCTGTGGGACGACAGCGATTGGTGACAGGAGGAAGGCAATCGCAAGAACAAATGCGCGGACGGACAAAGAATTCATTGGTTACCTGTTGACTTCGGTTTGTTTGTTTGGCGCGGCAGTCGATCTCAGTGCAAACGATACTATCATGCGATGAACGATGAACAGTCGGAAAACAATTCGGGCGCTCTAAATCGAATCGATCAAGAGCGCCCTTGGAGAACATTAGGGAGGAGCCAAATCTTAACGACGAAGAAAGGTGATGCTGCCCTGAAAGTTTGTGACGAAAACCTTGGACCGGCCGTCAATGACATCTCCCTGTAACTTACGTCCATCCCCGAGGCTCCTAAAATCCTTATTCCAAAATTCGTTTAGGGCAATTTTCCTGTTTGGCGCGGAGGCGTCGAGGGTGAAAGCCGAGTTCGCAGGTATGCGTATGGTTATGTCGCCCTTGCTTGACTGAAAACGATAGGTGCCCCCACTGGCGAATTCTCCGTCGAAGTGAATGTTGCCAATTGTGTTTTGGGCGTATACCTCGTTGGCGCTTATGCCGTTTAAGACAATGTCACCTTCCAGGGAGACATGGGCACTTACCAACGCGCCACGAATATTCGTAACTGTGATCTGACCGCGTTTGGTTTGCAGATCAACCGAAGAATTGACCGGTACCTGTAGATTGAAATTCACGTCGCCGACGTCGCTGCGCCCGCGATTGTCAGCCATCATGTCAACGCTCAAAACATCGCCGTCTTGTCGCGGCGCAATGTTCGCTTTGGGCGAATCAAAAGTCGCGGTCAGCTTGATCTCATCGCGGTTCCACGACTCGACGGTGATGGTGCCAGAGATATTTTTGAGAGTGATGTGAACGTTTTTTCCCGCCGGGTATCGTTTTGAAAGACGTTGCTGGGCATCAACTGCGCTCGCGCTGAGCGCGCCACAAACAAGCAGCGCGACAAACAGCACTAGCTTCGGATGGCAACGGACGCGGGGGGTTTCAAATCGGCTGGGCAACATTCGCATTCTAATTAACGTCGGGCTACGAAAACAACCTTGATTCTTTCAGTCCTTGATTCAACAGGGATTCAACAGGGATTCAACAAATAATTCCAAACTTTCCCGTGGCTTAAAGTTCGGCAAACTCTTTCAACAGCGAAAGTTTTTCATTGAGCGCGGCATTCAACATTTCCTCGGAAACCTCGTCGTGAGGATTCTGAGTCAAGCTATTCATCGAGTCGTTAACCGTTTGATCGATCACTGCCAGGTTTCGATCGAAGGTCTCCCGCATCTCCGGACTCCAGCGAGCCTTGTTAAATTCTACCCGTTCATTCCAATAAGAAATCAACTGCTGTTGTTTGGAGACGCGATCGCGTACGCTTTCAACCGCCAGGTTCCTGGTATCCTGTCCCGCAGCAGCCCCACCATTCCTGGCAGAGCCTCCACTTTGAAAGCGCCGCAAGCCAACCACGGTCGTAAGTGAAACCACCAGGACAATCGCCGCCACTGACGCTGCCAATTGTGGGAAAGAAAGCTCCCAACTGCGGCCTGCCCAGTTGGACCAAAAGTTTCGCCGGACCGGCGCGGCCGCCGCTGCAACCGGACTGGCGCCGGCCTCGATCATATTGCGAATGCGCTGCCACAACGCCTGCTCGTTTGGCGGAGCCATATACACGCCGCGCTGAGTGCGGCAAAAACCGACAATCGATTGCAGGTCATTGCGCACATCAGCACATTCGAGACACTCGCCAAGATGCGCGTTGAGCATTGTTTGATCTTCCTGACTTAGCGCGCCATCAAGAAAATCGCTGATTAGATCCTGACACTTCTCGCAGTTCATTGTCTTTGTAACCTCTAACCTGCCACCCGGCTTCGTGAATCGCAACGACCACGAGGCAAACCCGGGCATTTGGTTTTCAAGCAATCAGGGGAGACTGCGTTCAAAAAACTTGTTTTTCCGGGCAACTTCAGCCCTTGGAATCGCCGGAGGAAATCCGCGTCTTGCGCTCCGTTGGAAGCTACTCCCTCGCCTTCTGTTGCCTCAGGAGTCCGCGCAATTTCATTCGAGCCTTGTGCAATTGCGACTTGGAAGTCCCAACTGAGCAGCCCAGCATCCTCGCTATCTCTTCGTGTTCGTGTCCCTCAATATCATGCAGGGTGAAGACCGTGCGGTAGCCGGGCGGCAGTTGGGCAATAGCCTTGTCCAGCGCTATGCGATCCACTACCGGCATCGCATTGGGGTTTTCCGTGCCTTTGACTATCTGTATCGGCGTTTCGCCATCGTCGGTCGTCTGCTCCATCTTGACGCCGCGTTTGCGAAAGTGCATCAAAACCTGGTTGACGGTCAGCCGGTGCAGCCAGGTGGTAAAGGCTGACTCACCACGAAAGCTGCCAATTTTTCGAAAGAGCTGAATAAAGACTTCCTGAGCGAGGTCTTCGGCTTCCGAGACGTTGCTGGTCATCCGCAAACAAAGCGAGTAAACCCGCCGGTTATGCCGCTGGTAAAGTTGCTCGAAGGCGGCCATGTCGCCTCCGGCCGACTTCTGCGCCAGCGCATAATCCGTTTCCTGCTGCGTCTCGGTTTCGGCTGCGGTCACGTGTTCGTATTTGGGCAAGCAACGAAGATTTCCATCTTTAACGCTTGTTTGCCGGCCTATCACGAGTCCGCGTTTTCAAGGAGAGCGGCAACCTTTTCCTGCGAATTTCCCAAACAGGATCTTGCGAGAAGTGTGGTCGCCCTCAACGCGGGTGTGATGCGGCGCTTCAAGCGCGTCGTTGCCTTACCCGACCCAAAAGATATTGAATTTCCTCAGCCGCGACAAGATTTTTCCTTAGACTGAAGGTCACGTCCAGTACGTGCGATCGAGTGAACGGTAACCCACCGCTTCGGCTACATGCGCGGAGCGGATTTCGTCGGAACTCTCCAAATCTGCAATTGTGCGACTGACTTTCAGGATACGGTCATAAGCGCGTGCTGACAAGCCGAGGCGGGTCATCGCTCGCTCGAGCATTTGCTCGCTGTCAGCGTCGATGCGGCAGTGACGACGAATCATGCGGGGCGTCATTTCGGCGTTCGCAAAGATCTTTTCTTCCGCAAGCCGGGTGCGCTGTTTCTCCCGCGCAGAGATTACGCGTTCGCGGATAGTCGCCGAGTCGTCAGTTTCAGGCGGAGCATCACCGGTGAGGTCGCGAAACTTTACCGCGGGGACATCGATGTGTATGTCGATGCGATCAAGCAGCGGGCCCGATATGCGACCAACGTAACGCTGAATCTGCAAAGGCGAGCAGCGGCATTCGCGGGTCGGGTCATTCCAAAATCCGCAGGGACACGGGTTCATCGCCGCCGCCAGCATGAATGAGGCGGGAAAAGTCAGCGACATCGCCGCGCGGCTGATTGTTACCTTCTGATCCTCGAGCGGCTGCCTCAACACTTCCAAAACACTGCGATCAAACTCCGGCAATTCGTCGAGAAACAACACACCATGGTGCGCCAGCGACACTTCGCCCGGACGCGGCACCGCGCCGCCACCAATTAAGCCGGCATCGCTGATCGTGTGATGAGGAGAACGAAACGGTCGCTCGGTTACTAGTCCGGCTCGGCCAGTCAACCCTGCTACCGAATGAATCTTTGTCAGTTCAAGCGCCGCTTCAAACTCCAGCGGTGGCAGAATTGTCGGCAGCCGTTTTGCGAGCATTGTCTTGCCAGAACCGGGCGGGCCGATAAGCAGGATGTTGTGTGAGCCGGCGCTGGCAACCTCAAGCGCGCGCTTCACGGAGAGTTGGCCGCGCACCTCGCGAAAGTCCACGTTGTAGATAGCCGCACGCGCAAGGATTTCAGCCGGATCAATCACGAGCGGCGCTGGCGGATCAGGGGAGCGCAATGCTGCTACTAATTCGACGGCGCTGCGTAGATCAGCAACCGGATAAACATTGACTCCGGAAACCACCGCCGCTTCCTTGGCGTTCTCATCCGGCAGAATCACGTGTTTGATTTGCGCCTCGCGCGCGAGAATTGCAATTGGCAGCGCGCCTTTGATCGGGCGTACACGTCCGTCGAGTGACAGTTCACCAACACACAGGTGTTCGATCAGGCTGTTCTCCTCTGCGAGGTCGCCATTCGCACCGAGGATGCCCAGCGCAATTGGCAGATCGAAACTTGCGCCTTCCTTCCGCACATCGGCCGGCGCCAGATTGATCGTGATTCGCTGAAACGGAAAGAAGAAGCCGCAGTTTGTGATCGCAGCGCGTATGCGTTCACGCGACTCGCGCACCGCAGCGTCAGGTAAACCGACAATGGTTACGGACTGCGGCGACTCGGCCTCGCCGCGAACGGGCGTCAGGTCAACTTCAATATCGACGAGATCGGCGTTGATGCCATAGACGGCCGCTGAGAGAGTACGAAAGAGCATGGCAGATGCATCCTCTGCGAAAACAGCGGAGATGGAAAAGCATTAAGGTAAGCGGGTAGGGTGAAAAAGAATCGAGCGCGCTTCGAGACTACATCGAAAGCGCGCTCAATAGAACTTCTCGCTGAGGGTGGCAACGAGTTAGACGCGTTGAGATTTCAAAGCTGACAAATTATCGGCGACGCGACGGAGCAGCGGCAGTCGTTGCCGGCAGTTTGATTTCCTGGCCGGCACGAAGTTCAACGCCAGGAGTTACGCCGTTCAAGCGGGCAACTTCGTTAGCATCGAGATTACGCGCTGCGGCGATCCTGGCAATCGTGTCGCCTTTACGCGCTCGGATCGTGGTCAAAGTTGGAGCGGCTAAGTCCGTACCGGGTTTGCGCCGGTAAAGCGTTAAGCGAACGTTGCTGTTCGGAACTACAAGTTTGGTGGTCGACTTCAGATCCACGCCATTGTTCATCGCCTGCAGCTGAGCCACGCTAACTCCGGTTCGATTTGCAACGTTCTGCAGATCTTCGCCGGGGGCTATAGAAATCACGCGAGCTGAATCGCGGCGTTCAGCAGGGATTCGTTTAAGCAGCGCGAAAAACTGTTTTCCTTTTCCACCAGGCACGCGGACGTTATAGGCTTCGCCTCGGGGTGTAACGTCTCGTCTCAGTTCTGGATTAAGGCTGCGAATGTAATCGATGCTGCTGTCGGTCGACTCGGCAATGAGTTGCAGACTTGTGGAGTTCGATACTTGCACCACGTCGTAAGCCATCGGCGCTTCCGCACGGATACCCTTGAAGCCGTATTTTTCCGGATTCTTGGCGATCAGAATTGTCGCCAGGATGTTGGGAACGTAGTTGCGAGTTTCCTGTGCAATGTAGGGATAGATAGCCCAGAAGTTTGCCGTGCCCGCTCGCGCGACGCCACGATCAACGTTGCCGGCGCCCGTGTTGTAAGCGGCCATCGCCAATTCCCAGTTGCCGTTGTAACGCGCAGCGAGGCTCTTCAGGTACTTAGCAGAGGCGCGGGTCGCCTGTTCAAAACTATTACGCTCATCGACCCAGGCTGTCTGGCGCAGACCAAACTGTCGACCAGTGCTGGGAACAAATTGCCACAGACCCGAAGCGGCAGCCCATGACATCGCTTTGGGTTTCCAGGCGCTCTCCACCTGGGCCAACCAGGTGATGTCAATCGGCACACCTTCTTCTTTGAATATTTGCCGCGCCATCTTCATATACACACCAGACCGGCGCAGTCCCGATTCCATCGTGCTGCGACCACGACCCTGGTAATAGTTGATGTACTGTTGGATCAGCGGATTGATGGTGAAGCCAAAATTCACGTTCTGCTTCGCTTGTTCGAGCGCCAGCACGTCATCAGCAGAAACATTTTGCTCGTCAGAAGTCAGCACGAGTTTGCTGAGTTCGTCCAGCGGAGACGGCTCAAACTTCTGATCGACAAAGCCAATTTGCTGAACTGGCGGCGGAACCGGCGTCTTCTGACCATTCTGGGCGACCAGCTCTATCACGTTGCCCTGCTTCGCCGGCGTGCTGAGCGGGACCTCTTCTCGATATATTCGTTCCACCAGCTCCAGGTAATAAGTCTGAAGCTCCTGGCTTGCCCTAACGTCGATGCCCGAGGTAAGGATTTCGTCGACCGCCTGATCGAAATCATCCCGAGCTTCGCTACGCTTGCCTGCCTCAAGGTTGAGTTTGCCCTTGCGGAAGGAGTCTTCGGCCTTCTTGATAATCTGCGCGACTCGTGGCGCTGATTTCTCGACCTCAGTCTGAATGTCGCGAGCGGACGAACCACCGGCCGGGAGCTGGCCATAAACAGCGGCAGCCGGCACCACGAGTACCGCGAATAGCGTTAAGCGCGCTATTAAGGTCGGGCAACTCGTTTTCATCAGTCGTCTTGTCCTCTTCAAAAGTAAGTGCGAATTTCCTGAGTCAATCGCGGTATCCATAGTTGTTTGCGAGGCTTTAGCTTCTCGGTATTCGCTGGATTGGATGATCCAAAATGCCTTCTGAAAGCGAAGCCAAAGTCATCCGGAGGTTATCACACGGACGTTCCGGGGGTCAAACTCCTCCACTTCAAATAGATGGCAAAATGGTGAACTTTTCCACCGAATTGCCCTCGGCAAAGGTTAAAGATGCGCCCCCCATTGCCGGGGTTGTGCGCCCTTCTTAAACGCGCGAGAGAGGTCGAAAGGTCCATTCATTTTGCCAAACCGAACGGTACAGGGATATTTCAGGTCTGGAGGCCACACCGGATTGGGCGAACGAAATTGGGGTTCTTTCGTGAGGAGTGGTGGACCGTCTGACCACTTTATCGACTAAAAGCACGAAGGGCCACTCGATTTGAGCGGCCCGTTCTCCCCGCACTGCTAACTCTTGTTAGCGTGTAGTAGTTGCAGCAACGCCTGTCTTGGCTTGTCTCGCCTGGAATTGCTGCCAGTAGTCCTGAACAAAGTTCAACTGTTTTCCATGACCGTTGCTGGTGTAGAAGTCGTACTTCAACATCTCAGCGTATGCCTGGTCATAGTTCCAATGATCGTGATTGAAACGGTATACAGCGCCCATTATGCCGGTGCGATGCCGGCCTCCGGCGCAGTGAACGAAAAACTTGCCAGTGGATGGGTCGTTAACCAACTTCAGAAACGCATTTATCTGCTCCACGCTGGGGGAATTCTTATCAACTATGGGGATGTTGACGTAGCGTAGTCCAGCAGCCTCAACACCAGGTTGTTCATACGATCTGGAGTTGTCTGTCAAATCAATCACGGTTTTGATTCCGAGAGCGGCAAGCGCTTGATAATCATTCTTGCCAGGCCGCGCGCCACGATAAAAGCGTTCGTCCATCTGTCCGAAGTTGCTGATCTTAATGTTAGCGAATTTGCCGTCGGCTTTCTTTGCAAAAGAGATAGCGGATAGCGTCAGGATCAATGCGAGGGCCGCCAGGCCCTGGGGAAACGTTTTGGTAAATCTCATTATTTTAAAACTCCTTAAGTAGTCGGACGTAGTT
>JBDUAQ010000064.1:0-15709 GCA_040004575.1 bacterium
GAGGACACTGGCAAACTCTTTCATGAATGAAGCGAAATCCGTGAGACGCGCTGAGTTGTTGGACGGCGCCGCCATTGCTAGTCAGATCAAAGAAGAAGTGGCGCGCGACGTAGCGCGGCTGGTAAACGAGTTTGAAGTCAAGCCATGTTTGGCGGCGGTGCTGGTGGGCGACGATGCGGCGTCGGCAGTGTATGTAAGAAACAAGATCCGGGCTTGCGAAGAAGTAGGTATTCGCTCTGAGCATTATGCGCTTCCCGCTACCACCGCCGCACTCGAACTGCTGGATTTGATTAGTTCGCTGAATCGACGCGACGATATCGATGGGATTCTCGTTCAGTTGCCGCTGCCGGATGAAGTCGAGGAGAGCGCGATTATTGAAGCCATCGATCCGGAAAAGGATGTCGATGGTTTTCATCCAGTTAGTGTCGGAAGATTATCAATGGGCCGGCCAACGTTTGTGCCCTGTACTCCAGCCGGAATAATTGAGCTGCTGGATCGGAGTGAGATTCCAATCGCAGGCATGAGCGCGTGTGTAGTAGGCCGCAGTCAGATTGTGGGCCGGCCTATTGCGCAGTTGCTCTTGCAGCGCGATGCGACGATCACAATTTGCCACTCCCGCACGCGGGACCTGCCGGCGGTCACGCGTCAGGCAGATCTTCTGGTCGTAGCCATCGGGCGTCCAGGTTTCATCGGACGTGAACACATCAAGCCCGGCGCGACCGTTATTGACGTCGGCATGAACAAAGTCACCGACGAAGTAACTGTGCGACAATTGTTTGGCGACGAAGCTGCAAGCAGGTTGGAGATCGGGCGGAAACGTGGCTATACGCTCGTTGGCGATGTTAATCCGAGTGAAGCTGATGAAGTCGCCGGCAGGCGCACGCCGGTTCCGGGCGGCGTCGGCTTGCTCACGGTAGCGATGCTAATGCGCAACACAGTCAAAGCCGCGCGGCAACGAAGGGGACTCAGCTAGCCACTAACGTAATGAAAGAACAATCAGCCTTAAGTAAACTAATTTAAGGAGCGCTAAACGAAAATGAAGAGGATTATTGTTAATGCAGCGGCTTTCGTGGTTTTGACAGGCGCGTCTCTCTCCGCCACCGCTCAGACCCAGCCAGCTGGAGCGAGACCAGCCGCGCCGCAACCAACACCAGTCACCGCTGCGCCCGTGCCTGACACGAAGATCGCGTTGGTTGATACAACCGTGTTCGGTGATGAGAAGGCTGGAATCCACCGCTACGTTAACGCGCTCAAGGGTGTGCAGGCCGCATTCCAGGTGAGGCTGAACGAACTCAACAATCTGCAAAACCAAATCAAAGCTAAATCCGACGAAATTACCAAACTCAACGGCAATGCCGCGGCGAGTGCGGAGATGATAAAAGCAAAACAGGACGAGGGTGAACGGCTGCAACGCGAGTGGAAATACAAGAAGGAGCAGTTCGACGCCGACTTTGAGAAGCGCCTCACTGAAGCAGTAGCTCCAATCTCCACCGACATCGGCAAAGCGCTGGACCAGTATGCTGCGCAGCACGGCTTAACGCTGATCCTCGATATCAGCAAGCTGCTGCCGGCGCTCTTAACAGTGAACCCGGCGATGGATATATCGCAGGCCTTCATCGCGGATTACAACAGCAAGCACCCGTAACAACCGGTCGGATTAATGCTGCGTGTTGGCTTAACAGGATCGATTGCGGTGGGAAAGTCGTTCGTTTCGGGCGTGTTCGCGGAGCTTGGTTGCCGCGTGCTTGATGCCGACGAAACGTCGCGCGAGGTCGTGGTACCAGGTTCACCGGCATTGCGAGATCTGGTAACGAAGTTTGGGCCTGAGATTCTTGCGAGCGACGGCACACTCGATCGTGCAAAGCTGGGCTCGATTGTCTTCGCGGATACTGATAAACGCGCTACCTTGAATTCCATTCTGCATCCCTACATCATCGCGCAACAGGACGAGCGTTTGCGCGAATGGGAGGCACAGGATCCAAACGGGATCGCAATTGTTGACGCGGCCTTGATGATTGAATCCGGCGGCTACCAGCGTCTTGAGAAGCTCATCGTAGTTCACTGTCGCGCTGAGGTTCAGCTTGAACGCCTGATGACCAGAAACAAACTAAGCCGTGCAGAAGCGGAAGCTCGAATTGCCGCGCAGATGCCACAGGAGGAGAAGCAGAAGTTTGCCGACTACCTGATTGATACGTCTGATGGATTCGAGGCGACGCGCCAGCGAACGACGGAGGTCTACGCCGAGCTGTGTGCGGGGGCGAAGAGCTAGCCGGTCGCGGACTCACAAGTTGAAATTGGTCTCATTCACACCTGGCTTTAGCCAGGTGATCATTTAGATCGGCGAATGGAAACCGTTTAAACGGTTTCCGGTTTCGAATACCTGCGCGCTGGTCACCTGTCTGAAGCCAGGTGTGAATGAGATTGGATTGGGAGTGCGCATCAGCGTTGTAGAGGTCGTGGGTACGATGACGTTAACCAAGAGGATTTTTGATCATAGAAGGCTGCGAACTTCCATCGTCAGCCTGCTCTTGCTCGCGTTGATGCTCAGTCACGCCGGGTGCTTCCTCAATGAAAAGCTCGAACGTTACTACGGCCGCATCGTTGTTCCGCGCGAACAACAGTTCCATTGGAGTGATGGCGGTCTCCCGCAAACCTTCGACCCGGCTTTCGCAGCCGCTCCACCCGACACCGATTTGGTGCGCGCGATCTTCGAAGGCCTGACAGACTACGATCCTCGTTCGTTGACTCCCGTTCCGGGAGTTGCGATGCGCTGGGAAGCTGCGAATGGTGGGCGAGTTTGGACGTTCTACTTGCGCGATGACGCGCGCTGGTCAAACGGTGAGCCGGTTACTGCCGGCGATTTTGTGCGTTCGTGGCGGCGCACGATGAGAATTGGAGACCTGGCTCCGCACACCGAGTTGATGGCGAATATTGAAGGAGCGAGGAATGAGAATCCCGCTGGCCTTACAGCGTCGCATTCGACGGCTTCGCCTCAAAATGCAAAAGAGGGTGTCACTGGTGTCGCGAATGCGAAAGAGTCAGGCGCCTCCAAGGTGAACGAGGTAACTGCTTTTGGAGTTGAAGCTGTTTCCGATTACGTGCTCCGCGTCCGGCTGCGACGGCCTGATATGAACTTTCCGGCGTTGGTGGCCCATCCGGTTTTTCGTCCAGTAAAGCTTAATGACGCAAGCGGCATCGACAAGTTAGCGGCAAACGATCTGGTTTCGAATGGCGCATTCTCGCTGGCTAAGACCGAAAGCGCTGGCGTGCTACTCGAGCGCGCCAGCACTTACTGGAACAAGGATCAGGTAACGCTCCAGCAGGTTTCCTTCGTTGGCGAGAAGGATGCGGAATCAGCATTGGCTGCGTATCGAGCCGGCGAAGTTGACGCCGTGACTAACGCCGCCTTTGAACCGTTGGCGATCAAGCTCCTAACACCCTACGAAGACTTTCATCGCACTACTTACGGCGCTTTGACCTACTACAGCTTCAACGGCGCGCACGCGCCTTTTGACGACGTACGTGTGCGCGAAGCCCTGGCCATCGCGATTGATCGCGACCGGATCAGCGCCGATGAAATGGGCGGCGCTACCGAGCCTGCCAAGCGCTTCCTTCCCGAGACAGTCCCCAACACGCAAGCGCCGGTGGTTAACAAATCAGAGGGGCTGGAAAAGGAGCATGAGCGCGCCCGTGAATTGTTGGCAGAGGCTGGATTCGCCGGCGGAAAAAACTTCCCGCAGGTCAGGTTGCTCATCAACCGCAACGAGCAGCAGCGCGTGGTAGCGCAGTCGGTTGCGACCATGTGGCGAACGGTGCTGAATATTGAAACTGAGATCGTGATCAAAAATTGGGACGACTACGAAGCGGCGATTCGCGAAGGTGATTATGACGTGGTGCGACGCGGTCTCGTGATGCAAACTACCGACGAACTCACCAACATTCGTATGCTCTTTCCAGATAGCGCCCGCGCCGAGCCGGCAGTTGGCGGGAAAGAGGGTATCGCTCCGGCTTCCGGCGGCGCGTCGGCGCTTGCTAAGCAGAAGAATTTGAGCCCGGCGCCGATTGAAACCGAAGCACAGGCTTTGACAGACTTGAGCGCGATGCCGATCTATTTTGCGTCGTCATATTCGTTGGTCAAGCCTTACGTATCGGGCTTTGATGGAAATGTGCTGGACGCCCCTTCGTTAAAGACAATTCGGATTAATACGAGCTGGCAGCAATCCGAGGCGACCAAGAGTAGTCCGTAGCACAGCCTTTCCGCTTATGATGTGGCAGGTGTTTCTCTGTGCCCGCTGCCGTGTTCTCTTTGTCTCCGTGGTGAATTCCAATCGCGCTAAAGTAACCACCACAGAGACACATCAGAGGTCACGGAGGTGGCACAGAGGGTTCAAATTAGGGACCATCGCGATCGGAAGAATCTTGCTCAATTCAGTTTTCGCGTGTTAAGTTCCGATTGCGACGTAAGCTTCCCAACGCAGACGATGCCCAAGCTCCTTCTAAAACAGCTGATCGCCGGAATCGCAATCGCCACGTTTGTCTTTGCCGCAATCTCTTGTCGTGTGGTCGCGACTCCAGGCGACTTCTACGGAAACACGACTCCGCCGAAGCGCAATATTTTGCGTTATGTAAATGGTGATGAACCTGAAACGCTCGATCCGCCAATCAGCACGGGTCAGCCGGAAGCACGCATCTATATGGCCCTGTATCAGGGTCTGATTGACTATGATCCGAAGACGCTCAATGCGATTCCAGCGCTGGCTGAGCGCTGGGACGTCAATAACGATTCCTCGGAGTTTGTGTTTCACTTGCGCCGGAATGCGGTTTGGTCGAATGGCGATCCAATTACTGCTCACGATTTCGTCTACAGCGCTCGTCGCGGTCTGTCCCCGGAACTCGCGTCAAAGAATGCGCCTCTTGCCTTTTACATAAATTACTCTGAGGCCTATAACCGCAAGGCAGTCTTCGTAAGGGATCCAACGACAAAACAGTTTGTGCTGGAAAAAGATATTGCCGCTAACGCTCCAGCAACGCCTGTCGCACTCAGCCAAAAACCGCTTAGCCCAACCGAGACGGAATACAAACCTACAACTGAAGAGCCGAAGCCTGATCCGGATACGCCGTTTCACCAGTTCATGCATTCGCCTCCTCGACTTACGCTCCCCGGCGACGAAACTGATCGCAATAAAATGCTCGGAAAGAACCCGAAGCTGCAGGCTGCCGTGAAGGACAAGGAATTTGTTCCAGTAAGAGCGGAGGACATCGGCGTTGAAGCAGTCGACGATTACACCGTTCGCATCTCGCTTTCCCAGCCGGCGGCTTACTTCCTCGGTCTACTGGGACACCAACTCTTTCGCCTGACGCCACGCAAGATCATCGAACAGTATGGCGAGCACTGGACCAGTCCGGAGCACATTGTTACCTGCGGCCCATTCAAACTAAAAGCGTGGGTGCCTTACAGTGAGTTGGTGGTGGAACGAGATCCGCTCTACTGGGACGCTGCCAACGTTCATCTTGATGAGATTCATTTTTTCGTTTCCGCCGACAATCCTACGAGCCTAAATCTTTATAAGGTGGGCGAGGCTGACGCCGTGCTAAATCACTGCGTGCCCAATGCCTGGCTACAGGTAGTTCGTCCAAAGAAAGATTACATGGACGGCGCTGAGGCGGCGCTTGCCTATATCAATATCAATGTGACCAAACCGCCGATGAACGACCTTCGCGTGAGGCGCGCCTTCAATATGGCGATCGACAAGATCAACTATGCGAAGTCGCGGCTCGTTACTAAAGCCTTATCAGCGTTTACTCCTGAAGGAATCTTTGTGGGCTACCCGCAACCGAAAGGCGAGGGCTTCGATCCCGAACAAGCGCGGAAGTTGCTGGGCGAGGCAGGATTTCCGGTAACCAAACAAGCTGATGGAAGTTTTCAATGCAAGAGTTTTCCGATCAAGGAAGTCGAGTATATTTTCAATACCAATTCGTCCAACAAAGCGATGGCGGAGTTTATCCAGGCGCAGTGGAAACAGAACCTGGGAATTACGGTGCCGCTCAGAAGTATGGAGTTTAGGACGTTCTTGCCTACGCGAAACAACCTGGACTACAAGGGCTTTGCGGTCGGACTTTGGAGCGCCGATTACATGGATCCCTTTACCTTTCTGGGGCTTTTTTCAACCGCGGAGGGCTCGAACGGCACCGGGTGGTACGATCCGAAATACGTAGACATGCTCAACGAGGCAAATCGCATGCTCGATCATCAACAGCGTTACGAACTGCTGGCGAAAGCGGAGAAGTACTTGTTAGACAACCAACCAGTGATTCCGATCGAGACTCCCGCTGTTAACTGGTTGAAGAAGCCTTACGTGAAAGGCATGTATCCGAACGCCGCTTCTCTCTATGCCTGGAAGTTTGTCTACATCGAGCGCGACCCGGCGAAGTGGGATTACGCGGTTCCGAATATGGCAGATTGAGTAGGACAGGCATTCCTGCCTGTCTAAAGTAAGACAGACATTCTTGTCTGTCGGTGGCAAATCGGACAGGCAGGAAATGCCTGTCTTACCAAAACATGCTGCGCTTCATCATTCGTCGCCTGCTTATCACCATTCCAACCATCCTGGTGGTAATGACAATTACCTGGGGCCTTGTCCGGCTGGCTCCGGGAAACTTCTATACCACCGAAAAAGCCATTCCTCCGGCCATAGAGAAGAACATTCGCGAGAAGTATGGCCTCGATAAGCCTTGGTACAAACAGTACGGGCGCACGATCTGGAACATTGTGCGGCACTTCGATTTTGGCACTTCATTGAAGTACGAAGGCCAATCGGTGAATTCGATTATCGCCCGCTCGCTTCCAGTCTCAGCCACGGTAGGGATACTCGCCTACTTGCTCGCTTTGGTTGTCGGAATAATAGCCGGCTCGATCGCCGCGCTGAAGCCAAACTCCAAACGCGACTATGCTTCGATGGCGCTGGCGATGCTCGGGATATCAATTCCAAACTTTGTGCTGGGACCGATCCTCGTGCTCATTTTTTCGCTGACTCTCTATTGGCTGCCACCATCGCGCTGGAACGGTTTTCCCAGCCGCAACGTAATTCTGCCCGTGCTCACGTTATCGGGTTTGTACATGGCCTACATTGCGCGGCTCACGCGCGCCGGCATGCTTGAGGTTCTCAGATCAGACTACATTCGCACGGCGCGGGCGAAAGGGTTGAGCGAAACGCAGGTTGTGATTCGCCATGCATTGCGCGGCGGGCTGATGCCGGTGGTTTCTTTCACAGGGCCGGCGCTCGCGTTTCTCGTCACCGGCACCGTCGTCGTTGAGCGCATCTTTGTCTTGCCCGGATTGGGGAGTTATTTCATTCAGGCGTCACTAAACCGCGACGAGCCGCTGATTCTTGGTATCGTTGCCTTCGTTGCCATCACGCTGCTCCTGATGAACCTGCTGGTCGACATCGCTTACGCGTATCTCGATCCGCGCATTCGGTATTGAGTAGGACAGACTTTCTAGTCTGTCCATGAGTTTGGAAATCAACGAAGACGAGGAATGCCTGTCCTACAAATGAACGACGACCGACCGACAATTCCCGATGACCGCCAGCAGCCCGAACCCGGGTTAACGCCGGATCCTGCGCCCAGCTACCGTGAGGGCGACCTGATCCACACCGCGCCGGAGTTTGCCATCGCGGACGCGGACGTGCTCGCGGCCGAGCGAGGCGACATTATTGCCGGCACCTCGCTGTGGCGAGATGCATGGCGGCGCCTGCTAAAGAACCGGCTGGCTGTTTTCGGGATGATTGTAGTCGTGATTATCACTGTGGCATCGTTGCTCGGTCCCTTCGTAATCAAGAAACTCACAGGAATGACTCCTGATTTGATTCCCTCAAATGGAGCGATCCTACGATCGATACCGCCGTTAAGGGCCCCTGACGGTTCGTTCTCCTGGACGCACCCGATGGGAACTGACAACCAGGGTCGCGACTTGTTGGCGCGCGTTCTGCAGGGTGGGCAAATCTCGCTGATGGTCGGCATCATCGCTACGCTCGTCTCGCTGCTCATCGGCGTCAGCTATGGGGCCACGGCGGGCTATCTTGGCGGACGCATCGATAACCTGATGATGCGCGCGGTGGACGTACTCTATTCGCTTCCTTACATCATCATCGTGATCGTGCTGCTCTCAGTATTTCGTAGTCAGACTGCTCGTGGACAGGTTGTGCTCTTGTTCGTCGCGCTCGGTTCCGTTTCGTGGTTGACGATGGCGCGTATTGTGCGCGGGCAAGTGTTGTCGTTGAAGAACCAGGAATTTGTGTTAGCTGCGCGAGCGACAGGCGTTTCCACGCCGCGCATTATTTTCCGGCATATCGTTCCTAACACGCTCGGGCCGGTGATTGTTTATGCCACGCTGACGATACCCACAGTAATGTTGACGGAAGCGTTTCTTTCGTTTTTGGGGTTTGGCGTGCAGCCGCCGCTGGCTTCGTGGGGCAGTCTCGCGACGGAAGGAATTCAAAACATTGGTATCTTCCCATGGCAGATGGTTTTTCCCGGAGTGACGATGGCGCTGACACTTTTTTCGCTGAACTTCCTGGGCGACGGTCTGCGTGACGCACTCGACCCGCAAGGCAGCCGGCGATAAACAGAAAGCGGTAAGCAGAAGGCAGTAGGCAGAGGGCGATCGGAACGGTTTGTGAACGACGCATGACCAGCAACAACGGAAATCTCCTTGACGTAAAAAACCTGCGTACGTACTTCGATACCGAAGACGGCGAGGTGAAAGCTGTTGACGGCATTTCGTTTCAAGTGAAGCGTGGCGAGACGTTGGGCATTGTCGGTGAGTCGGGTTCGGGTAAGTCAGTTACAAATCTTTCCATCATTCGCTTGGTACCGGAACCGCCGGGGCGAATTGTTTCCGGGGAGGTTGTTTTTGATGGCGTCGACATTCTCTCGCTCAAGGAAACCGAGGTGCGCAAAATTCGCGGCTGTCGCATCGCCATGATCTTTCAGGATCCAATGACCTCGCTCAATCCGTTTATGAAGATCTCGCGGCAGATGATGGAGGTTACTCAGTTACATCTCGGCCATACGAAGAGTCAGGCTTACGAGCACGCGATCAAGATGCTGGAGACAGTCGGCATCCCTGAGGCGCGAGCGCGCGTTGACAACTATCCACATGAGTTCTCAGGGGGAATGCGACAACGCGTGATGATTGCGATGGCGCTTTCATGCGAACCTGAGTTACTGATTGCTGATGAGCCAACCACCGCGCTCGATGTCACAATTCAAGCCCAGATTCTGGAGTTGATAAAGAAACTCAAGGAAGCAACAGGGACCAGCGTGATCTTGATTACGCACGACCTCGGAGTTGTTGCCGGCATGACTGATCATCTGCTGGTAATGTACGCGGGTAAAGTTTTTGAGCAGGCGTCGACCAACGAATTGTTCGCGCAGCCTGGTAATCCGTACACCAAAGGACTACTTCGCTCAGTCCCCGATCCACTGAAGGAGCAGGGCGACCTTTACCAGATTCCGGGTTTGCCACCTGATGTAGCGCATCTGCCGGCGGGCTGTCCTTTTGCACCTCGTTGCGAACGGGTGGAGGACATCTGCCGGCGTGAGTTTCCGCCGTTCGTTCAACTGACATCGGAACATTTCTCGCTCTGCCATTTTGCGAAGGAAGTTTATGAGGAGTCGCGACCGGAAGCATAGAACACGAGGCAGACGGCAGGAGCAGGAGGCAGAACCTGCAACCAACGAGCAATCAAAGGGCTACCTGATACAAGATGAGCACAAGCGAGACAGGTCTTGACGCGATAGCGCAAATGCCCGTGGCGATCAACGGTGATAGCGGCGAGGCTTTGCTTGCCATCCGCGATCTCAAGGTGCATTTTGATCTGCGCGCTGGCCGCAAAGGTGTCGTCAAAGCTGTGGATGGTGTAACCATAGACATCTACCGCGGCGAGACGCTCGGACTTGTCGGCGAATCCGGTTGCGGCAAATCGACCCTGGGTCGCGCAATCCTTCGACTCACCGAACCAACCTCGGGTCAAGTGCTCTATCGCAATCAGGATCTGGCTCACCTCTCGAAAAGAGAAATGCGCGAGCACCGCCGGCATCTGCAAATAATTTTTCAGGATCCTTACGCTTCGCTCAATCCGCGGATGACTGTCGGCCAAATTGTTGGTGAGCCCCTGGAAACGTTCAAGCTCGCAAAGGGCAGGGAAGCGGACGAGCGCGTTCAGGAGTTGCTGGAGACTGTGGGCTTGAGCAAACGTTTCGTCAAGCGCTTCCCGCATGAGTTCTCAGGCGGACAGCGCCAGCGCATCGGCATCGCGCGGGCTTTGGCGGTGGACCCTGACTTCATCGTTGCAGATGAACCGATTTCTGCTCTCGACGTCTCCATTCAGGCGCAGATCATGAATCTCCTGGAGAAGCTACAGCGCGAGAAGAATCTCACCTACCTGTTCATCTCTCATGACCTGCGCGCGATTCGTCACGTGTCCAACCGGGTCGCAGTAATGTATCTCGGCAAACTGGTTGAGATTGCCGACGCGAAGACGATTTATGCCGATCCGCTAATGCCGTATACGAAGGCACTGATCTCCGCGGTACCGGTTCCGGATCCAAAGATCGAAGCGAGACGTCAACGAATCGTACTCGAAGGTGATGTGCCGTCGCCCATCAATCCGCCGCAGGGTTGCCGCTTCCACACTCGTTGTCCCTACATGATCGAGGCTTGCAAGCAAGTTGTCCCGCCACTGATTGAAGTGAAGCCGAGTCACTTTGCCGCCTGTATTCGCATCAGCCCCGAGCAGCCCTACATCGAGAAAGTGGCGCCAGGCGACGCGCCCGGACTCGCCGCCGCTCAGCACCTACTTGAACCAACCAGCATCACTTAGGCTGCGTCGACGAGACTGGGGAAAACTCGCGAAAAGCTTTCATTCCGGGGCCTCTGCCAGATGAAAAGGGGTTCCTATTGGTCGTATACCAATAGGGTAACTTGTGTTCTGTTCTAACAATCGCGCTGGTCACTCGCTGCTCAGCAGCATTTTTGTAGTCATTTTGTTGGCGTAGTCACCTGAAACTCATACTTACAGAGGTCGCAAGCAGTGAGCCTTCCATGCAATCCTAGTGGATCCTCTAGGAGCCTGTGAGTTTCAATTAAACGTTTGATAGAGCTGATGCCTCGGAAAAATCGCCCAGAGACAACGCCTCGCAAGGAGCCGTCGAAGACGAACACTGCTTCGCGGGTTGAAGAGTCACGCTCGCGACCCAGCTCGACGCAATCCGTATTGGACGACGCACTTCGCACGGGCGAGCTCAGCATCGTCCAGGAACATCCCGAAGACGCTCCTGCCGGTTGGGCGGCAGTCCAGGAAAAACTAGCAGCTACGGCCGGCCTGTCTGTCTTGCTTGTTGACGGGCGGCAACCTCCAGCGCTGGTCGCTTCAAACAACAACTCGATCTGCCAGGCGTTTCAGTCTTCGCTGGAATACGTGAGTCTCTGCGATCCCTATTGCGGTGACGCTCACCGGCGCGCGCTGAGCGCCGGCTCAGCAGTTCAATACAAATGCCACGCCGGCCTGCATTGTTTTACGATGCCGGTGCCCATTAGCCGGGAACAGAATCTCGCCGCAATTGGTGGCCGGGCTTTTGTAAATGCCGAGGACTACCGCAATCTTGTCGATCGCTTTCGCGCCGGCGAGCTAAACGATCTGCTTGCCAGCGAACCTTTTGAGAACGTCATATTCGCCGAGCCTGAGCGGCTGGAGCAATTGTCCGAGCGCCTGCAAAAAGCGGTGCGAACTTTTAACGCGCCGGCTTTCAGCGCCGCCATCGTCAGTACCGCAACTGCGAAGATCGAGTCTGGAGTTACAGGCACTATCGCTAGGCCAGCCGCTAACAAAGCGGTGCCCACACTTGAACGTTCGCCCGATCTGCAGGGGGAAGTTGATCGCCTGCGGGGTGAACTCGAACACCGTTCGCAACTGGATGATTCTCTGCAGCGCTTTCTTGAGCGCATTAGTTCCCGCGAGCCGGCTAAGACCTATGGCGCGATTCTCACGCATTCAATGGAACTCCTTAAGGCTGAGCGGGCTTCGCTCTGGGTCTTTGACGAAAACTCAAACGAGATCAGTCTGAAGGCAGCCGCAGGCTTTGGAACTACTGGCGACGAGGTCGCGCCGAGCCGGATGGGAGAAGGAATCTCCGGGGGAGTGTTGGAGTCGGGAAAGGCGCTGGTGGTCGCGAATCTTGAAGCGCTTGGCTTAACCGCCGCCCCAGCAGAGCGAAAGTACAAAACGAAGTCCTTTATCAGTTATCCCATCACTATGGGCGGCCGGAAAATCGGTGTACTCAACGTCGCCGACAAAATTGGCGGGGAAACGTTTGACGACGTCGATCTCAGTCTGCTGGAGATTATTGGTCCCCAGATCGCCGTCGCCCTGGAGAGCGCCGAATGGCAGGAACGCGCCACGCAGTTCCAACTGATGTCGATAACCGATCCACTGACCGGGTTGCTTAATCGTCGCTATCTTGAAGAGCGTTTGACTGACGAGTTGAACCGCTCACAACGTTACGACTATTCCATGAGTTGTCTGATGATCGACATCGACGACTTCAAAAGCTACAACGATCGCAACGGTCACCAGGCGGGTGACTTGGCTCTCAAAATCACCGCCCATGCGCTGAAAGCTGCGCTGCGATCGGCCGACGTAGCCTGTCGCTATGGCGGGGAAGAGTTTTGCATTTTGCTGCCGCAGACATCGCTTAGTGAAGCGGGCGTCATCGCTGAACGTATGAGACAACGAGTGGCCGAAAAGGATTACCCCTATGGCAAGTCGCAGCCGCTCGGCACTGTCACCGTGAGCATTGGAATCTCCACCTTCGCCAAGCATATTGACACTGCCGACAAAGTGATAGCCGCTGCTGATCGAGCGCTTTACAACGCCAAGGCGCAAGGTAAGAACCGGATCGAGTTTTACCTTGACAACCTTTCGAGTTGACCGTCCGCTTGATGAATCACAATCTCGATGATCACGAACGCCAGATTCTCGGTCGCGTTAAGCGCGACGAGTTTATTGGCAGGACAGCCGAAGTAGAGCGGCTGGTTGCCCATGCGACCGGGTCAAATCGTCGGACGAGTTTGGGCGAGGGTTCGGGACTTCTCATCTTGCAGGCGCCGCTCGCCGGTGTTTCCGAACTGCTGCGTCAAACATTTGACAGTCTGTTTGATCGTCGTGGAGAGGTGGTGCCGATCTATTTTGCGCTGTCGAAAACCCAAGCCACGGCCGTTAGCACGGCGATTGAATTCCTCAAAACATTCCTGTTGCAATACATCGCCTATCGCCGCGATGAGCCTTCGCTATGTCACACTTCGTTGACACTAAATGATCTCGTCAAACTTGCGCCCGCAGCCGACCTCGATTGGCTGCAAGAATTAGTCGAAGCTTATAACCAACAGCGCTTCGCAGAAGACGACCAGGAGTTTGTGCGGTTTTGCCTGACTGCCCCCTACCGCGTCCTACCCAAAGACGCCCGGCCCTTTGTAATGTTTGATGCCACGCAGTTGGCCAGGTATGCAGGCTCGTCAGTGTACATTGCGACTGATATCGTCAGGGCGCTCAGGTCTGGCGGAAATTCCTTCGCCTTAGCCGGCTTGCGGCGCGAAGTCCTCTCCGCGGTGGATCGAGCCGGCATCACCTATGACGCACTCGAGGTCATGCGGTTGGAGCAACTCGGGGAAGAAGACGCCCGCAATCTTGTTACCGCGGCGGCGAAGCGGCAACAAGTTTCCATCAATGATGAAACCAGGGACTTGCTCGTGCAGCAGCTTGAAGGCAGCCCCTTCTTAATCACGGCAATGCTGCAAGCGGCTCGTGAGAAGCACCTCGCTCTCGACTCCTACCTCGCCTGCGAAAGGCTGTATGTGGACGAGTTGTTGGGTGGGCGACTCAACCGCTACTTCTCATCCGTGATTGAGCACATTGCTCCGGACCCTCTGATCAGAGCGTCCGTGGTGCGTCTGCTTTGCGAGGCTACGCCGCAAGGTAAGCGGACCGCTTCTTTTGCAAGTTGGCGCAAGCGCTTGACGCTGGACAGCAACGAGGTCGAGGAGCTTTTGCGCATGTTGCATATTCAGGAACTCGTCAACTGGGATGGTGAGACGGTCGACAGCGAAAGTAGCCCTGGTGTTTGGCGCGATTACTTAAGGAGTCGGTTTCGTCTGGACGCTTTGCGCGAACCGCGCGCGCTCGTGGTAGCTGATGTGATTGCTGATGCGCTTAAGCGTGCACCACAAACCATCGCGCGCCACTATCGGCGCGCTGCCGGCTTGCCGCTGCGCGAGCTGCTGGGCCAATTCAATTCCCAACTTGCCCCGCGGTGCCTGTTCAATTTCGCCGAGTTTGCTGCGAACTACAAAGCAGCCACGCTCGAAGAGATATCCGCCGCCTTGGACGCCGACACAGATCTTCTTCGCCTGCCTCGTGTGTTTCATACCGCGAGCGGAGTTTCGTTTAGTCCGGTGCTGCGGCAATTCGGTGAAGAGAGTTCTGTGTTTGCGCACGCGTTTGCGGCCGGCGCTTACACAGACGAAAACGAGATTGTCTGGCTGGTGGCAAAGATCGAAAGCAGACTCGAGGCGAATGCCACGCTGGTGAAGAGCTGGCTGGACCTGCTCGAAGGCCTGGCGCGCCAGTCTGGTTTCGTCAGGACGCAAATGTGGCTGATAGCGAACGAAGGCTTCTCCGCAGCAGCGACTGATCTGCTGCGCGAACGACACGCCTTTGGATCGAGCCGGCAACAGTTTGAGATACTGACGAGCCGCCTGAGCGCGGTCAAGGGCACGCCGCAACAGGCCGACACTGAAAATGAGTTTCAGCTCATCATTCCGATGGGTGGCAATAATGAAATGCTGGCGGCCAGTGCAGTCGAACAAGTTGCCCGCAGGCTCAACTTTACACCGGAGGCTATTAACCAGATCAAGACAGCCGTGGTGGAGGCTTGCATCAACGCCTCGGAGCACAGCCTAAGCCCGGATCGCAAAATATATCAGCGGTTTGAGGTCGAAAATGATAGATTGGTGATTACGATTTCGAGTCGCGGCATCTTGCCCGCAAATATCGCGGCCAGCGTTCAAAGCGAAAAACAGTCGGCAGCTGCAAGTGAATCGGAAGCGACTGATGATCGTCGCGGTTGGGGGCTGAAGCTCATCAGGACGCTGATGGACGAGGTTGAGTTTGCGCCCGTGGACGAGGGAACCAGTTTGCGAATGACCAAATACCTACGCAAGACTGCTTAAGGGACGAGTTACGCACCTAATGGGAGAATCCTTCAACTCAAGCGTTCGCTCGCATTGCGTCGGCACCACCGCAGTCGTCTACGCCAGCGACTATCTGAACAAACTCACCGGCGAAAGAATCGAGCGCGAGTGTAAGAAGCAACTCGATTCCGGCGCGCGCGCCCTGGTGATCGATTTCAGCGACACCGTACTCGTAAATAGCATCGGCGTTTCCATCCTGCTCGGCATCATCGACATCGCAGAAAAGGGCGGTGCGCGGGTGGTGTTCTCGGACGTGAACAGTGAGACGGTCCAACTCTTCGAGATGCTGGGACTGACGCGCCACGTTGTGCTCGCCAAGAATGAACAGGAAGCGCTTTCCAGTCTCGCCACCAGCCCACCACAGAGTCAGGCGATAGGCCACTAGTACAGAACCGGGAG
>JBDUAQ010000230.1:0-4610 GCA_040004575.1 bacterium
TTGCGCTTTCCTTAACTTGTGCGGTGCGGCGAAGGAGTTGCTCATCGCCCGCGCCCGGTCAACTCAACCGTTGGGCGTAAAACCGACAGTGGAAACTCACATGACCAAACCAGAAATTTCCAGCATTGCGCCGTTCTTCATCGTGCAGAATGTTACCGCTGCGCTTTCGTTCTATCGCGACCGGCTCGGGTTTGACATCACGTTTCAAGGGCCTCACCCTGATGACATCTTCTTCGGTATTGTCCGCCGGGGCGGCGCGATGATCATGCTCAAGGACGTTGGTGTAGATCCGCTTCCCAACTACAAACGAGAAGGGGGAGCACGTTGGGACGCCTATCTCCATGTCCCTGATCCCGACGCATTAGCGGCAGAATTTTCGTCGCGAAATATCGAGTTTTCTGAACCACTCAAGGACACGCACGATGGTTTGCGTGGATTCGAACTCAAGGACGCTGACGGCTACGTTTTGTTTTTCGGTCGCACTCGGAGTTAGTCTCTGCTTCAAGCATGTAGACGAACCGTTATAGCAGATCGCCCCCGACAAATCGTTGGACGCGAGCGGCGGTAGCGTGTTTCTCAACTAGATTCGTCCGGCGGTGCTTGAGTGAATTCGCGCCGCCGCGTCAACTCAACCGTTGGCCTCTGCTTGTTCGATCGAATCGATGCATTTCAAAGAAGGAGTTGGACCGATGAATCACAGGTTGTCAGTTGCTCTGCTAATTGCTTTAGGAGCATCGTCCACTCCTGCTCAGGCTGAAAGAAAAGCGAGGCCACCAACCCGCGCTGTTGCTGAGTTGATAGAACTGGAGCGTCAGTTGTCTGAGGCGCTTGTGAAAGAGGATGCCGCGGTCCTTAATCGTTTGTGGAGTAAAGATCTTATCTTCACGTTTCCGAATGGCCACATGTCGAACAAAGCGCAGCGACTGGCCGGTCAGAAACCTTCGGCCCCGCCCGCCCAATCCACTAACACCAATGAAGAGGTTAAGGTACACCTCTACGGCAATACGGCTGTCGTAACGGTGCTCTCCAGGTGGAAAGGCAAAGCGGGGACGCAAGAATACAGCGATCAGTATCAAGCGACTCATGTCTGGGCAAAGCAGCAAGGGCGATGGCAGATCGTCGCCGCCCACGTGAGTCAGGTCAAGAAGTAGTCCTGGGTGCGTAATTTTAGCGAACCTTTGGCCATCCTGCCGTTGAGCGCGGCGTATGCATCCCTACTCTGCTTGCTGTGGCTTAGCCCGCGTTGGGGCAAGCTGCTACAAAATTTTGCCCCGGTTGGTCGAATGGCGCTCACTAATTACGTTGGCCAGAGTGTGATCTGCACCCTGATCTTCTATGGAACAGGCCTAGGACTTGGAGGAAGAATGGGGCCAACGCTGTACTTGCCGATTGGCTTCGCCGTCTATCTCGCTCAACTTGCGGTTAGCCGGCTGTGGCTTGAGCGTTTTCAGTTTGGACCCCTTGAATGGATTTGGCGGATGCTGACGTACGGGAGTTGGGTCCCGATCACGAAACGAGCGAATGTGTGACCGAACTCTTGACCGCACTGGCGCGAACCAACACGTCGTTACGCGCTGAGCCAGGAGAATGATCATGACCGCAGCAGAGATTGTGAAACAACTTAAGCCGCTGGGCAAAGACACCTATAAGAAGGTGCTCCTCAACCACGGCGTCAAGGAACCGCTCTTTGGCGTGAAGGTCGAAGATCTGAAAAAGATCCAGAAGAAGATCAAGAAGGACCATCAACTGGCGCTCGATCTGTACGACACCGGCATTTACGATGCGATGTATCTCGCCGGTCTCGTCGCCGACGATCTCAAGATGACGAAGCGCGACCTCCAGCACTGGGCCGCGAAGGCCAATTGCGCCACGGTCAGCGAGTACACCGTTCCGTGGGTGGCGGCGGAGAGCATGCATGGTCGCGAACTGGCGCTGGAATGGATTGAGTCGAAGCAGGAAAGCGTGGCGTCGTCGGGCTGGGCGACCCTCGGTAGTCTGGTTGCAATCAAGGACGACGCCGAACTCGATCTCGCTGAACTCAAGAAACTGCTCGAGCGCGTGCAGAAGACAATCCACCAGCAGCCGAACCGCGTCCGCTCTGCCATGAACGGCTTTGTGATCGCAGTTGGTAGTTACGTGCTGGCGTTAACGGACGTGGCTTTACAGATCGGGGCGAAGATTGGAACGGTTACAGTGGAGATGGATGGCACGGCGTGCAAAGTCGCGTACTCGCCGGACTACATCCAAAAGGTCCAGAAACGGGGGGCCATCGGCAAGAAGCGCAAGACGACGAAATGCTGAGCGACGTTCACCGCTGAAGAATTAGGGAGCATCAGATGACGTTCAGCTCTTTCCGAGACAAAGTTAGATGGGTAGCCTTGATTAGTGCTGTCATCCTTTTCAGTCTGGATATGTATTGCCGCTGGAGTTGCTCCACAATCATCATTAGCAGTAGTGGAGTTCCGTTCAAAGTTGATAACTCGCCACGAGGGTTTATGGTGATTTGGCTGTCAGCACTGGTCATCACACTGTTGTCCGGTCTTATAACTCTGCCGCGATGGCAATCGTTTCTGGCGCTGCTTACTGTTGGGTTAGTGATATTCTTATCTGTAGGAAGTGGTTGGCCCAGCGCATCTCAATTGCTTAATTAACGTAATGATGTCTTCACTCGCTCGTTGCTGTTCTTACTCCACGGCGATCGTCGCGCTCCTGTGGATCCTTATCTTCGCCACTCCGGCACTGACGCAGCCGCGCAAGTCTGGGCCCGACTCCACCTACGCGCCGAGCCGGTGCGGCGCTCCAGCGTCACCCGCCGCGGCTGATTCCATCGATCGCGCCGTGCTCGCCTGGATGGCAAGGTCACGCATTCCGGCGGCTTCTCTCGCGGTTGTCCGAAGGGGTCGCGTGGTAAAGGAGCAGGCGTACGGTTGGGCCGATCTGGTGAACTGCCTGCCGGCAACGCCAGGCATGCACTTTGGCATTGGCTCGATTAGCAAGCAGATCACTGCCATGGGTGTGCTCGTGCTCGTGCAGCGAGGGAAGCTCTCACTCGAGGATCCAATCTCACTTTTCTTCCCGGAATCCGGTACCGCCTGGAAAGGCATCACGGTGCGGCATCTGCTGACGCATACATCCGGTATCCGCGACACCGGCCACGACGACCCTGTCTATCCCCAGATCGAGATTGATAGAAAGCAAAACGCCACCGAGGCGGAACTCATTTCTCGATTTGCCGCGGCTCCCCTGAATTTCCCGCCCGGCGACCAGTTCGCCTACTCAAACACAGGCTACCTGCTGCTGAGCATGATCATTGCGCGCGCCGGCGCTGCTTCGTTTCCCGAGTGGATGCACACGAACGTGTTCGAGCCGCTCGGAATGCACGACACCCGGTTCTACGATTCCGCCGAGATCATTCCGGCGCTGGCGCGTGGATACACGATCGATGACGCCGGCCGGTTGCGCCAGGGCTACTACACCAGCAGTTCCTACAGCCACTGGGGCGAGATGGGGATGATCTCCACGGCGCACGACATGGCGCTGTGGAGCGCGGAGCTCGGTTCGTCGCGTCTCGTCACTGCTTCGCTTCACGCGGCGATGTTGGCGCCTGCGAAGTTCAATGACGATACGACCTTTCCCTACGGTTTCGGGGTGGTGCTCGACGACTACCGCGGCGAACCGCTCCTCTGGCATGCCGGCACTTACTCCACCGGGTACTCCGCGTATCTGGTAACTCTTCCCGAGCGCGGACTTGCCATAGTGCTGCTTACTAACCAGCACCAGGGGGATCCATGGTCGATCGCAGGAACATTGCTCCCATTGGTGGATTCAAAAGTTCGGTCTATGTCAGCACTTCGCAGTGAAGTCGATCCCGCGCCGGAGCACACGCGGCGGCTGACGCTGCTTCTCAATGGAGATTCGACGGCGCTTCCTTTGGTTCCCGCATGGCTTCGCATCGACTACCCCCGAGTGCACGGCTTTCTCGCTGAACTACTTCCGCTCACCCTAGAGTACATCGCCTGTGACGACGTCAGCCGCAGGAGATTGGAACTGTTCGGGGCCGTGGCCGAACGCGAATGCTACTACCGGCTGCGCCATGGCGAAACGAGTATGGTCATCGCTGTTTTCTACACGGCGGACGGGCGGGTCGTGCGGCTCGCTCCGCGGCCGTAGCCCGGCCGCGCCCTGTAATCTTGCGTGGGGTTTATTCGATTCAGCTGAGATTGGTGACAGGTGTCAAGTGGAGATCTAAGAATGCACACTTCTCTTATCGTGCGGACGTTAACCAGCCTGGTGCTAGGCGTCTTGTTGGCAACCAGCGCAGTTGCCCATCCCGGCTCCGGCATTGTGGTCGACAAAGAAGGTCAGGTTTTCTTTACCGACACCGGCCAGGGCGTTTGGAAGATCGATAATCAAGGTAAGCTCACCTCCCTTCCCGCATCTCGTTTTCACTGGATGACTATTGATGAAGCCGGCTACTTCGCAGACTCTCAAAAGAACTTTGGAGAGTGGTTTGAAAGAGTAACGCCGCAAGGCTCCAAACCTGTTCTCATCATGTCTTCCGATTTTCCCCTTACGATTAATCGGGACGGGAACATTTACTACGCCGATAC
>JBDUAQ010000231.1:0-4587 GCA_040004575.1 bacterium
TTCCGCGCGGTCGAGCGGCCGACTTACGAAGAGATGATGGTTGGGCAAATAGACGCGGCCATCGCGAAGTCAGGACCGGGGAGTCTGGAAAAACTAATCAACAGCGGCGACACCTGGATCGTTGAATAGCTCATCGCAAATCAGGGTTAACGGAAAGGGTAAGGGGATTTGGATCCATCTGACCGTTTTCCATTCTCATACCGCTGCCGTGTACCTCCTTCGTTTTTTGCGACGTTATGAAGTAGCAATGTTGCCAATTGCGCAACGATTGTCATTAACGAGCCGACTGCCTCATATGACTAATGGGTAACCGGCGTTAGCGCCCGACGGACTCGTGGCGAGAGCTCTGGCGCTACTCTTGTAAAAGGCTGACTCTTAAGCAGGGGATGTCGTAGAATGCTGCCGCAGTTTGCGGCTGGTCATGTTCGGCTCACAACACCTTGTTGTCGAGAAAGGGCCGCCTCCAGAGAAAGGAAGCCCACCTAATGCGTTCCTTACCACTCAAGCTCCCAGTTAAGCCATACACATTGGTCCTTCCGGTGATTGTTGCCTTGCTGGGCTTGCTAGTCACAGATGTGCTACCGCAAATGAAGCCGCCTCAAAAACAGGAACCGCATACGCCGGTGGGGCTTCCGGGTGTGGTCGCGCAGCCTGCAGCCACCACGCAAAATTCGTGTGGCACAACCTTCGCCGGCATCTGGCACACGCAACAAAACTCTGACGACCACTGGGAAATTAGCGTGAATGGCGACAGTGCGGAGGGTACCTATTCGCCGGCAAACGTGCCGCAACGACTGCTCAGAGGCAAGATTACCGACAGTCTTTTTGAGGGGGAGTGGTTTGAAATACAAGGAAAGCAAAGCGGAACTTTTGTCGCCAATCTGATTTCGATCGAGCATCGCGTCCAGGTCGCATTTTACTCGCATAACGTTCAGATCGATACGATGGCTTGGTTTTGCGAGTCACCTGGAGGAGGCCCAACTCCTCCTACTACTACCCCGACGCCTGTGCGGATTCGCGATGACCACGACACCGACAATTTTGCGACGTTTGACTCTTTGACCAGGGCTGAACAGGAAGCCGTGCTTACCAAAAGAGGACCCCGACTGCCGGTGAGATACGAGGCCCACGATCTTTCAATGCGCGTGTTAGTAAAGGGTGGCTGGCCCTTATTGCTGGAGTACGACCTTGCCTCCGACAAACCCGCCGTCTGGAGCATCGCCGTTGCGGACCATAAGCCCCTCCGCAAGCTACTCGAGCCAGGAAAACGTCAGCAGATCAGTCTGGTATTGGGCGACCGCTTTGGCGCTGAATTTCAAGTCGCCAAGCTGCGCGTTCTCGCGGAAACAAGCGACGGGCAACCGGCAAGTTTTCAACTGGACGGCCTTGCCATTGGCGAGAGAGGAATTCAAGCCTTATTGAAAGTAGACTCTGAAATCCAACTGGCAATGTATGACAACGCCCCGCGGCTGGATTCTGCTTACGAGCCGCTCGCTCTATTTGGACCAGCGCCACAGAGTGAAACATCGCTGCAATTAATCGTCGAACTTCCCTTTACTCTTAAAGCAAAACAGAAGCCCGAGATTAAGATCCCGTTTGGTTTGACATCGCATGCAGATTTCAGCAATGGGCGGTGGGAGTGGTGGCACGTGAGCGGGACCCACTGGGAAAAAGTTTGGCAAGAAACGACCGGATCCATAACGCGCAACCAGGCGAAATCAAAATCATGGAATGGCATCATAACCAGCCGCAAAGTAGTTTTCCCCGGACATTACTCCCTACACATAACAGCATGGCAGGGAGCAGACGATCGCGGCAGCCTCGTGGTACAGACTTGGCCGGGACTACTCGTCATCGAATGAGGCGAGTTCCGAAACTGTAATCAAGCTTCGCATTTTTCAATCTTATTCGCGCACTGGCTTGTTATCTGAAGCCGCTGGCGAATCGCAGAGGTTCCTCTCAGTGGTTGCCCTTAGCGAAAACATTCGTTTTTACTGGCAAAAACGAGTGGTGCGAATCTTGGTTGCGCTTCTGGTTTTGGCGGGTGCGATCTACCTGCAATATCGCCTCGCCAACATCCCACTACCTGTCGATGTGGAGAAATCCAAGCCGCCTTACACCCCAATAACAGCAGAGATCATTAAACGCGAGGAGTTGGAAGTAGAGACTCCAACCGTTGATAACTCGGTGCCGGCTAGCGTTTTCCTTTCCGGCGAAGGCGCCGACTTCATATCGGTTGAAGCCCGTTTCGATTCAGCGCAGATAAGTCAGGATTTTATCGATCTGCTGCAAACCGATCCCAGGGAACGCTCGTTTCCCACTCGTGCCCGCCAACTAATTGTTTACGGCCCAATGGTGGACGAAGAAGTCCTGACACCAGCGCGAAAGACGATGCTGCAATTGGAGAAGCCGAAGACAAAGCCTTGCCGGACATCGATTGAAGTGAAATTGGCGAAAGGCTCGAATATGCCGGCAGCACTGCATTTCTTTCAAGTCAATCCCGGCTCGGATAGGCATCGCAACTTTGAAATAAAAGCCGACGGCACCGATGTTGTAGTGGAATTGTTGACCAGAAATTTCACCACGGATCTTGGTGAAATGAGTGGGCCGGATTGCAGCAAGACTCTTTCGATAGGGGAGTGGCGCCGTTCCTTCACTGCTCCGGTGCCGATAGACATCGTGGTGCCTTCCGGGACGAGCTTCCGTTTTTCGTTCACCAGCGCGGAAGGAAAGACACCCTGGACCGGCGCTGGAAACTTCTATGAACCCTTTGGACTTATCGCCTTTCCTCTTAACGTGCGTGCGGTACGAGAGGTTAAACATGAACCTTCGCCAGCCGGCTCAGCGTCGACCCTTCCGATTCTTAACGCGCGCAGTTTAGACGGTCAACCGCCGCTGGTGCTGAAGTATTTCCGCGTAGGATCGGACAAGCTGCAATTGGATTTTGCTGGTCAGGCGATGGTTCAGGAAAACGGAACGTATGCGGTGACGTTCAGCCTGTTGGACTTCGCCAAACAGAATTGGATTGTCGCGGCACTCCTGGCCATGCTCGACGCTGCCTTACTCGAGTGGATTAGACGCGCTATTTTTAAAGGAACCAAGGGCACTGAAAAGAGTTAGGCCCTTATTCACTTCATTTGAAATTGCTGGCCACTGTGCGGATGCTAAATGAACTCAGCTCGGTGGGGCGATTGTGTTGGCAGTTCTTACAGTTGACTATAGAATGCCTGGTGCGAACAGAAAGCATTTGGGTTTTCTCATTGAGGACGTCCGGCACGAAGGTAACCGCTTAACTATGAACTGTCCTTCCTGTGGTCACGAAAACATCGACGGCATTGATCGCTGCGAGAATTGCCTTGCGTCGTTTCGCCAACTCGACATTCCGAGTGCGGATGCGGCTGAGGGCCTGGCGCGTTCAGTGATGGAAGATAATCTGGGACGGCTCGATCAGGATGAGAGCATTTCCGTTGCGCCTGAGGCGCCGGCTCTCGACGTCGTGCGGTTGATGAAGAATTCCAACTCCGGCTGCGCCCTCGTTGTTGAAGG
Organism: bacterium; assembly: GCA_040004575.1. Taxonomy (GTDB): domain Bacteria; phylum Acidobacteriota; class Blastocatellia; order Pyrinomonadales; family Pyrinomonadaceae; genus PSRF01. Next base: position 3,547 of record JBDUAQ010000231.1, read on the forward strand.
CGACAAGCTGGTCGGCATTTTTACCGAGCACGATGTGCTCAAGCGAGTAACCGGCGGCGGGATCCTGAACGCAGTGAGTGTTAAAGACCTCATGAGCCCGAATCCGGAAACGCTTGACGAGAAAGATTCGGTGGCCGAAGCGCTCAACAAAATGTCGCTCGGCCGTTACCGCCACATTCCCTTCAAGAGAGCCGATGGCAGCTACGCCGTCGCCTCGATCAGGTCCGTCCTCAAATACATCGCCCAGGAAGACTGGTAGGTTCAGCAAACACTACAGCCGGCTGCGCCAGTATCCGGGTCGGCGCCGTGAATGCATTACGGCGACAACCTGAATTCCCATCGATAGCCTACGATAGATTAAAGAGTAGGGAAAATTCTTGATGAGATAGCGTTGAGTTCCCGCTTGGAACATAGGCCACAGGTTTGGGGTCTTTGAGATCAGTTCGACGGCGGCGTCGAGCGCGGCCATAAACGCGACACCTACATCCGGATCGCGCTCAGCATACCAACGACGTGCAGCCCGTGCTTCCGCGATTGCCTCCTCGTGTAAGGTGGTTTTCAAGAGGGTCAATCAAGGATACGTCGACGAGCCTCTTCCCAATCGACTGGCGTCGCTGTTCCGTTGTCGAGTTCCTCGACACGTCGAGCCACTTCTGCCCGCCAGGCTTGCTCAACATCCGAGTCTTCCTCCGGCTCCAGACTTGAGATCAAAGATGCCGCCAGCCGCGCTCGCTCCGCCGCAGGAAGCGCCAGAGCCTCTTCCAGGATTCGTGATGGTTCAGACATGCAACCTATTCTAACACTCCTGTTTGCGCCGCCTCTACCTCATCTCGGTATGCTTACCAGGAAAGCTTAAAAGGCCACTTTCATTTGTCTCAGCGCAAGTCCCTTCCCATCCTCGCGTTCATCTAAACGGCACAACGGGCAACTCCCAATCGTGACGGCAGGTCTAACAACCACAACGTCACCCTGGGCTTGCCACTAAGACAAATTTGAAAGTCGTCCAGTTCAACGATACCCGATCATGAAAACAATCATCTC
>JBDUAQ010000232.1:0-4577 GCA_040004575.1 bacterium
TCGTACTCTACAATGCCTGCTCATCAGTTCTAAGCCAAAGCAACAACTGACTACTGACCACGGACCACCGACCACATAATGGAAATTCCTAAACAATACGATCCCAAAGAAGCTGAACAGAACCACTACGAGCGCTGGGAGAAGCAAGGTTGTTTCGCGCCGGAGATTAACCGTGACGCGAATGCACCCGCCTTTTCGATCGTAATTCCGCCGCCAAATGTCACTGGCTCGCTGCACATGGGCCATGCGCTGCAGCACACGATGATGGATGTGATCACGCGCTACAAACGAATGTGCGGCTATCGCACGCTGTGGTTGCCGGGCATGGATCACGCCGGCATCTCGACACAATTGATGGTGACGCGCGAGCTGAAGAAGGAAGGCGTTAGTCGTCATGATCTGGGTCGCGAAAAGTTTGTCGAGCGCGTTTGGAAATGGAAGCAAGAATCCGGCGGACAAATCACGACGCAGATGCGTCGCGAGGGTGTCTCGGTCGATTGGTCGCGCGAAAAATTTACAATGGACGAAGACCTGTCGCGCGCGGTGCGCGAAGTTTTCGTGCGCCTTTATGAGGAGGGCATGATTTATCGCGGCAATCGGATCGTGAACTGGTGCCCGAACGATCAGACCGTGCTTTCCGATTTGGAAGTCGAAAAGATTGCGCAGGCCGGCAAGCTCTATTACCTGCGCTACCCGGTAAAGAACGGTGACGGCGGCGTAACGGTCGCCACAACGCGTCCCGAAACCATGCTCGGCGACACGGCCGTTGCTGTGAACCCAAAGGACGAACGCTATCGCGATCTGGTTGGCACAACTTTGGCGCTGCCGCTCACGGGCCGCGAGATTCCTATTTTGGCGGATGAGTTTGTCGATCCGGAATTCGGCACTGGAGCGGTGAAGGTTACGCCGGCTCACGATCCCAACGACTATGACATGGGCGTGCGTCACAACCTCGAGCAAATCGTGGTGATCGATCCGCAAGCGAAGATGACAGAAGCTGCCGGCACCGAGTTTGCCGGGCTGGATCGTTACAAGGCGCGCACAAAAGTCGTGGAAAAGTTTGAAGAGTTGGGCTTGCTAGAGAAAGTCGTCGACTACGAGTTCTCGATTTCCAAGTGTGAACGTTGTAAGACCGTCATCGAGCCTTTGATCTCGACGCAGTGGTTCCTGCGCATGGACGAGTTGCGGGATGAGGCGCTCAAGTTGTTGGCAAGCCGCAAGAAGCCGCAGTTTATTCCGGAAGTTCCTTACGAGAAGGTTTACTCAAGCTGGCTCGAGAACCTGCGCGACTGGACCATCTCGCGCCAGCTTTGGTGGGGACACCAAATCCCCGCCTGGTACACGGCCGAAGGTGAAGTGATCGTCGCGCGCACGGAGACAGAAGCGCGTGCGAAAGCCGGAACCGGCGAACTAACTCAGGATCCTGATGTCCTGGATACGTGGTTCTCCTCGCAGCTTTGGCCCTTCTCGGCGATGGGCTGGCCGGAAAAAACCAAAGACCTCGACACGTTTTATCCCACCTCGGTGTTGATGACCGGCCGCGACATCATCTTCCTGTGGGTCTCGCGCATGGTGATGATGGGCCTGAAATTCATGGGGCGCGAGCCTTTCGCTGATGTGTTCATCACCGGAACAATTCTCGACGCCCACGGTCAGCGCATGTCGAAGACGAAGATGAATGGCATCGATCCGTTGGAGGTATTTGACAAGTATGGCGTGGACGCCACTCGTCTGAAACTCGCTTCGGTAGGCAGCACGGATATTCGCTGGAGCGACAAGCAAGTCGAAAGTTATCGAAACTTTGCCAACAAGATTTGGAATGCGGCGCGCTTCGCTCTGATGAACTCCGAAGGCGCGACGGTTGATCCTGAGTCTTTGGATGCTTCGCCGGAATTAGCCCTTCATGATCGCTGGATACTCTCGCGTCTCAACCGAACAGCGCGTGACGTGCGCAAGTCGCTCGAAAGTTATGAATTCCATGAAGCCGTGCAAACGCTCTACCACTTTTTCTGGGACGACTTCTGCGACTGGTACATCGAGCTAACCAAAGCAGACGTGACCGCGGAGGGAGCCAGCCCGCAAAGAACTGCCGCGCGCACGCGACTGCTATCAGTGCTTGAGCAGGCCCTGCGACTGTTACATCCGTTTATGCCTTATATCACGGAAGAACTGTGGCAACAGTTGCCCGGTGCGGGCAAGCATTTGCTGCACCCAGCTTACCGTGATGCCGAGCCGACAATCATGCTGGCTGCTTACCCTGAACCGAAGGCGGACTCGATCAGTGATGCGACGGAGTGGGAGATGGAGGCACTTATCGATTTGATCACGCGCGTGCGTAACATACGTTCAGAGATGCAGATCAAACCGAGCGAGCCCATCACTGTTTTGATTGGTGCGCCTGATGAAAAGTTGCGTGGCGTTTATACGGCGAATACGAACCCAATCATCAGGCTGCTTCGAGCGTCTGAAGTCTCAGTCCGCGAAAAACTCGATGCGCCGCGTGCTTCGGCACGGGCCGTATTAGTCGGCGGCGGGGAGGTCGCTGTCCCCCTGGCGGGTTTGATAGATTTCGCACAGGAGCGACAGCGGCTGAGTAAGGAGAAAGAAAAACTTGCGGCTGAGGCAGCGAAGCTCGAGGCACAGCTTGCCAATCCTCAGTTCGCTGAACGTGCGCCCGCTGAAAAGGTAGACGAACTGCGCGCGCGAATTGCTGATATTGCGCAGCGAGCGGCGCAACTCGACCAAACTATCGCGAGCCTTGACTGAAGAGCAAAGCTTGTTTGCGGAACCAGACACTAAGTCTTCCGTGTAAGCTGCAGGCAGCTTGCCGGACGCTTGAATGCATCTCTTGAAAGGGCGTATCTTGGGGCAAGTTGCGTTGCAGGAATAATCTAACGGAGTTTGTCATGCAGAATCGATTTCTTCGTCAAACGGCACTTTTGCTGAGCTTAGTCGTTCTAGTTGGCCTTTGTGTGATTGACGCCAGCGCCCAACGTCGCCGTCGTCGCTCGCGTCGCGCCAGAAGGCCGGCGGTGGTCAGGCCTGTTGTCACCAACCCGGCGATCGCGCCGCCGGGGTCCGAACAAACGCCCGGGGACAGCGAAAGAATCATCAGTACAGCGGATCAAAGTGCGACTGAAACAGACCAGTCTACAGATGCGGCGCCGCCGAAGAAGAGCAACACGTCAAGAAAGCCTGCCGGCGACGACATGCAGCAGACAATCAACCAGCTTTCAAATCAGGTTGAGAGGCTCAACGATAAGTTGACGGAGATGCAGCAGAATGATCGCACGCTTATCGATATGGAGCGCCTGACGCGCGCCGAGCAGCGAGCCGAGAATTTGCGTGCGCAACAAGTGGACGTTGAGAGCAAGCTGGCGGATTTACAAGCGAAGCTTGAGCAGATTGATTACGCACTGAAACCAGAAAACATTGAACATGCCACCGGGTTTGGGACGGTGCATCCGGAGGAGGCACGCGAGTCGCGTCGCCGGCAACTGGAAAGTGAACGTGGCCGTGTCCTGGCCCAGATCAAAATACTGGAAACGAGCCGGGACCGTTTGGAACAATCGCTGGTAACCGCTGATGCGGAAGTAGATTCCTTGCGCCGGAAGATAGAGCAGCAACAGGCAAATCAGGACGCCTCGGGAGCAACGACGCCAGAGCCGCGACCTGCGCGCCGGCCTAAGCCGGAATAAGTAGGACAGGCATTCCTGCCTGTGCAGTTGTCTAAGCGGTTCAAATAAGAAAACAGAGAAGGACAGGCAGGAATGCCTGTCCTACAAAAAGCTCATGGGCACAATCGCACAGCAGGATCTTTATCGCGCTATTAGCGAAGCGAACGGACGTGGCGAACGAGTGGTGATTGCCACGGTCGCACAGACGCGTGGCTCAACGCCGCAGCAACGAGGCGCGAAGATGTTGTTCTTCGAAAGCGGTGAAGTCGCAGGGACCGTTGGTGGCGGTTGTATCGAAGCCGAAGTTTGGGCCGAAGCGCGCGAGGCGATGAGCTCGGGAAAATCTGCTTTACATCACTTTTCTTTAACGGCGGAAGAAGCGAGCGAAGAAGGCATGGTCTGCGGCGGAACGATGGATATCTTTATTGATGTTTGGGCTCGATCTTCGTAACGCAAACTGTTAGTTTGCGTCGTTGGCGTTAACGACAATCCGCAAACCAACAGCTTGCGTTACACAACAATAATGCCTGAATCCTTCATCGAAAATTACAAAGCTAAGCATCAGCATCCGCTGAACAGGCTGAGCCACAGCATCGGCATCCCGATGATCGTCGTGGCGCTGCCGTTGTTTTTCTTCAACTGGCGTTGGGCGTTGTTGCTATTTGCAGTTGGCTGGGCGCTTCAGTTCATCGGCCACGCCATCGAGGGAAATCGCCCCGCTTTCTTTAAGAACCCGATGTATTTGCTGGTTGGTCCGTGGTGGCTTGTTCGTTGCGCTGCGGCGGCGCTCGGCCTGTCCAAAACATCACCAACCAGGTGATTCCCGGTTCGCAAATATTCAAGTAGTTCAGAGTTCAACCTTTAGGTTGTGGTTGCTGCGGAAGACAAGCTAAAGCTTGA
>JBDUAQ010000233.1:0-4567 GCA_040004575.1 bacterium
AGGGACGTACCCTGGATTATCGTGCGGACGTCGGCTTTACGCGCCGGCGCAACACCAACTTCGAAGACTTGTTCATCAGCTATAGGTCTGAACCAAAACCAAAAGCTAAAATAATCAATTGGCGCGTTTTTAATTCCGTCCGGACGAATTTTGACTGGCAGGGCCATTCGCAAAATTTGGAGGATGAAGCGCAAGTACAATTTTCGTTGCAGCGTTCGAGTGAAGTTGGCTTCGGCTTCACGGGCAGTTACGAACGATTGTTTGAGGAAGAGTTTGGCGCCGCGCGCACCGCCACGCAGGCGGGTTCCTTTTTTGGGCCCGACCCGGAGCGTTCGACAAAGCAGGCAAGTCCCTATCTTTTCGCGGGCACTCGGCCCAGCAAGAAGTACAATTTCGAGATCTTTTTGCTTCATTCTACCAATTCCTTCGATCTTGATTTTGGCGGCGGACCGAAGTTTCCGCGCGTGAGCCCGGCGGCAATTGCGCAGCGCCAGGCAATCGCCAACAATCTTTGTCCCGATGCGAACAACGTTTTTGCGGCGGCTTGCAGCGCACCTTTGGATCCAGGACCTGGGAGCTTCTGGGCTGTCGAGTTGGGTGCAGGACTTCAGCCCACCAATGAATTGAACTTTTCGCTTAGTTACGTCAAGAATCGGCAGACCCGCAACGATACCGGCTTGGTCGCGTTTGACGACAACATCTATACGTTGCGTTCAACCTATCAATTCTCGCGCTTCGTCTTTGCGCGTGCGCGCGTCGATTACGAAACGATCGAGTCGAACATCAAGGCGCAGTTTCTGCTTGGCTGGACCCCAAACCCCGGCACCGCTCTTTACGTCGGCTACAACGACGACCTCAACCGCAATGGCTTTAGTCAGTTCACGGGCCAGTTGGAGCCGGGCTTCAGGCGCAACGGCCGCACCTTCTTTATCAAAATGTCCTATCTCTTCCGCAAGAGCTTCGGCGGGTAGCGAAAGGAAGTCAGAACCGGGAGCGGACCGGGGTCCCCGCGCGGGCAGCCCGCGTGGGGTGGTGGATGCGACCGGGTTCTTGTTGCGTCCAGCGAAACCCCGTCGCTACCGCTCCGGGTTCTGACTTCGTTTATTCGCGCAAATCTGCGGCTAATTCTCCTGATCGCTGTTACGCTCACGCCACTGCTTGGGTTAAGATGCTGAACCTGAAACATGTTGGAAACCGCCTCGCCCCACATTCGTCGGCCGCAGTCCATCCGGTTTATCGCCGCACTATTATTTTGTGTGCTCGTATCTGTTGGCGGAGCCTGCAAGAGTGGATACCAGGGTTCGGCGCAGCAAACCCGGCCCGGTGAAAACAAAGCAGCTCGACAAGTCAAAACCGCTCGCGTCGAAGAGACACCTTTCGGCGAAACGGTCACTGCCAACGGCACGCTTGCTGCTTTCGATCAAACCACGGCCGGTGTGAAGGTCGCTGGGCGCCTTAGTTCAATTTCGGTTGACCTTGGCAGCGTCGTAAGGCGCGGACAAATGATTGCGCAGATCGAAGCTAACGACTACAAACTTCGCGTGCAACAATCAGAGGCAGCTCTGGGCCAGGCGCGCGCGCGGCTTGGCCTTTCGCCCGACGGCACTGACGATAAAGTGAGTGCCGAACAGACGGGTACCGTAAGACAAGCCAAAGCACAACTGGACGAAGCTCGACTCAATCGCGAGCGCGCGGTGAAACTGGTGGAGCAGGGAATTGTAGCGAAGGCCGACTTCGATTCTGCCGATGCGGCGTTCAAAGTTGCGCAGAGCCGTTATCAGGATGCGCTCGAAGAAATCAGGAATCGGCAGGCGGTGCTCGCGCAACGCCGCTCCGAACTCGCGCTCGCGCGGCAACAGCTTGCAGACACCGGAGTCTACGCACCGATTGATGGTATCGTGCAATTGAAGCGCGCCAGCGTGGGCGAGTATCTCGCAGCAGGCGCGCCGGTGGTCGATATCGTGCGGATGAATCCGCTCCGTTTGCAGGCCCAGGTTTCCGAGCGCGACGCGGCCACGGTGCGCTTCGGACAGAGTGTGCGGGTCAGCGTCGAAGGCGATGCGAAAGTCTATATCGGCCAGATACGGCGTCTGAGTCCGGTGATAACGCAGCAGAATCGCATGTTGATGGTCGAGGCTGACGTGCAGAACGACGGTAGTCTGCGGCCGGGCTCGTTTGCCAAAGCTGAGATCGTTACCAACGATGCGAAAATGGCGGTGACCGTTCCCAACAACGCGATTGTTACTTTCGCCGGCATTGAAAAAGTCATTGTGGTGCAAAACGGCAAGGCGCTGGAGAAACCAATTACTACCGGCAGGCGCAGCGCAGACTCGACTGAGATTCTATCGGGCGTGAACGTGGGTGATCAGGTGATCGTCGATCCGGGGAATCTGCAATCGGGGATGGCAGTTGAAATCGTGCAATAGATTGGACTGTCGAGTTGGGTCTTTGTGCTTTGCATTTTGTCTTACGTCGATGTCCGCGACCTGATCTGATTCTTCAAATCTCAAAGACCCAAGACCAAAGACCAAAGAGCAAAGGACAAAGCACAAAGTACTAAGTTCGATTTGTCATGCAAAAGCTAGCCGAAATCTGTATTCGTCGTCCGGTCTTCGCCTCGATGATCGTCCTGTCGTTGGTCGTGGTCGGCGCGGCAAGTTTTTTCCGGCTCGGAGTCGATCGCTTTCCTTCCGTCGACCTGCCCACTGTCAGCGTACGCACAAACCTGCCCGGCGCCTCGCCTCAGGAAGTTGAATCTCTTGTAACGCAGCAACTCGAAGAGGTCATTAACACCGTTGACGGCATCGACGAACTACGCTCGATCTCGGGGCAGGGCACTTCGATCATCATTGCCACCTTCAAGCTCGATCGCAATCTCGAGTCTGCCGCGCAAGACGTTCGCGACCGCGTTAACAGTCTCGGACGAAATCTGCCTGACGACGCTACGCCGCCGGTGGTGCAGAAATTTGATAACGACAGCACTCCGGTTGTCACGATATCGCTCTCGGCTGATCGTTCGCTGCGCGAGTTAACCGAACTCGGAGACAAGACCGTTCGGGTACAACTCGAGCGCGTGAGCGGAGTCGGCGAAGTGCGCGCGGTTGGCGGGCTCGATCGCGCCATCAATATTTGGATCGATGCAGAACGGCTGGCTGCTTATCAAATTCCAGTGACTGCGGTGCGCTCGGCATTGACGCGACAGAATGCGGATGTCCCCGGCGGCAATGTAAATACCGGTCGCGAAGAGCTGGTGTTGCGCACACTCGGACGCTATACGGTTCCGCGCGCGTTTGAGGATCTCGTTATTGCCAACGCGAACGGCTCGCCAATTCGTTTGCGGGATGTGGGCCACGTGGAAGATGGAACCAAGGAACAACGATCTTTGGCGCGGCTCAACGGCGTGCCGACGGTGACGTTGGAGATTCGGCGACAGTCTGGCGCGAACACTATCGACGTCATCAATGGGATCAAGCGAGAGTTGCCGCGAATTTCCGGTCAACTGCCGGCCGATGTGAAGATGGAAGTGATTCGCGACCAGTCGCGCTACATCGAAGCCGCGCTGCACGAAATTCAGAAGCACCTGATTCTTGGCAGCATCCTGGCTAGCCTCGTAGTGCTGCTTTTCATGCGCTCCTGGCGTTCGACTTTGATCGCGGCGGTAGCAATTCCTTGTTCGTTAATCTCTACGTTCGGGATGATGCGCGCGCTGAATTTCACGCTGAACAGCGTTACGATGCTGGCGCTCGTTTTGATGGTCGGCGTGGTTATAGACGACGCGATCGTTGTTTTGGAAAACATCTTCAGGTTCATCGAAGAGAAACGGATTGAACCAAGAGAAGCCGCTAAAGAAGCGACGAAGGACATTGGCCTCGCCGTGTTGGCCACCACGCTTTCATTGGTAGTTATCTTCCTGCCCGTCTCTTTCATGTCGTCAATCTCGGGACGTTTCCTCTATCAGTTCGGCATCACGGCCGCGGTTGCGATCCTGGTTAGCTTGCTAGTGTCGTTTACGTTAACACCGATGATGAGCTCGCGACTGATTCGCGTGAAGGACGCCGACTCCGGCGGCGGTCACCATTCGCCCGGCTCGCGAAGTGGATTTTACAAATGGATCGACAAGGCCTACACGATCATGCTCGCGTTTGCGATGCGCCATCGCGTGGCCGTCTCAGTGCTCGCGCTGCTAGTAGTATTTTCCAGTGTCCCGCTCTATCGCGCGGTGAAGCAGGAGTTCATTCCGACAAACGTTGACGAGGCGGAGTTTGAAGTGAGCGTCAATGGCCCGGAAGGAACGAACCTCGCGGTGATGAATGAAACGATGGCGGCGATTGAGAAAGATATTCTTTCAACGCCCGGTGTCCGCCTGGTGTTGTCTAACGCAGGCGGATCGTTTCTTGGCGGCGTGAACCAGGGCGGCGCCTACGTGCGCATCGCGCCGCATGAGGAGCGCACCTTTTCTTTAGGACGGCTCTGGACTGAGACCAGGAATGGGCATCCGCTCAACGCCTTCAAGGGAAACTACTCGCAACAGGACGTGATGCTCGAAGTGCGCCGCCGTTTGCAGAAG
>JBDUAQ010000065.1:0-15482 GCA_040004575.1 bacterium
TGGCGCGCGGGCGAGTCTTCCGTTCTAAAGAACCTGTCGGAAACCGGTGGGTTCGATCTGTTGGAATTGCGGAGTGCCTGGCGGCAGTCGCAGAGGATTCATGAAAGTAGTGTCAAAAGCCCAATTTCGCACAGGGGCCCCGTATATCAAGGAATCAGCGTGGTACGGACCCAGGGCCTGGGTCGAGCGATAAAACGGTATCAGCGCTCCGACAAAATTAAATCTGGTGTTCCAACTCTCCAGAAAGCGCGGGAAATTATGCATGCCTCCGTTTAGCCGAGATTCACCAGATGCGGTGTTACCTGCATCCGGCAGTCCGGCTAATGCTCCCAAATTATTTCCGGCGATGATTCCCGTTCGCACTGAGGTCTCATCTGTGACTGCGATGCTGCCTGATGCAACCCTATCAGCCCGACGGCTGGCGCCCGTGGGGGTGTCGGGATATATAGCAGTCAGACTGTCGGCCCAGGTCTTGGACAATGGGATCCAGGCGTCCGCGACAATGGAAGATGGCACCTGCCGGTCCGTGGCCGTGGGCATATAGTGAGAGGTCGCTGTTGCATCATTGACCGACGAGGTACCGGCTGCGGGCGCCACGTTGATGCCGGTGGTGTTGTAGTTACCCCACGTGTAGATCATATTCTCGCTCGAGATGGTGATCCCCAAAGTGGTGGATAGTTTGCCCGAGGCTCCGGTGGTTTGCAGGTCTTCGGCATTGAACAGGCGCACCGACCGCCGGAAGTAGTTCGAGGCATTGCTCCACGCGGCAACGTTCAGCGCGCGGTTCGTTCTGGTAGGAAAGTCAGTTGCATTGGAAGTGCCGGCAAGGACCGCGGGATCTGGCAACTCGGCTGTGTCCTTTACCAGGGCGGTGCCCGTTGCGACGCCGGTGGTCTGAACGTCTTCGCCGTTATCCATCACGCCGTTTGGTCCATAGATATCGACGTTATCAGCCATCCCGTTGGTACTCTGGCTCGCCGTTGTTGATGGTAGACCGGTGGCAGGGTCGCGAAGATAGACCGTTTTCACCTTGTCACCGCGACGGTCTGAAATATAGACAACATAACCGTCAGGATTCGCGATGTTAGTGCTGAGGGCGTTGGTGCTCGCCAGGAGGTTCTGGTCGTATACACCGTCGACCCAGCGAGCCAGGTTTTTCATGTTGATTTCGACGACATTAGTTATGCCGCGCTCATAAACCTGGTTCGCATCGGAAGTCAGATTGGGAGCTGCGTTGGAGGTAGTAAGACGTCCTTCGCGTACGTTGTAGACATTGATTGGCACAATGCTGTTCCACATGCTCGACGCAAAAGATGAAGTGCTAAGCGCAGGCGGAACATCGGACCTGACTGGCTGCGAACCCGCGGCCGTGTCGTCCACGATGCCGGTGAGATATCCACCCGGATCATTTAACGATACCACTGAAGCCTTGATCTGACCGTCCGCTGCGATGTGCGTTTTGTTGACTATATCGGTTAGGCAATTGGAGTATGCGGGGTCGCCGTTGAGAGGAATAGGATTTGGCGTGGTACTGAGGGTGCTGCCGTCGCGGCTGCCCTGCGTGAACGCCGCCCATAAAGGCCGTTGCAGTTGCACAATGGCATTTGGCTCACCGACGGTCATACCCATGCTAAGAATCTCTCTGGTCACATCGCGCCATACTCCATTGCTATCGACAATCTGAATCAGAATGTGTCCGCTGAGTCCGGCGCCGTAGGGAATGACTGCTCCGTTGGCGGATTTCACGCGCTTATAGACAGTCGCAGAATTCGCCGTGTAGGCGGTTGGAAGGGTCGTGGGTCTGGGAGTATTCAGTGTAAAGGTGTTAATGGTCACGTTGCCGATCGTAAACTCGCCATTGGCGTTCGTCGCGCCCACCGCTCCGCTAATATAGACAACATCGCCGTTCGAGAATCCATGTGAATTGCTGGTGATTCGGAGATAAATGGTGCCAGTAATGCTCGTGATGTTGACGTTGCTAATAATCTTCACCGCGGGGGCTCTCGCGCTACGAACAGTATCGGCCTGGACCCCAGTAGCTCCATTTTGCTGCTGTGGATAGGTCGCCGGCGTTGCAGTCTCGCTGTAGCTATTGCTGGAGCTGGTATTATTCACATTAACGCGCCACAAAGCCCGCCCGCCGCCGTTGGCAGTTATCGACGTGCTTGTCGCCACGTTTGGCAGCGGCATCGGATCGAATGACGACAGGGAGACGCCGTCATGCGCGTTGGTTCCGTCCCCGTTCTGAGTTCCATAGAGGCCGGCGACATCATTTGTCACACCTTCGTCGTCAATCAAAATACGAATCTTAGCATCAGTATGGTAACGCGAAACGCTAAGCGCGGACGGCGTGGTTGCGCCAGCAATGCTGTCATTCGGCAGGCGGCGCTTAATAATCTCGCGAGTGGAATTGCCGTCAAGTTGCATCGGCAGGGTTAGTGGTGCGCCACCTGTCGAACGCGTCAATAATTGGCCACCAAACTTATTGTTCGTGCCGTCTGCTGTTTGGACGGAGGTGGTCTTCCAGACGAAAGTGGCTGGATTCCAAACCGTACCGTTTGGTGAATCGGGGAAATAGTTTGGTTGTCCGGCAATTTGCCCCACGATATTGGGTCCGCCATTCAAGCTGCCATAAGTGAGCGGTACATTGATCGCACTCGGCCCTACAGCCATAGATACTGCGCTCACTGAGCCACGAGCCGCGCCGTTGCGCATTGTGTCGTATAGAACTTCGTGAGCGCTCGTGACCTTCTCTAGAAACTTCACGTTACCGGCCACGTAGATGTTGCCATTCGCATGAACCCGACCGTTGAACAGGAATTGCGGTCCCGGGTGCAGCTCGATGTCATCATCGCTGAACATTCCGAATTGGAACAGAGGGATTAGGTAGTTGTTCATGTTGCGAGTCAGCGTCACCTGCGTGCCGTCCGTGTAAGTCGCCGTACTGGTAAGCGTATACGGTTTAACGGTTGCGTTAAGCCCGCTGAACGCTGAATCACTAGGCATCGTTACCTGCGGTAGTGCGGGCGCCACGAGTCCCTGAGTGGCACGCTGAGCCGCCAAAGTTAGGTCGTCAGGAACCGCAGTTTGCGAAAACGTAAAACCCTCTGTGACCAACTCGGTGGGATAGAGGTCAGCGATGGCAGCTACCGAAGCGTCAGTCGGACGCGATGTTTTCAGGTAGAGTCCGCTGAAGTCGTTGGTCATCTTCTCGATTCCCGCGGCACTGGCATAGAAAGTCTGTGTTCGCTTCAAGTCGCTGCCGGAAATACGCGTCTCGGTTCGCACCACGGCCAATACGGTCATGGCGATGGCGCTTAGCAATCCCATCATGAGAATGGCGGCGGCCAGCGCCGCGCCCCTCTCGTTTGTCTTCGCCAGAGATCGTTTCAGAGATGCGAACCTTGGTGACTTCTCGTTTGCTATGATCATCGAACTTCTCCTTCAGAGGTAAAAACCCAGGAATCTTTGAAAGCTGAAATCGAACATTAAGGGGTCGGTGAAGGCCTTGGTTGCGTGGCTTGTCTAAACTGCATGTTGCGTACGCTGGTGCTGGTGCTTGATGAGAGCTCCGGCTGCAATCCCTTTTCCAGGGGGTGTGGCGTTTCCACGTTGACCCGCACCTCAACCTGACGAACTGCAATCTGCTGAGCCAACGTACTAAGCCAGTTAACTGGCGGAACAACGTTCCCCGCACTATCCGGCCCCAAAGAGTAGACAAACTGAACGCTGGTAACATGGTCGGCAACAGCGGCTTCGCGGAATCCCGATCCTTTAACACCAAACACGCGTCTCACTAGCCGTCCGTTTGTATCGATGTAATAGTGAATGATCTTCATTCTCTGGAGGGTGGTGGCCAATGTGCCGCCGCTGGAGATCGTTTTTATACGTCCACCAGCTCCGGTAACGTTCAGCCCAAACTTATCGCCATTGGAAGATCCCGCCGCGAATGTAAGGGTCGAGTTCACGCCCGCGATATCGGTGACGTTGGTAACCGTTCCAAATGTGCCACCTACCGATGAGGTGAAAAAATAGATTTCGCCCGCCGTGAATCTAGTACGGTCGGCGTCTGCGATGGTGATTGTGGTGCCTGTACCGTCAATCGTGCCCGCTGCCAGGGAGATCGGTACGAAGTTAGAGTCTATTGCCAGAATCGTCTGGCGATCGGTGAGCGATGGGCTGGATCGAACCTTTACCAGGGGACTGGTCGGAACGCTTGGATCGAGTCCATAGACTATTGTGTCGGCGGGAACGTCATTGTCAGTTGTGAGAATTCCCAGATTGGTTACCCCACTTGGCATAGCCGGATCAGGAACCGGGTTCAAGGACAGATACTTTTGAACGAATGTGGTCGTCACCGGAATATAGGTCATAGTCTTCAGCCCATCACCGGCGCTTACGAGATCGCGATTTATGAACTCCTGAGCGCTTCTTAGGCCCTCTTGTGCATCGGTCAATTCATAAGTCGCATTCGAAATTGACACGGAGCTCTTCATTAGCGAGGCGACCGCCGCTGTCACTATCACCATCACCATCATCGCGATAATCATCTCTATGAGGGAAAAGCCTGATTGATTATTCGGTCTTGAAATCGGTTGCATATGGTCTCCAGTCAATTCGCTTCCTCTTGGTGGCTTCCTCAATCCTTAGTGAACAAAGGTGCCGTGGGAGTTATCTTGCAGGTAGCTGATGCCAACCAGATCTTTGGTTTCCCCGCCGTTTGGTGAATAGCGGAGAGTCACCTCGATTTTCTTGAGATAGGGATTAGTTGGGAAAGTTGTAATCTTGATTTGACGCGACACGCCAGGGCGCGCAAGGGTCATATCGTCTACCGAGCCAACCCTGAGATCATCATCAGTCCCGAATATTCCGTCAGCTCCCGGAACTGTTGAGACGGGACGAAATACCCCGACGGCATAAGGGAATCCTGTAAAGGTGCTGCCCACCTGTTGCGTATTCGAGATCTCGTCAAACGATAATTCTTCGGTGTTCCTGAGTGTTTCCATCTGTTCAAGAATCGAAACAACCAGCATCTTGGAATTCGTGACGCCGCGACCTCGGTTACTGGCCAATAGGGCGTAGCTTATTGCCGAAGCCACGCCAAGTAGGCCGATAGTTAAGATCACGATCGCGACCAGCATTTCCAACAAAGTGAAGCCCCCTTCGTCGGATCGATTTGTCCTGGTGTTTTTCCGGGAGCGACTATTCAACATATGAGTCCACATTGTTGTACCTCCAGATCTTTACCCGACCCGATGAGCCTCTAACGGAGATTGCTGAAGCGGTGGCTTTAGGTGCTAAATTGTTGTAGATGAAGAGAGCTTGATCGACAGGGTTGCCAGTTGCGTCAACGACCGACCCATCTCGCTGGAACGTGACGTTGAGTTTGTTACTCGATGTGGCGATATTTGGAACGGCGAGTCCATCGGCTGTTGTCGGCGAGCCAGGCAAGCTTGCCGGGATACCCCACGATAGCTCACCACTAGTAAGTCCGCCCTGAGCAAGCGATGTGGTTGCGATAACAGTGCTGCCAGCGGTACTTGGATAACCTGCAGCCGTCAGCACGGCAATGCCACTGGTCGGATTCGCCACCGTATCAACATTATTGTGATCGATAATATTGATGGTTTGAGTCGCAGTGTCGTATTGAAACGTAATTGCCTGACGCTGCGACATTGCCAACTGCCGTGCGTAACGCATTTGCGCCATGATTTGGCGAGTAACACCAACTGAGCGGGTAAGACGACGCTGCGCGACCATCTGAGGAACAGCGATGGCAGTTAGGAGTGCCGCGATCACTACCACAATCAAGAGCTCGATAAGTGAGAAGCCTCCAGATCGGTTACGGCGCCGATCTCTTTCATCGCGAATGTTGTTCACGGTCCTCAACAAATGGGTCGACGGCGATTCAGAATGTTCATTCATTAACTTGTTTTCCATTTCCATTCCTTAAGGCGAGCCGAAAGGTGGGTCGATCTAGAAGGCTGCCAATCGCGGCTGGTCAGCACCGCAGCCGTATTGGCAACACCCGTACCATCGAGTTACTTCCAGCAATAGCCCGTGTTTGCTTACAACGCTCCTAACGCTCACAAGTAATTCGTAACTTTTAGTGACGCTAACGGAAGGCCTCTTCCTACCCGCGGCACAGCCTCGCGAGAGACTTACGCTTAAATCTGGAGAGGGATCGGTAGCGGGATCGGGAAAGCCGGGGGCGTTTCGACCTTTAACTTAGACAGGAATCCTTGCGCCGGAAGCCCTGAGTTTGTTTTCCAGTGGCGCACACGGACCCTCCTACAAGGACCGTGCAAAAGATCGTCCGCTTCGTGCGCGGCGCCGCACGCTACGCGCGCAAGCTGGACGGTGAAGCGCCCCGCCGGTCGTCATGATCGGCGGGGCGCATTTGTAAGACAGACATTCCTGTCTGTCCTGTTTCCCATATGCATCCTCTTTCACCACAGCGCGACAGGCAGGAATGGCTGTACCACTTATTGTCAGGGAGAATTGGGATGAGCTTGTAGGGTTGGACCTGGTTCGCCATTCCCCGAACCGGAGACACTTTCGGTATCCGCGAGTCTCATTGTCAGCGTGAGCGGTTTGTAGTTGAAAGCCTGCGGTCCACCACGGCTGTTCTGCACTTGCATCACCAGGTAATCCTGATTTGATCGAAACCTGACAACGTTTCCGCGTTGGTTCATGATGACGAAGAGCAACGTGTCGCCGCTTTTTGTTCGCATCTGACCGACGAGCGAACTGGCACCGCCGTCGGTTCTAACGAGTGTGCCCGTTTTGGCGATGACACTTCCTTGCCACGCCGGACCAGTGAAGCGGTCTTCCAAAGTTCCCGGATCGATTCCGGCAACCGGCATGATGTCTGACGGTGATAGTTTGTTTTTCTGTAGTTCGCTGCGCAGGCCCCGTAAGATTTTCATCATTGCGCGGGGTGTCACGCGATTTACGCCCAGACCGCTTAGTGAAGCGAGCTGAATTTCGCTTGCAGGAATTCCGAGAGACGTAACCAACTGGCGCATCACCGCGTCTTTACCACCGAGGCTGTCGCCGATGCGTTCGGCCATGAAATTGTTCGAATAACATAGCAGCACCTTTAGCACGTCGGTAAGCTTGCTCGACCTGTGTGTGAGCAAAAGTCTCGCTCCAGGCGCGGCCGGGCCAACCATCACTTCGCCCATCACCGCCAGGCTGGGAACAGTCTGCAGGCTGGAAAGATCGCCAAGCGCAGTGCGTTCGTAGGTCCAGGCGCGCATGGCCTCGCTGGAACGCCGCGTGGCATCCAGCGTGTCGTAGAGCCATTCACCCGACCCGTGCGCCGACGAATTGAAGTTCATCGTAAATCCCGGCGCCACAATCAGGTTACCGGAGACGCTGCGAATTCCCAGGCTATTCAACTGTCGCGCAATCATCACCGCGTGTTCATAGTGAAATGATGGATCGCGGCCCGTGACATACAGGTTTCCTGTGATTTGCCCGCTTGCTTTGTCTAAGGAGCCGTCAATCCAAAACCCCGTTGTGAACCGGTAGGTTGGTCCGAAATTGTGAAGCGCCACGAGGGCGGTAGCGAGTTTGACTGACGAAGCGGGATTGAATGGCTGGTCGACCGCCTGCGCTGAAACAATCCTTCCGTCCAGCGTTTCTATCAATACACCCTGCAGGCCATAGACTGGAGCCTCGGTAGTCGTGGTCTGAGTTTGACTTTGTTGCGGAGTCGCAACCGCAGGCGGCGTGCTTTGTTCCTTCGCCGGTGTCTGGGCCGTAAGCGGGACCTGGAAGAGAAGCAAAAGAATTGCAGCAGCGGAAATGTTTCCAGCAAGCTTTGACAATGTGTTTTTGCTTTCCATATCGTGCGGCCCCGTTGTCGCTCTCGCAGCGAGCGACGAAGAATAATATCACGACGCGGGAGAGTCGCGTGGAGGAGAGGTTGTTTTGATGCAGTCGTTCCCGTTCAGGATGTCGAACGTGTGACTAGCTTCGCTACGCTCAACAGCAAAAATGGAAAACTCCGATCTCGTTGACAACGCCAGAAGCGCAAACCTAGAATCTCAAGTATTGACAATCCAGTGAGACCAAACCGCAAGCCGGTAGTTGTTGCAGACATACGGGCCACACACAAGGCGCGCCGGAAAGAGATTCGCGCGCGCCTCGATCAGTTTCAGGAAGTGTGGCACCGAGCGTCTGACGAGCAACTCTGGGAAGAACTCGTCTTTTGTATCTTCACTGCCGGAGCATCGGCGCGCATGGGGTTCCGTGCTGTAGAAGCGATCAGACCGTTTCTAATGGACGGCAAGCGCGAAGATATGACGCTGGCCTTGAGAACTGCCGGAGCACATCGCTTTCCAGTTGAGCGACCGGGCTATATCGTAGTTACGCGAAACTACTTGCGTGAGCATTGCGATATGGCGTTGCGCGAAAAGCTTCAAAGCTTTGCAGATCCGATTGAGCGTCGCGATTGGTTGGCCCGGGAAAAGCGCATCAAAGGACTGGGATACAAGGAGTCGAGTCACTTCCTGCGAAACATTGGGCTGTTCGGACACGCCATTCTCGATAAGCATGTGATGAGTTGTCTGACGGATCTAAAAGTGGTTGAAGCACCGAAGCCCCCGGCAACGCGAGCGCGATATTTGGAAACCGAAGAAAGGCTGAGATTGTTTGCGCGCGAAATTAAGATTGACTTTGATGAGCTTGATCTGGTTCTTTGGTCAATGAAAACTGGCGAAGTCTTGAAGTAATAAATTGTTGTTCTCCCCATTAGTTGATTTCGATACTCTGAAAGCATTCCGCGACGCGGAGAGGTAGAGGTCATGCAAACTCTTAACTCGAAGCGGTGGCTCCCCCCGATGGCAATTAAACTTCTTGCCGGCATTCTTATTTGCCTGGCGATGTCCGGAGCGGCGCTGGCATCCGGCGATGGCAAGCCTCGACAACGTGCAAATGAAGCTCTCAAGAATGGTGATTATGAGACTGCCGAAAAGCAATT
Source organism: bacterium (assembly GCA_040004575.1). Classification (GTDB taxonomy): domain Bacteria; phylum Acidobacteriota; class Blastocatellia; order Pyrinomonadales; family Pyrinomonadaceae; genus PSRF01. Next base: position 8,990 of record JBDUAQ010000065.1, read on the forward strand.
TCGTGAACTGCTTGCGAAGGACGCGCACGACAAAGAGGCCCGCCTTGGTTTGAGCTTCGCGTTGCTGAAGCAAAGGCTGCTCCAGGATGCCTACGACCATGCTGCCAGAGTAATCCTGACAGACCCGCTTTCTTCGCGCGCTCATGCGCTGTTGGGAGCTGTCATTCTGGCTTCCGGTGATTTTCGAACTTCCGTCGAAGAATTCCGCACCTCGTTGAGTATCGAGGAGAATGAAGCGTTGGCCGTCGCCGGATTGGCGATGGTTGATTTCTATGAGAATCGTCTCGATTCGGCGATCAAGGGATTGCGGCGCGCCGTCAGTCTCGATTCGAGCGAACCTGATTACGTTTTCGACCTGGGACAGGCAACAGCTCGCAACGAGCGATACAAAGAGGCGGCAGATGCCTACGAAAGGTTCCTGGACATTGCGCCCAAGACCGACGTCGATCGTCGCGACCGCATCCGCGGCCTGATCGATTTTCTGCGTTATCTGGGAAAGCAGGGCGCGCTTTATGTTCTTGCCGGTGACAGCAAAACTACCATGCCCTTCGAATCGGTTGATGGCCGACCGATCTTAAAGGTGCGAATCAACAATAACCGCGAGCCGCTGCGCTTCGTTCTCGATACAGGCTCGGGAATGTCAGTCATCTCGGAAGAGACAGCGAAGAAGTTGAGTATCCGAGTCGTCGCCCGCGGCGGACAAGCGCGAGCAGTAGGTGGCCCCGGCAAGTTTGAGATCGTTTACGGGTTTTTGGACTCGCTCGATGTTGGTGATGTCAGAGTTGAGAGTGTGCCGGTCTACATTCGCCATTTCTATGACACGAAGACGCCGGTCGATGGCTACCTCGGTCTTTCAGTGATCGCCAAGTTCATCGCTTCGCTGGACTACGGGGAAAATGTTTTCATGTTGCGCCGGCCATCGGAGGCTAACGCTAAGGACCTTTGGGGTGTTCCGATCTCAAGGAATGGCGTGCTGCCGCTGGCTCCCGGTGTCCTGGAGATCCCACTCCGCACAACCGCGAGTGGATTTCTCAGTGGCGAGGTTCATCTTGAAGGAATTGAAAAGCCGCTGAATTTCATAGTCGACACCGGCGCCACCGTCACGGTCGTTTCTGAACGCCTGGCAAAGGAAGAGGATCTCGATAACTATCTGGAACCAACGCGGATGAGAATCTACGGCGCCGCGGGAATTGCTGACGACGTTAAGAGTCTACTCTTGCCCAAGGTCATGCTGGGCACGTTTACGCGCGAGCGAATTAGCGCCGCTGTTTTGGATCTGGAACCGGTAAACGAAACTGCGGGCTTCACGCAAATGGGAATTCTCGGCGGCAACTACCTGCGCCACTTCCGCGTCTCGTTTGATTTTCAGCGGGGCTTGATTCGGTTGGAACCACTCGGTCAGAAGGCAAAGAGTGGGGATGTCGCCAGGCCGGAAGAACACCTTTATCAATGAAGCAAAGTCTCTATCTTGAAACTTCTGTGATTGGCGCCTATCTGGATAACGGCGAGCCCTTTCGTCGTGACCTGACAATTCGCTGGTGGGAACACGAAATGCCCGACTACCGCGCCGTAATCTCGCCGCTGGTTAACCGGGAACTCGAGCGGGTCAGCGAGCCGCATCGCTCGTCTTACCTCAATCTGACCGCGACGCTCGAACAGGTGGAACTGACCGAAGAAGCGGCCATACTGGCCGACGGCTACATCTCGCGTGGGATATTCCACCGCAAGTACATTGCTGATGCGCTGCACGTCGCGATCGCTTCCTGTCACAAAATCGATTATCTGGTGACGTGGAACTTCGGGCACCTGGCAAACGTGCGCCGGCAAGCGCGCATTCGCTTGTTTAATACTGCCGCCGGGTTTTATGTGCCGATGATAGTCACGCCGGAGTTTCTGGTTTCGGAAGCGACCGAGAAAGTAAATTGAGTTTTGTACCGCCGTCCTAAATTCCTGGAAGTGTTGCACGCGATTCGCGAGAAAATGTCTCGCGACGTAGACTACGATGTAGACCTTTTCGCTGAGATGGTCCGTTCGGGCGTCAAGCCGAAGCACGGACCGGAACGAATCATTCGCGGCCTTCGCACGCGCGCCCAGCCTGACGAAATACGAGAAGATCTGGAAGAGCCCGAGCGGCCGAAAAAGCGCGCCGGCAAGTCGAGATAGCAGCAGAAGCCCGACCGTCAACGAGGGCTCCTGCTTTAGTCTGATTAACCCACTCATGAACCCAGCGTTTGAAACAATCGGATTAGAGGTGCCCAGCGAGAAGGCGTTCAATTACCTTGCCGAACGCGCGGGCGATCAGGGTGAAGCCACGCAGCTCAATCGCCGCGGCGCCGTGCTCCATGGTCGTTGCTGGAAGTTAGGTGAAGGGCTTGAGGTGTGGACAGTCCTTTATGAGTCGGGAAGCGGAGAGCGTTTTTATGCGGACTGCCGCCCCGGCTTCCGGGCTCGTTATATTCAAACGATCAGTCCCTGGGCACTAACCGAATACGACGAAGAGGGCGAGGCAATAATTCACGGCTATCGTGAGGGCGCAGACTGCGAAGTGTTGTTTGAATTGCAGAACCTGACAGAGGTCGGGCCTGCAGGTTTCGGCGCGGAAGAGCTTCACGTCGGACTTTGCGGTTTGGCGTATCGTGCCCGCGTGCGCAGCGCCCCAGCGAAAACCAGATGGATGCCGCTGGAGAAGGCCGCTCCGGCGCGCGCGGCTCATGAAAATGATTGGAGCCTAACCGGTCGCGTCATCGCGTTTAAGCCGCTCCGGAATCCGCTTTCCGGTAGCGACCTTTACTGGATTCATCTGGACCTTGAAAGGATGAATCTTGAAATTCTGGTGAACCAGCGCGCGCTGCGCGGTGATGCCTTGGCGCCAGGTGTCATGCTTGACGCTGAGATCTGGCTGCAGGGTCATGTGCTTGATGAGTTGGCGCTGAGTTCGCGTTATGAAGGAGTGGACATCGCCTGTTCAACCGCCAACTTCTGGGCGCAACTAAAACGAAGGAACTGAGCGAACTGGGTAAAAGGGGAAAAGGGTAAGGGGGAAAGGTAATTTAGCCTTATTACCCTTTACGCATTCCCCTTTTCCCCCATTACCCTTATCTTGATGAAACGCTTCCTGGTCGTTAGCCTCATTGTCCTCACCTTAATTCTTGGTTCGTATTTCTTCAATCAGTATTGGATTCATCGCTATGATGGCTTGATTGCCAGACAGGCAAATGTCTATCGACTCGATCCGGCATTGGTGTGGAGCATTATTTACGAGGAGACTTATTTCAGCCCCTGGAAAAAGGGCAAGGACGGCGAGATTGGCTTAATGCAGATCACGCCGGCGGTGGGACGGGAGTGGGCTGCAGAAACCGGCATGCACGATCTGGAACGGCAGATGGCGCAGAGTCCCGCCGGCTTGTTGCGCGACCCGGAGCGGAACATTCAAATAGGTTGCTGGTATCTCGAAAAAATTTATGAGCAGTATCGTGACACTCCCGATCCGGAGCCGCGCGTTATTGCCGCGTATAATGCCGGGCCAAGTAGAGCTACGGAGTGGAACAAAGTTGCGGAGGGTGCGCCGCAGTTGACCGGAGACGAATTCATCAACCGGATCGAAATCCCTTCCACGCGCGCCTACGTCAGTTCAATCATTGAGCGTTACCGCAAACTGAAAGGGCCGGCGCAGGATAAAAGTCAGAACCGGGAGCGATAGCGACCGGGTTCATCCGTCCCTTGATCTTGCCTGTGAAGTTACACGGACCCGGTCGCTATCGCTCCCGGTTCTGACTTTGTCTTGGATACTTAGAGCCAAATGCTGCTGACAACACTCTATTGCGCTCGTTGGGTTCTACCCGTCTCGTCGCCGGCAATTGACGACGGCGCAATTGCTGTGGCAGGCGACCGAATTGTTTCCGTTGGCCCAAGCGCAACTCTCCGCAAGCAAAATCCAGAAGCAACAGTCCGCGATCTTGGCGAGTCTGCAGTCATCCCCGGCTTAGTCAACGCGCATTCGCATCTTGAACTCACTGCGATGCGCGGTTTCCTCGAAAACGAAGAGTCTGACTTCTTCGCCTGGCTTAAAAAACTTACCCTGGCCCGAATTGACCGAATGACCGCTGACGACTTGAACGTCTCCGCTGCCTGGGGCGCCTGCGAAGCGGCGCGGGCCGGCGTGACCTGCGTTGCTGACGCGAGCGACTCGGCGTTGCAAAGCATGAATGCGCTCCGTGAAGTCGGGCTGCGCGGCATCGTCTATCAGGAATCATTTGGCCCGGACCCGCGACTTGCCTATGAAAATTTTGAAAAGCTAAAAGCGAAGATTGCGAATCTACAGGAACGCGAAACGTCTCTGGTTAAGTTTGGGGTTTCACCGCACGCGCCATACACAGTCTGCGCTCAGCAGTTGGGAATGATTTCCAGGTTTGCTCTGGAGGCGAAGCTCCCGTTGATGATGCATGCGGCGGAGACCGGGATGGAGGTTTCGCTCCTGTGGGACGGAAGCGGACCGTTTGCGGATGGACTTCGCAGCCGCGGCATCGACTGGCGCGCACCCCGCGTTTCGCCAATTCAATACTTGCACGATTGCGGTGTGCTTGAGACGAAACCGCTACTGGCGCATTGCATTCATGTTGACGATGTCGATCTTGAGAGGATTAAAAAAACTGAGACGCGCATTGCCCATTGTCCGAAATCAAATGCCAAACTCGGCCACGGCGTGGCACCGTTCGGGAAAATGGTCGAGAAAGGAATTGCAGTTGGACTTGGCAGCGATTCTGTAGCCAGCAACAACACCTGCGACCTGTTGGAAGAAGCGCGCTTTGCATTGTTGCTGGCGCGCTCCGAACGGGTCGGCGAAGTTGGTGAAGCACCTCGTAGCCTGAACTGCGAGGATGTCTTGCGCGCAGCCACGCTGGGAGGTGCGCGTGCGCTCGGTCCGGATGTACAAATTGGTGAACTTAAAGAAGGCTTGCAGGCAGACTTCGCCGCCGTCTCACTCGACTTTGCGCATCAGATTCCGTCGTACGCTGCGGCCGACACGCTAGTCTTTGCATCGTCAGGACGTGATGTAACTCTAACGGTGGTTGCGGGAAGGGAAGTCTATCGCGATGGCCACGTCACAACTGTTGATGAAGATCGCTTGCGCGCGCGCATGCGTGAGATTGCTGCGAAACTAGTGCGCGGCTCTGCCGCCTGATGTGGGGAAGGGCTCTGCCTTTCCGGTAGTCAATAAATGATTGAGGCTGCGCTTCCGATAGAAAAGAGAGGCGCAGCCTCAAAAGAATTGGAGAGCCGTCACGGAAAGGCGGAGCCTTTCCGCACATCAGGCGGCAGAGCCGCGACGAAACTTACAACGAAGCAGCAATCGCGTCATCAAAAATCTCTAACGCGACATCCACATTTTCTTTCGTCAGTATCAACGGCGGCGACCAGCGAATCGTGTTGGCGCCCGCTCCGAGGATAATCAATCCTCGTTCGAAGCAGGCAATCTCCACGCGATCGCGCAACTCGGGAGCTGCCTGGTTGGATGTGCGATCGTCCACGAATTCAACGCCAATCATCAGTCCCATACCGCGCACGTCGCCAATGCAGTCATACTTCTGCTGCAGCCGCTTGAGACCGGTCTTCAGATAAGCACCAACCTCTGCACTATTTTGTACCAACCCGCCTTCGAGCAATTCAATCGTCTTCAAAGCAGCCGCGATGCAAACAGGATTGCCGCCGAAGGTTGATGCATGCGCGCCCGGCTTCCAATCCATCAAATCAGCACGCGCGACGCAGACGCCGATCGGCAATCCGGAACCAATTCCTTTCGCAATCGTTACGATGTCAGCCTGCACATCGTAGTGTTCGCATGCAAACATTTTTCCGGTGCGGCCCATTCCCGATTGCACCTCGTCAACTATCAGAAGAATCCCGTGCTCATCGCAAATCCGCCGCAATCCTTTTAAGAAGTCCTTGGGCGCTGGTACGTATCCGCCTTCACCTTGCATTGCTTCAACCACGATCGCCGCGACTTCCTCGGGCGGTGTTGTAGTTTTGAATAAGCGTTCCTCGATCCAGTTCAGCGCTCCTTGTCCGGCGCCGCCGTTGCCGCAATCCTCGGCGCGAAACGGATTGCGAAACTCGTTTGGATAGGGCAGATGAACCACGTCCAGCGCCTGGCGTTTAAATCCTAAGCGCTGTGCGGAGCGTGAGGAAGTGAGAGACAGCGAGCCCAACGTGCGTCCATGAAAACTATTGAAGAACGCGATGAACTTTTCGCGTCCGGTGGCGTGCATCGCAAGCTTCAAAGCAGTCTCCACTGCTTCGGTGCCACTGTTTGCAAAGTGAGTTCGCGTAGGCGATTTCACCGGCACGATCTCGTCGAGTTTTTTCGCGAGCGCCGGCATGTGGCGATAATAATAATCCGTGCCGCACATGTGGATGAGTTGCGCCGCTTGTTCCTGAATCGCCCGCACCACCTCAGGATGACAGTGGCCGGTGGAACAAACTGCAACTCCGGCGT
>JBDUAQ010000066.1:0-15471 GCA_040004575.1 bacterium
TATCGTCGAGTTGGCAATTATGCGGTGTTTGTTTTCGACGCGCCGAACGAACAAGCAGCTAACCAACTGATCGATCAGGTAAAGTATCAGCAGGTGGTCCAGTGGCTCGGCGAGAATCCTTTTTCTTATGAAAAGGCTACGCGAGAGTTCACTGAAACTACGCTGGCTGTCTTTGTTAACGTGGTTACGACTTCCGGTCTGGCGCTGATGAGTTGTCTGGCCGTCGGCGGCTTCTTTGGCGCGCTGTTGTTTCGTTTCCGGCGCGCGCAACAGCGGGCGCGGGACGCATATGCTGATTCCGACGCGATGCTCCGGCTTAATCTGGATGAATTGACTCCGGAAAGCGATCCGGCCCGGCTCCTTAGGCGTTAATCAAGCCGGTAAACAGCAAATCGTGAATAGTAAATGGTTCTGCGCATCCGAGGCAGCAACTATTACTATTCACGATTTACTATTTACCGCTCTTAAAAATAATGCGGGCTGCTGATCTTTCCTGGGAAGCTCCCCCAAGCCCCGTCAGGACGTTGATCAGCAGCACCGCAATTGTTTGCTCTTCGATTGCTTACGTGCGTTAGCTCTGTTCCCCCGAAAGAGCCACCACCCGCTTTCAAATCGTGAGAGGACGCCTCCCCCAAAGCTTCCACTCACAGCAATCTCAAGCTGACCCGATTTACTCTTTATACCCTTCTTGTCGGGTTTCTCTTTGGCAACGAGCGTGCCAATTACCTGCGGCTGTGGTCCTTGAATGGGACTTGGACTTTTCCTAAGTAATAATGCGGGTCGGGCATTCTCTGGTCAGACACGGCACAAAGTTTCGTACATCTTCAATACAACCGCCTCGCCTTGGCGAACGATAATCGCTCGCTCTTGGGTAGGACCATGCGGGAGCGCGGGCATCCTGCCCGCTCTTTCTTAGCGGCGATCATCTCCGGATTTACAGAACCTGCGGGCAAGATGCCCGCGCTCCCGGCTGGTCCTACTACGGAAGGGCATTCACCAGGTCATTCATGTCTTCGATCGTGTTGTAAAAATGGGGCGAGATGCGCAGGCGGTCACCACGCGGAGCAGTAATGATGTTTCTCTTTTTGAGGTGGGCGTAGAGGTCCATTGAACTCAAGCCCGCGGTGTTTCGAATGCAAACGATCTGCGATTTCTCTCCGGAGCGCCGCGAGCTTATGACTTGATAATCCTTGTTTTGCAATTGTTCGCAGAGGTGGTCGGTAAGTGTTTCGAGATAGGACTGGATGCGCCTAGTCCCGACCTCATTCAATAGCTTCAGGCTTGCTTCCAATCCATGCATAAGGGCGACCGGCCCGGTTCCAGTCTCCCAGGCAAGCGTTCCCTGGTTCCAGCCCTGCTCGTAGTTGCCGTAATCATCCGGATTCGGAACGCTGGTCCAACCAACGAGTGTCGGCTGAATACGCTCGCGAGCCCGCGCGGAAAGATACAGCAACCCAACACCCTCCGGCGTCAACAACCACTTATGACAAGCTCCGGCCGCGACATCTACGAGCTCCGCTTCCACATCGATGGGAATCACTCCCAACGCCTGAATCACGTCGACTACCAGCAGCGCATCGTGAGCGCGAGCGACCCGCCCGATGCGTTCGAGGTCCGCGCGAAAACCTGAAGCGTACTGAACCTGGCTGATGGCCACGACCCTTGTCTTGCTGTCAATCAGCCGAATGAGTTCATCCGTGTCGACGCGACCTTCGCGCTCTTCGCAAACGCGCACTTCCACACCCAGCGCATCGCGAATGCGCAGCCACGGATAAAGATTGGAAGGAAACTCATGACGGAAAGTTACGAGGTTGTCACCGGGACGCCAGTCAAGACCATTCGCGACGGTCGAAAGCCCGTCGGAAGTGTTGCGCATGAAGGCGACCTGTTCGGGGCGCGCGCCCAGCATCCCGGCAACAAGCTGGCGCGCACTCTCCTTAACAGCCAGCCACTTGCGAAAATGTACCGAGCCGTTTTCGGAAACGTCCGCGAGTTGCGATTTGATCGCATTGATGGTTGGAGTCGGCGGCGCCGAGACCGCGGCGTGGTTTAAATAGACAGCGCGCTCTGTGACCGGAAAGAGCGCGCGAAGAGTGTCGTTCATACGAAGGTAAACCCACCCGCTATCGCAGGTGGTACTGACTTTGAGCCACGGTTCTATGGAGCAAAAGCCTTACCGTAGAATTCCTTATAAAGCCAGCCTAGCACGCGCGCTTCGGCGGTGCAGAGTGTTTCAACCCAGCAGTTGATCAGGAAGTCGTGACGCCCGCGCGCGGAGGGAATTTTTTCTGCTTCCTTCACCACTGAGCCGCCTTCAGTCAAATCGAGTTTGTAAGCTTCCGCGGCCGCTTCGTTGGCCTTCGACGCGGAGTCGAGCGCGTTGAGAAGTTGACTGATCCAGGAATGAAGCGCGCGCTCCGTGTTGTGCTCGGCCAGCGCCTGGATGATCCCGATAGCGAGACGGTCCTGCGCCTGCTTGAAATCAAAAACCACCTCGCCCTGGCTGCGGCTGTTTTCCTGCTTCCACTGAAACACTTCCTCTACGTTTGGGTGTTTGACGATCGCCACGCGTTGGTCGAAATCGAGGAACCATTGAATAACATCGGGAACGGAATCGAGGTCGATGTTCCCACCGGCATCGCGCAGCGGCGGCGGATTAAGCGGAGCCTCCTCGCTCGCGTTTTCGCGATCGCCGTTTCCCGCAGTTGATTGTGAGACTCCAGCGCCGTCCATAGATTATCCTTCTGCGTTCCCTGCCTGATTCAGCTTAAACTCCGGCGTCACTTCTCCAACTACGTCTCCACGCCGGTTGCGGACCGGGAAAAAGGCGTAACGCGCCACAGCTTCCAACGATTCATCGGCGAGTATGCCAAGTTGCCTGAGCGATTCGATCACGACGGTGGGCCGGGCGCGATGGTCGTCGCCATCTTCTATCTTGAGCGCGAGTCCTAAGCCGCGCGGCCAATCTTTGCAGGGCAAGACGCCGACAGTGTAGACGCCTTCCGCACCCACCTTCGACACCAGCCGGCCCGGCGCGGCCCGCATGATTTCCGTGTCAAGACGCTCCGAAGTTCCGCCGATCAACTCCGGATACGTGGTCATTGCTGAAACGATACGCGCGCACGCGCTTTTCGTGTCTTTATCAAACTCAGGCGGCGTTGCAACCAGCCGCGCGTACATTAGCGCCATTGCCTTGACCGTAATTCCAAACACCGGAACGCCACAACCGTCTGTCCCGACTGCGACATTTTCAATCGCGATCCCCGAGAAGCGGGAGACTGTTTTGCCGATTGCGAGCTGCACCGGATTCGTGGGTTCGTCGTAAGTTTCAATGGGTGCACCAAGATACAGGGCGAGAGCTAACATGCCGGCGTGTTTGCCGGAGCAATTGTTCTGTAACACATTCGGCTCTTCACCTTTTTCACGCAGCTCACGAGCTACTTCGGGACTAAATGGCTCATGCACGCCACATTTCAGAGCTTCTGGTCCGAGTCCAATCTTTCTGAGCATGGACGCGGCAACTTCGGTATGAATTGGTTCGCCGCTATGCGAAGCGCATGCGAGGGCAATCTCCTTTTCAGTGAAGCCGAAGCGGTCAGCAGCGCCGGAAGCCACCAGCGGAATTGCCTGATGTGGTTTCGCCGAGGAACGCAGATAAGTGACCGTCTCGGGTGCACCGAGATATGAGGTGATGGTTCCATCGGGTTCCACTGCCACGATGTGGCCGCGATGCCGCGACTCTGTGATTCCGCCGCGCGTCACTTCAACCAGCGGTTCGGCTGCGGGTATCTCTCTGTTGTTTTCAGACGGCTGCCTGGAAACCTGCATAGTTGTCCGGACTTACTCGCCAGCAAATTGGAAATTAATTTACGCGATTATGGTAACACGGCTTGTGCGTCAAGACTTAAGAAGCTCACCGAACAAGTATTTCGACGCGTAGCGTCGAATGAGTTTAGCCCGGCGTTTCAACGCCGGGGGGTTAAGTCAGATTATCATCCGCGACGAAATGTTCTTTGGGACTAGCTCTCCCGGCGTTGAAACGCCGGGCTAAACTCAGGTGGCGCTCCGCGGCACGGTTGTTTATTCGAGATCACCAAGTTTCTCCGACAATAAAAAAGGCAGAAGGTTTATCCTTCTGCCGCGGGTATTCGCAAGGAAGTAATTCTTAGCCTTTGGCAGTTCGTCTCGACTTTTTGACGCCATAGCTCAGCACCGTCAGCTTCACCGTACGCCTGCCAAAACGCATCGCCTCGCTGGAAGTTGGCGTCCAGATGTCGATGCGGCGACCGCGGATCGCGCCGCCAGTGTCGGCCACGATGTATTCCCCGCTATAACCTGGGTGGTCCAATCTCACCCGCGAACCCAACGGCAACACGGAAGGATCGGCCGCAATTAAACCTCTGCTTACCATCCGGCCACTCGCGGTTCTACCCCTGAGACTGTAGGCGGTTGCAACATACGGCGATGCAGCTACGAGAGATTTGGGTTCTTCAACCGAAGCGGTATCTGTTGTTGAAACCCCTGCGGTTTTAGCTTTACCAATGGCCCCAGCCGGATTCTGCTTCTCCGTTGGTGGTTGTACCTTTGAAAGAGGGCTGTCTGCTATTGAAGGTGTGGCCGAAAAAACTATCAAACCTGTTAGAAGTACAGATGCAATTATCGCGCTTCTACTAATTATTGCTTTCATTGGTCGGGTCTCCTGTCCGATGTGATTAATCTCTCAGCGCTCTGCGCGAGTCCGTTCTTACCTGGAACTCGACCTCCGGCCCAAGGAGTTAGGAACAACGTCGGCCAGAGTTGGGGGGCTTGCATTCTTGATGCATGCGCTGAAAACCCAAGTGTAGTGCTAATTAAAGAAGAACAAGCTGGGTAATACTCCTCCGCTTGTCGGCAAAGGAAACTAGCACACGAGGTTGGGGGAGTCCACTTGCCAAATGGGCGAAAAAGTTCAAAAAACCCCAACAATTTGTATAACTACTGAAATGTCTAGAGTTAGAAAAATTCCAGAAATATGACCGAAACGTTTCGGTACGTTGCGGAGGATTGAGGTGAATTTTATGCGCGAAACGGGCGATTTCTTAGGGTTTGAGGAAGTTATCTAATATCTTCCGGCCGTCAGGATGCTCGCCATCAAAAAGTTCGGGATGGAACTGCACTCCGAACAGAGGGCGCTCAGTATGCTCCATCGCCTGAATAGGACAGGTCTCGTTCCAGGCCGTGCGCCGGAAGCCCTTAGGCAATTCCTTCACCTCATCGAAATGTGAATGCCAGACAGTGATTTCCTTCGGCAAGCCTTTGAAGATTCCTTTGCCGGTAGTCTCCACCGGGAAGTAGCCGCGTTCGCGCTTGGCGCCTTCGTATCCTTCGCCAGACTCGAGCCGCGCCATTAGATCAATTTTCGATCCGTAAGCTAACGCGATTTGCTGGTGCCCACCGCAAACGCCGAGTATCGGTTGCGTTGCTTTTTTGATTACTTCAAAAACGCCGGCCAGCGATTCCGGAGAGTATCGGGCCCAGGGATGACTCTGCCCGCTCAGAATAATATGCGAAGGACGAAGCGACTTTACGCGTTTGAGGGAAACTGAGTGAAAGGGTTCGGTCAACACTTCCACTTCCTCACGCATGCGACTGAGTACCGCGCGCAGTTCGCGCGGGCTGGCGCCCTGACCATCGAGCGTGTTGTCGATCAGATAAATCAGCGATGTACTAGTCATCCGCCCATACCTTCAGTTTTCTCCCAACCGCTCGGCCTGGCGCTCAGACAGTGTAGCTTGCCGTTGAACGCTCCAATGTAGATCCGGCCACCCACCACTGCGGGCGTAGAGTTGATCTTATCTCCGATCTTGAGTTCACCAAGTGGCTTGCCGTCCTCGGCCGAAAGCATGTGTATCCAACCAATCTTATCGCCAAACACCACGCGGCCATCGACTACCGGCGACGTGCCCCAGATAGGCGCCTTCATCAGTTGCTGCCAAATGATTTCTCCTTTCTCGGCCGACAGGCAATACATATAGCCGTTGTTGGAGCCGATGTACATTCGATCCTTCACGACAATTGGGCTTGCCCAGAACCCGCTTCGCTCCGCGTAGTTTTTGCTTAACCCACCGTCAGCTTTGAATTTCCATACCGGCTCTCCGTTTGACTGGCGGAAGCAATAAACGTAACCGTCCTCGGCAGCCGTGTAAACTAAACCTCCGGCCACGGCCGGCGTTGAGTCCGAATCAGCGCCTATGCGCGCCTTCCAGACAGTGCTGCCGTCAGTTTGATTGAGACAGTAGAGATCGCCTTGCTCCGTGCCAACGTAGATTCGTCCGTCAACCGCCGTGCAACTGCCCTCCATCGAGCCGAGCCGTTCGGTCTTGTAGACGAGCGAACCATCGGCGAGATTCAGGCAATAGAAAAAACCGTCTTCGCTGCCGAAGTAAATGCGCCCGTCAATCACGGCTGCGGAGCCGTCAACTTCAAACCCGGTTTCGTAATCCCAGATCACAGTGCCATCGCGTGCGTTGAGGCAATAGACATGATGGTCCAGGCCGCTGGCTATGATTCGATCGCCTACGACGGTCGGCGTCGCTTTGAAACTGTCTTTGGCTTTGAACTTCCAGATGACGCTGCCGTCTTGAATGTTGACGCAATACAAGTTGCCATCTGCTGAAGGAAAGTAGACGCGGTTACCATCAACGGAGGGCTGTCCCGGCCACGAGGTACCGCCCCACGGATCAGGGTGCAGTCTGCCACTGATGGAACTGGTTTCGAACTCCCAAACGATTTCCAGTGGGCCTTCGCCCAAAGGACCGCTGCCATAAAAGCTGCGCTGGGAATTGCCTAGCCAAAATCGAAGACTCGCGGGAACTGCGTTGACGGGTTCTTTTGCGCCGCGCTCGCGTTCCGCCTTGGAAACCGCACTGCCGCCACAAGCCGACAGCAGTAGCGCCAGCACAAGAGCAGCCGGAATTAGATCGCGAGGGGAGCGACGTCGAGAATAATCAGCGGGGTAGGTCATGGGGGAGTTTGGCGATTGCCTTGGAACTAAACCGCTAACCAAGCCAATCGCCTTCATAAATTACTTCAGCGGTGCCGGTGATCACAACTTCGCCATCGTCTCCGTTTCCACGCCATTGAATCCGTGCGCGGCCACCCGGCATCAGCACGTCAACTAGTCTTTCAGTTTCGCCTTTGATCATTGCGGCCACCGCGGCAGCGCAGGAACACGTGCCCGAAGCTTCTGTTTCGCCCACGCCGCGTTCCCAGATTCGCAACTCAATCGTCTTGCGATCAACGACGCGTACGAAGACAACATTGGTGCGATCCGGAAACTGTTTGTGTCTCTCAATCGCTTTGCCGATTTGGCGCCAGTCGAGCGCATTGAAATCTCTTACGAAGATACAGCAGTTTGGATTTCCCATCTGCAATGCAGTGACGGGGAACGACTCGCCACTCACGTCAAGTTCATAGTTGATGACTTTCGCGAGTGGCTCAGGCGTGGTCATGGGAATCAAATTCGAGTCAAACTTTGGTTGGCCGAGTTCAGAGTCAAACACGTAGTGGCCGCCGGTTTGCTCGCGAAGAGTGTAGAGCTTGATCCCCGCGCGCGTACTCAGTCGCAGCTCTGCTGCTGTCCAGATTTGTTTGTAGTAGAGATAAGCAGCGGCGCACCGGGTTCCATTTCCGGAGAGCGATGCTTCGCTGCCGTCCGGATTAAAAATGCGAACATGAAAATCAGCGCCCGCGGCTTCGGACGGACTGACGACCGCGATGCCATCCCCTCCGGCGCCATAGTGGCGATTGCAAATGCGCTGCGCGAACTTTGCTAGTTCGGTGGTCGCGGAGACTCCCGCGAGCGCGAGATCTTTGGCCTCGATAACGATGTAGTCGTTGCCAAAGCCATGGAATTTGGTAAACCTGGGAGGCATGCTAATCGTTCGTCGTTGTGGTCGCGGCGAAGCGTTTGTTGAAATACTGGGTGAGCGCGGGTTCGACTCCCAGCAGGCGCTCGTAAACAGTTAGTTGACCGCGATGATACATCTCATGGGCGACGGCAAAGTTTAGAAAATCAAACTTCGTTACTTCCTTGCCATCGAAGCGCCGCATGTTCTGCTGCAACCCATCGCCGTAGCCGAGGATAGTGGCTTTCGCCGGCTCAATGCTGCTGCGCAAGAGCTCAAGTAAGCCAACCTTATCAGTGACTGCGGCAACGTCGGGAGCATACTCGTTGATGTGATCGGCCAAGGACTGGCGCATCAGGTTGGTATCCTCGCGGCACGCTTCACCAACCAGCGCCTTTTGCGCCTGCACAATGTGCTGCAGGATCTCGGCCACGCTGCGCGTTTCTGGCGTAGCGCGAAAGGAAAACTTCTCTTCAGGAATCTGCGAAGCTTCGTTGATCAGGCCAGTCCTTACTTCGCTCCAACTCTGAACAAGTCGATCTATAGACATTGGGGGTCCTCCTTAATTTAGTTACTACGGCCTCCCTGCGAATGACGCCAGCAGAATGGCAATCGGCTCGATGCAGTTCGCCCTCACATCAGCGTCTCCGGGAAAGTTGTTCACCATTATCGAAAACGCCAGTTCTTCGCCGGCGGCGTCGCGAACATAACCTGACAGACTCGATGCCGAGCTTAGCGTTCCAGTTTTGGCGCGCAGATTGTTTTCTGCCGGCGTGCCCTTGAAACGATTTCTGAGCGTGCCGTCAACGCCGGCGATCGGCAGCGCGTCGCGAAAGACGGAAGCGTAACGATGACGGTGCATGTAAGTCAGCAACTGGCTCGTCGCTTCGGCCGTTACCATGTCGTTGCGCGAAAGGCCGGAGCCGTCAGTCAAAACCAGCGAGGAAGGATTCAGACCAGCTTCCCTCAGAAATGTTTTCACCACCTCGATGCCGTCGCTTTCACTGGTGCGGTCAATGTTGGGTGAATTGTTAGCCCGCGGAACTACCGTGCCGAGCGTGCGCAGGATGATCTCTGTGTAAAGGTTCTGGCTGGGTTTTAGTGTATTCGCCGCGATTACGCTAAACGGAACCGAGGGCATGTTCGCAATCTCTATCCCATGATTATTAGCCGCCGGGTTGAGCGAGGGCGGCACGATAAAGCCGCCAGCCGGACGAGCATCGACCGTTCGTGTCTTACCTTTTATGGTCACGCCGTGTTGCGCGAGCGACGCGCGCAGCAGGTAGGCAAACACAAGCGCTGGATGAGAGATGCCAATGCCGCCGGTATAACCTTTGTCGTCAAGCGCAATCGATCCGGTAATCTCCAACTCGTCGGCAGCCAGTCCCCGAAAAGCATTCAGGTCTCGCTTAGTTTTTTTCTCGGCGGTAACGACCTTGTTAATGATCCGCAGCAAGGGATCGGGCGGTCCAGTTGTTATCACCGCCGCATCGCCGACTTTCGCTCCAGGCTTAACAAACAAATCGAGCGCGTTGTCGTTGACCGTGAGCGCGCTTACTTCCGCGCCGTAATACCACTGCAGATCTTCCCATTCCCAGCCGCTGCCATATTGGGGACCAGTGAAATAACTTTCGTCGCCGACCAGATCGCCTTCAACTTTCTTCACGCCCGACGCCGCGATGCGTGTGGCCAGATCGTCAATGCCTTTGAAGTAGTCGCCGTTGCGGAACCGCGCGGCGATTGACGGATCGCCACGGCCGTAGATGATGAGATCGCCTTTGACTACACCTTTATCGTTGGGCTTTTCGTTGGCATAGACGGAAGTGACAAAACGATAATCAGGCGACAATCGATCGAGCGCCGCCGCCACGGTGTAGAGTTTCATGTTCGAGGCCGGCCGCAAGAGCTTGTTTGCGTTTTCCTCAAAGAGCACGCGACCTGTTGCCAGCGAAGTAACCTTGATCCCCACCATCGCCGGCGCCAACTCCGGCCTTCGTAATACCTGGTAAATGCGTGCTTGCAACTCGGCGAGCGTTCGCGTCGTTGCAGCTTTCCTGATCTGCACCACGTCCGTAGTTGGCGAAGGCGAAGGCTGGGGAGTTTCGGCTGGACTAACAGTCGGGGTTGGGGACGGACTCGGCGTCGGCGTTGGTTTCGCGCTCTCCGAGGTGACGCGTCGTTCACGTTGTGGAGTCTGCTGGGCAGCGAGCGTCGGGAGGGTGGTTAGAACCAGCGAAAAAAGCAAGAGAAAGCTGACGAGGTTGGAAAAGATGACTGCCCGAGGTTTAGTAAACATCATTGCTTGTTGCGAATCGATCAGAACGGATTAGGTTGAATATTCGGTCTCTCATTAACACCTCGCTTCAGCGAGGTGAACCGGGAGACGGCCAAAATCAGTAACCGTTTCAACGGTTTGATGAGAAGCCGTTGAAACGGCTCAATATCCGAGAATGTCCCTCAACACCTCGCTGAAGCGAGGTGCTAATTAGATGCGGACTATCGGAAATCTAAGGATTCGGTGCAGCCTTGCCTGCCTGCGCTACATGAGCGGCGCGAACCTTAGTCATCAGATTTTTAAACTCCTGGTCATCTCTCAGTGAAGACCAGTTTGGATCGCTCTGAAAGCAGAGTTGGTTTTCATTTCCCAGCGCGATTGCGCGTGCCAGCCACTGCAGCGCTTCAGTTCGCATGCCTTCCAGCGCGTAAACCGATGCCACGGAGTAGGCGATGTCCGGATCAACTTCCGCGTTTCTGATTACTGAGCTGGTCAGCTGTGCGCGCGCTTCTTCATGCTTACCCTGCGCACTCAAAAACATCGCCATGAACGGACGAATGCCGTGCAGGTTTGGATGCTCGTTGATATTTTGTTGCATCAGCTCGGCGGCAGCATCTGTTTGGCCGGTGTAATACAACGCGAGCGCCCGGAAAGTTTTGACGAGTGGATTATCAGGATCGCCCGCCTGATCCAGTTGCCGGTTAGTCTCCTCGAAGTTTCCCATGTACATGTAAACCAGCGCGCGATTGTAACTGGCTACCACGTGCGCGGCCGGATCGAGACGCATCAACCGATCAAAACTGCGGAGCGCGCGACCATACTCGCCGTCAAGCCGGTGCAACGTCGCTTTAACAAAGTGGACCACAGGCTCATCTGGCGATTCGCGACGCGCGCGCGCAACCTCTTCGCGTGCCTTCTGCTTCTCGCCGCGCCAGAGGTAGACGAAGACCATTAGCATGCGCGCTTCGGTCAACTTAGGATCGATTGCGAGCGCCTTGGTAAACGCCACTTCAGCGCGTTCGTAATCTTCAGCGCCGCCGAAGCCTTTGAAAACTCTGTTTACGTAAGAAGCGCCGAGGCCGTCAAGCGCGAGCGCGAAGTTGGGATCGAGCTCGATCGCGCGCTGGAAATGTTCGATAGCAGCGTCGCAGTCTTCCTGGGCTATGGTGCGGAAAATGAAGCGCGCGAAAAGATCGCGGCCGCGCAGGTATTGTTCGTAGGCGGCTGGGTTTTGTGTAGCAGGTTTCGCGATGCCGTCCTGCTCAGCCGGGCTCAGTTCGAGTCGCAGGCCCTCGACGATTCGCTGCGCGATTTCGTCCTGTACCGCGATGATGTCCTCAGTTGAGGTATCGATCCGATCGCTCCAGAGTATGTCGCCTGAGCCGACGTCCAGCAGTTGTGCCGTTACGCGGAAGCGGCCGCCGGCGTGAATGAAGCCCGCAGTCAGCACCGCGTTGACGCGCAACTCTTTGCCAATGTCACCCGGGTCCATCTGGCCGCCCTGATACTTCGCAATCACTGACGAAGGTCGCACCACCAGCGAACGCACGCGCGCCAGTTCGGTTATCACAGCATCGGCGAGCGAAAACTCATAAAAGCTCGAGGCCGGATCGTTGCTCAGATTGCGGAAACAAAGGATGGCTAAACTCTTCTTCTCAGGATCGGCAACGGTAGTAAACGGGGTCTCATGAATGGTGGGCTTGGTGGGAGTCACGCCGCCGGGCGCGGAAGTTGATTCTGATTTCGACTTACCCTTCAACCATCGCATTGCCTTCGATACTTTGCTTTCGCCGGCCAGGTGGCGCGCCGGTTCCGGCACGACACTCGTAAATGCCTGGCCGCTGCTTTCGGAAGAGGAAACCTCCTGCAACACACCGCGCAGATCGTCGCGCAGTTCTTCCATTTTCTGATAACGATCCCGCGGTTCTTTTGCCAAACAGCGATCCAGAATTTTTTGCAGGGTCGCGGGAATGGGTTCTTTGCGGAGGTCCTGAACCGGAACAGGCTGATCGTGAAGCACCGCGTGTCGCACATCAATCGTCGTGTTGCCGCGAAACGGCCACGTGCCGGTTAGCATCTCGTAGAGCAGCACGCCGGTTGAAAAAATGTCGGCGCGTTTATCAACGCGATCGCCACGCGCCTGCTCGGGCGCCGCGTAAGTAGCCGTGCCGTAGGGAACACCCACTTCGGTTAAGTCGGTGCGATGAATCGTAGACTTCGAGCTGTCATCCGTGTCGTCCAGCAACTTTGCCAGACCAAAATCCAAAATCTTTACCTGGCCCGAAGGCGTGACCATCACATTGCCCGATTTAATGTCGCGATGAATTATGTCCCTTGCGTGCGCCGCTGCGAGCGCGTCCGCGACCTGAATGGCAATTAACAACGTGCTCTTCAATTCCAGCGGATGTCCGTTCACCAACTGCCGCACGTTGCGTCCTTCAACGTATTGCATGGCGATGAAGTGGTGACCTTCAGCTTCGTCGAGATCGAAGATGGTGCAGATGTTGGGATGATCGAGAGATGAGGCCAGCCGCGCTTCGCGTTCAAAGCGACGAAGGTTTGCTTCTCGTGCGGTGAGTTCGGTCGGCAAAACTTTCACTACGACAGTGCGGCCGAGTTTGCCGTCGGTAGCTTTGTAAACGGTGCCTTGCCCGCCCACGCCGAGCTTTTCGAGAATCTTGTAATTGTTGAGCGACTTGCCAATCATGGATTCTATGCCGACGCGTAGCGTCGAGATGACCTTAGCCCAGCGTTTCAACTTCGGGAAAAGCGGGCTAGCTAAAGTTTCGCGTCGCGTAGCGCCGCCCTGAGATAACCTTTCAATCGTCGCTACGCGACGAAACCTGACTTGATGATATCGATCCCGGCGTTGAAACGCCGGGCTAAACTCACCTTGCCGCTACGCGGCACGATCGCAAACTAACAGTTTGCGTTACGCAAAACTTGCTAATAATTCATCAGCGCTTGCGGTCGCGGTCCCCACTTTACCGACAACAATGCCCGCAGCGTGGTTCGCCAGGTTCGCGGCCTCCAGCATCGTTGCTCCTGCTGCGAGCGCAGCCGCCAGCGTAGCGATTACGGTATCGCCCGCGCCGGTGACATCATAAACTTCGCGCGCCGCCGTTTCCACGAACACCGGCTCCTCATTGCCTTCCAACAACATTATCCCGCGATCACCGCGCGTGATCAGCACCGCATCGCAACCGAGTTTCTCGCGAATAAGCCGGGCTGCCTGATGGAGTCCCTCGTCCGAGTCTTCTTCGAGATTCGTCATTCTGAGCGCCTCGTGATGGTTTGGGGTTATCAGAGAAGCTGGCCTGTAGTGTGAAAAGTTTCGAATCTTGGGATCAATCAGCACCGGCACGCGCGCGTAAGCTGACGGCAGGATCTCGCCAAGAATGTGCGCTGTGATCACGCCTTTGTCGTAGTCAGAAACGACGAACGCATCTGCATCCTGAAGGGCCTGGGTCAGCGAATCGAGAATATTTTTCTCAGTTGCACCGTTGACCGGACGACGCTCTTCGCGATCGGCGCGCACCACGAGTTGATTGTGCGCGATGATGCGGGTCTTGGTTGTTGACGGACGGCCCGAGTCAACTACGAGGTAATCATCCGGCTGTAACGGGCTAGCTTCCTTCAGACTCGCCCGCAAGCGTTCGCCGGCGGAGTCGTTTCCAACAACGCCAACAACGCATGCTTGCGCGCCCAGCGCTACAACGTTAGCGAGCACATTCGCCGCGCCGCCAAGATGCATCGACTCGCGCCGAACATCCACGACCGGCACTGGCGCCTCCGGAGAAATTCGAGTGACGTCGCCCCAAACAAATTCATCGAGCATCACATCGCCGAGCACGACGACCTTCCGATCGCGCATGGCGCTGATTAACTCCTGGGCGCGTTGTTTGGTTAGTTGGGGCATCCTAAGGACAAGAACGGTTAGGTAGTTGCACTTTCTCTCAACACACGCTCAGTCGCCGCGATTACGCGTTCCACCGGAACGCGTTTAATGCATTCCGGTTCATCAAACTTTTCGCAGAAGTAACCATGACATGGCTGGCATTCCATCTCTTCCAGCACAACTTCAGCCGGCGCGTTTGCCCAGGGACGCCAGTGGGCCGTATTCGATGAGCCGAAGATGACCACGGACGGCGTTTCAACTGCGGCGGCGATGTGCGCAATGCCACTGTCGTTTCCAATGAACAAGCGTGCGCGCGCCATTAGCGCCGTTACCTCCGGCAAAGATAGATCAGTGAAAGCCTCAACCGGTGTCGCCGTGTTTTTGTTCATCTCGTCGATAATTGGTTTTTCATTTGCCGTTGTTATGGCAACAACTGCAAGACCACGGCTCCGCACGTCCTCGGCCACAAGGCCAAACTTGTCGGCCGCCCACTGCTTCGTCGCGAAAGCTGCGGCCGGATGAATCACCGCAAATGGCGCATCGATCAATCCAGCGCCTTCCAGCCGTGCGGCAATGTTGGCTGCTGCCTTCGGAGTTACGGCGAGTTTGGTTGGTGGACGATCGCTTACCGGAACGCCGGTCCATCCGACGAGCGCCAGTTGTTGCTCGACTGAATGCGTTTTGTCGCGTCCCCAAAGCAATGACGAAGAAGGTGAAAGGTGATTGTGCAAGCGCCCGTATTGATAAGCCTCGTAACCTACGCGATGCCTGGCTCCGGTGGCGCGCGTCAACAGCGTCGCCGTTGTGCCGCCGTGCAGGTTGTAAACGACGTCGTAGTTATTGGCGCGCAGCTGCCGGGCGACACGCGCGCGCGCGGAAGTGCTCTTTCGTTCGAGCGTGATGACATTGTCCACGTGTGGAAATCCGTCGAGCACGGGGGCGACCCAGTCTTCCAACAAAATGTCGACGCTTGCGTGCGGCAGAAATCGTTTTAACGCGAAGAGAGACGGAGTTGTCAGCACGGTGTCGCCGATGGAACGCACGCGAACTACGAGAACTCGTTCGACCTTTTCCCAATCCCAACGTGCTGCGGCGAGCGGTTGTGGAGAGTCTTCCCCGCGCACGACATGCATCTGTAGTCCGCGTAGCTCGGGAGACGATTCAACTATGTCCTTTAGACTATTCAAAGGAGGCCGTTCAAGTTCTTTCCGGTGGTTCGGTTTCGCTTCCGTTCTCTATCGTCGCTTCGTCAACGAGCATGACTGGAATGTCGTCGCGGATGGGATAAACGCGCCGGCACTGCACGCATTTTAAGCCACTGCCATCGGCCTGCAGTTCAACGCTCGCTTTGCAGGCGGGGCAGGCGAGTATTTCCAGCAAATCGTCACTAATTGGCATCGGCATTGGACCTC
>JBDUAQ010000067.1:0-15265 GCA_040004575.1 bacterium
GGTTGAACGCTAAACTGCTTGACTGACTTTCGACGTTGGACTTGTCTACTGACTACTTTTTATAAACTGCTGCGCCTCATTTAGCCAACGCTTATCGGCGCGATACTTGTAAGCTGGCGCCGTCTTGACGGCTTCTATGCAGGCTTGCATCGAGCTGGCAGCTTCGCGGTTATGCCCGAGACCCGCGTGCGCTCGGCCCATCAGGTAAAGCGCTTCCGGATCGGACGGCCGGTTTTCGAGGAACCGTTCGAGCGCATCGCGAGCGTCTTCAAACTGGCCCGCGGCAATGTAAGTTGCGCCAACTTCTCGCCAGATTTCGTGCTGGCTGTGTGCCGGATCCCGCGCAACAACCTGCTCGAAGTTTTTTACCGCGTCGGCGAATCTTTTCTGCTGCAAAGCGATACGACCAAGTTGATAGTGGGCGTCAATCTCATCGTCGTCGATTTGAATCGCGCGCTCAAACCGCTCGCGCGCTGCTTCAAGCTCACCTCGTTGTTGATGGATCAGTCCCAGATTGTAATGGGCCGACGCATCCGCAGGGTTTAGCGTGGCCGCTTCCAGGTTTTGCTTGAACGATTCACGCGCACGTTGTGTGCGCAACACGCCGCTGATGTACCCGCGGATAAGCATGAAGAGTATCAGCAACAGGAATGGGGACGCCAAAATCGGACTAAGCAGCAGAGTCCACAATGGTGAGATGAAAACAGCCAGCAACAAGCTAACCAGTGAGATCGCGGTAGCGCGCAGCGCCGAAATACGAAACACTTCCCGCACGCTGAGCACAACCCCGATGAGAAAGATAAATAGTTTGATTGAGCGAAACAGGTTCGCAGCTACGATGATGGGATCGCTGAGCGTGACCTGCAATTGAGCGCGAAATTCAGTGGGCAGCGCAGTCCAACTCTGGACTTGCGAAACTGATTGCAGCGACTGTGTGACATATGAAGCCTGAATGCCGCTGAAGTGAAAGAAGAGCGCAACCGGGATGGTGATTATATTGGCGATCACCAACGCGTAAAGAAGGGTTGAGGCCAGCGAGGCATACTCCTGCTGTAACAACAAACTATAGCGGCCCCTGCGCTCAAAGATGTTTGCTGCGAACGCAATGAGGGGAACCAACACACCGGCAATCAGAAGCAGTGAAAGCGTTGTTTGAAAAAGCACGCGAACTACGAAACCTGGACTAGCGACAATGAAAGCGTGATTCCCGGCCAACCACTGCGATACGAAGAGGTAAATGAGCTGACTAACCAGAGCCATCAGCCCGATGGCTGCCAGCGGTGCGCGGTCACGCACTTCTCGCAGGCCACGCGCTGGCGCGTAAAAAATCATTAAGAGAAGCCGTAGCCAGTCGAGCGGTTTCAAATCAAGTTCTCAAATCCTGTTTGCTATTCGTCGTCACTCGGGGGTGTCCGATGTCTCCTGGACCGGATGGTAGCCGGGAGGAGGCGCGACCGGCGTGAGGTTTTCGTGGCGAATCAAGCTCGCGGCGCTCGGCGGCCAGTAACGAAGCAAAGCCTTACCGTAGATATACTTCTTCGGCACCAAGCCCCAGCTTCGCGAGTCGCTGGAATTGTCGCGATTATCACCCATCACAAAGTAATAGTTTAGTTTCACCTGCACCGGCGCCTGACTCGCGGGCGAGACGTTCTCCTTTGGGTCGAGATATTTCTCCTCAAGCGAGGCGCCGTTGATGTACACGGTCCCTTCCCGCACCTCTACGGTTTCTCCCGGCAAGCCAATTACGCGTTTGATGTAGCTCTTGGAGGGATCGTTCGGATACCAAAAGACCACGATGTCGCCCCGTTCAATCTTCGGCGCCCAGCGATACTCGTCGTAGTAAATTAATTTGTTAACGAAGATGCGCTCGCCATCGTGAAGTCGCGGCAGCATTGACGTGCCTTCAACTTTCACCGGCTGCACCACAAAAACAACTACCAGCGCCGCGATCATCAGGGCAAATACAAGATCGCGGAGCAGCAAGCGACCCTCCGCCCAGAGACTGCTGCGAGAAGCGTCTTCAGGCCGGTGAATTTGAATGTCTTTGTCGTCGTTAATATGAATATCACCAAACGGCGGTGGACGACGAGTTCTGATTCCCAGCATGTTATGTCTAGCCTGCCTCCAGTTAATTTCCGCAAGTCAACTGCCAAAGACAGTAATTGAGGTTAGCTTTCGCATGGTTGCTTGTCAAACCTCCTAAGTGCCGTCAATTTGCTTGGCGTTGACTGTGATATTCAACTCAGAATACGGGGCAAAACTGACTCACGCGAGCAGCGATGGCAGCCGCAAAGGTTGACAGTCTTCTGCGCGCGTCTCTATCATCGCTCCCTACAAGTTCGGCTCGAAAGTATCTCCCCTGTGGCTCGAACGGAGGCAGAAAGTCGTGATCAAGTTAGACATCATCAACCGCGTGGCAGAAAAGACCGGCGTTCCTAAGATGAAAGCAGAGCAAGCTGTGGATGCCCTCTTTCATTCGATGAAAGGCGCGCTGACCCGCGGCGAACGAATTGAACTGCGCGGCTTCGGCGTGTTTGTGGTCAAGCCTCGCAAGCGTGGCGTGGGCCGGAATCCGCGCACGGGCGAGGAAGTGGCAATACCTTCGGGCAAGACAATTCGTTTCAAACCAGGCAAGGACCTGCAAGTTAGCGACGACGCGAAAATCGACGCCGAGCCGGACTCGGAAGAATAGAGTTTGTAAGGCTACAAGTCGGTTCCAATTTTGTGAGGCTAGGGCCGCGGACACCGTTTGTCCAGGACTCTGGCCTTTAATTTCGAACGAACATCAGTGTCAGAACACGTTCAGGCAGTTCCACCGTTCGCTCCAGCGCGTGAACGTGTAATTGAAAGCCAAGCTGCTGGTCCAAGCCGACGCGAGTGGATAAAGCACTCCGTCCTCTTCCTGCTTACTTTCATCACCACAACCTTCGCGGGAATTGTGATCGCCGCTCCCGATGCGAACGTGACGGAACCGACTGCGTCCGGAATCCTTGGCTACGTTTTGTATGTTCCTGAATACTACCGCCGCCTTGTAGCCAGCTTGCTCTGGCAGGCGCTGGCCGATCCCAACCTGCTCAAATCCGGACTCACGTTTTCCGCGGCGCTGCTGACAATACTAACCGCTCATGAGATGGGACATTATCTTGCTTGCCGTTATTACGGCGTTAGAGCGACGCTGCCTTTCTTCATTCCCGCGCCGCCACTCTTTCTGGCGGGCACGTTTGGCGCTTTCATCAAAATGAAGTCGCCGATCCCTTCGCGTCGCGCGCTGTTCGACATTGGCCTGGCCGGCCCGTTGGCAGGTTTCGTGGCGCTTTTACCGGTGGCGGTAGCGGGACTGCTGAACCTGCAAACTGCGGCACTGCAGAGCGCTGGACCAAGCATAACCTTTAACGACCCGCTGCTGTTCCAAATAATTGCGAAACTAACAAACACAGATCTTGTAGATGCGTTACCGAATCCGTTTTACATGGCGGCGTGGCTTGGACTGTTGGTTACAAGTCTCAACTTAATGCCGGTTGGTCAACTCGATGGCGGGCACGGAACGTTTGCAGTCTTTGGCCAGCGCGCACACAAGATCATCGGGCGCGTCGCGTTTGTCACAGTGGCAATGATGTCTGTCTTAGGATTCATTTGGCACGGCAGCCCCAGCGGCTTTCTTTACACCGTGCTGCTCCTGGTCATGTTGAAAGTGCGCCACCCAGCGCCTGAGGAGATGGAACCGCTGGGCCGTGGACGAACGATCGTGGCGATCATTACGTTGATCGTCTTCGCACTCTCGTTCGTGCCTTTTCCGATTACGATAACGTAATAACAAACGATGCGTCCGCGACAGAAAGAGTTCCTTTTGTTGCGCTCAAGTCGTCGCCGCAGCCGGCAGCAGTCCCTTGATCTCGCGGACGACGCGGTTGACGTCATCTTGATCCGCAAGCGCGATCATGAAGAACTTGTAGCCTTCGTGGAAACAGATCACGCCGTTCGCAAATAACCAGACGGTGCCGAGAAAAGGATTCCCGCCTATCAACCAACTTACCGGCGCGCCGACCACGCTTCCCGGTTGCAGTATTTGCGCAAACATCACAGCACCAGCCGCACAGCTAACAGCTCCGAGCAGAGGCGCGCCCACATACTTGGTCATATTGCGCGCAAACTCCACTCGCTTGCGTTCAGCTTCGTCGAGTTGCCCGTCAGCAATCAGTTGCTCCTGCTTGCGTATGTAGTCGTTAAACTTTTCGCTGAGCTTGCGCGCGCCAAAGATTGGCAGCGCGGAGTGGGTCAACCAGTGGGGATGTGCGCCAAGCAACACGGCATCAAGTCCAGGCAGTGCCGTGCCCATGCGCACGCCCACCACGAGTGAAAAAGAAACCAGCGCCGCCTTGCCGGGGTTTTCCTTGATCCACTCGCGCGCCTTCAGGATGCCGGCGGTCGCGGCGGTCGAAGCACGCGTGACTTTCGCGCTGGTCTCATAGAAGTGCGAAGCGCGATCGTAGTAAGTCTTCGCGTCGTCGAATACTTCGCCGGCCGTTTTACTGGCCTGCTTGCCGACGTCGCCTGCCGCATCCTGAATAATCTTTCCCGCCTTCTCCGCCCCACGCACCGCTTCATCGGCCGCTCGCCGGGCAGTGTTGCTAAGGTCCCCGTCACCAGCCAGGCGTTCGGCCTCAGCGCGCAGCTTCTCGGCGCCTGACGATAGAGTTTCAGCGCCGCGTTTAGCGGCCTCACCCGCAACGCGCGAGCCTTCGTCTACGAGATCCGAAAGGGAAAACTTCTCATCGAGCTCGCGAGCCTTCCGCCGCACCGTTTTTTGCCACTCATCGAGTTTTTCTTTGTAATCAGCCATGGTAGTAATAGGATCGTCCTATGCTTTTATCGTACGTCCCAGAGTCTCCCCGAGTTCATCCTAAGATTTCGACCGCCGCGGACAGTAAGTCTTGCACGGCCCAAAGGCTTCATGCTAGAGTTCGGCATTCAGCAATTGTCCGCATACCCGGTAAACTCGCCTAACAGTCATCAGTCGACGTTGAACAATAGCTGAAGTAGTTTAAGGCCTCGGGCCGTTCATCAGGTTCCTTACATTTCCAGACATCTAGCCGGCGTCAAATTGGGTACCAGGGGAGTAAGACCTTCGCATAATTTTTATACCTTAATCCGATTTAACTCTACCTTCTGATCGCTGACCCCATAAGAGACCCCAATGACTGAGACTGATAAAAAATCAAAATCGCAGCGCCGCTCGCAAGACTTAACCGCAGCAGATCGGGCCACGATTATTCGCCAACTTAAGTTTGGTGCGAGCTTGAGCGACCAAACCGTTTCTCAGTTTGCTGAAAGCTCGCTGGTGCTTGACGTTCGCCGCCGCCGCTTTGTTTATCGCGCCGGCGACCAGGCCGACGCTTTGTATGCCATCGTGAGCGGGCGCATCAAGCTTTGCCGCATTGAGCCGCACACTGATCGCGAAGCGGTGATCGATATTCTTCCCCAAGGCTCGCTCTTCGGCGAATCCGCGCTCTACTCAAGGGCCAGCTGTCGCGAAAACTGGGCGGTCGCTTACGAGAGCTGCACGCTGCTCCGGATTCCGTCAGACCAGTATAAGCACAGCATGGCAAGTGAACCATTGCTTCACGAATATACGTTCCAGCTCATCGGGCATCGCCTGGAGAACGCTGAACGGCGTCTTGCTGATTTTGCTCTCAACGCTATTCCCGCTCGCCTTGATCGCTTGCTCGCTGATTTTTCCGACCGCTATGGCGTGCGTGAGTCAACGGGCGTACTCATCGATATTCCCTTACCACACCGCGAAATTGCTTCCATCGTCGGGTCCACCCGCGAGAGCGTCACCGTCCGCTTGAACGCGATGCGCCGTGAAGGTACGATCGAATTCGTTAATCGACGAATTCTCGTGAAACGACCCGAAGGATTATTGCCCCCGACCGCAGTCTCGGTAATCAACTAATCTTTCGCAATTACTGATGCCATGAAAAAGTGTCCTACCTGTAATAAACAGGTCGAGTGGCAGGATAATCCCTTTCGCCCGTTCTGTTCGGAACGCTGCAAGCTGCTCGATCTTGGCAAGTGGGTCAGCGAAGAATATCGTGTGCCGGGGAAGCCTGTTCGCGAGGAACCCGTCGAGAACGACGAAGAACAAGGTGGCTTAGAGTCAAGTAGTTCAGAGTTCAAACTTTAGTTTGTGATTTCGATGGCCGGCAAGCTAAAGCTTGAACTCTGAACTACGGGCCAGCTAGCAAAGCTAGACAGCCACGATCGCGAGTTTGTGTTTGTTAGCGAGGGCAATCAGTTCTTCGCGATCAAACATTAGCGTCTTGCCAGCGCTGATGCACAAGCAGGTCGCGCCGGCCGCAATCATCGCTTCGATCGTCGGTATTCCTATCACCGGCACATCAAATCTCATGTCTTGATCCGGCTTTGACAGTTTCAAAACTGTCAGCGCGCCGGAGGTGAGCCGTAGCCGCTTCGGTGTTTGTTTGCCACGACCCAGCAGTTCGCCGGCCCGCCGGATAGTCTCGTCAGTTCCTTCCATCGCCTCAATCGCCACGCAGGCTTTACCGCGCACCACAATCGTTTGTCCCAGATCGAGGCGCGCCATTTCGCGCGCGATCTCCGAGCCATAATCAACGTCGGCACGCTCGGCTGCGTTGGGTTTACGATTCGTCAGATTTCCCGGGACAGGCAAGTGATCTTGAAGGAAATACGTGGAGTCGATCAGGTCGATACCTTCACTGGCAAGTTCTGCGGCCACCGCCCCGATCAGCGAGTTGGTGTTGCGGCGCGGAAGCTTTAGCAGCATCTTCAACATGCGCGCGTCAGGCACTGCTCGGCTAAAAATCTGCACGTGCTTGACCTGTCCGGCCATAATTGCCTGCTCTACGCCTTCGCCTTTGAAGAAGCGAATCATCTTGCCAAGCTGGCCGATACCGACCCAGGTTAGCCGCTCAACTTCACGCTCGAGCTCCGGATCAGTTTCCTCGCGTATAGCCGCGACAGAAAGCGAGACGCCGGCGCGCCGTGCTCCTTCCACGACCATGAAGGGAAACCGACCGTTACCTGCGATTAGACCGTAGCGCATGATTTGAAGGATGACGGATTCCGAAAGGATGGAGGATGAAGGATGAAGGATGAAGAACAAGAAATGAGAAATGACAAATGACAAATGGAAAATGGTTTGCGGAAGCTGCTTTTCTCTTGAATAGCAAATGTCTCTCTTGCCTCATTTTCACCCTTCCGCCTTCATCCTTCATCCTTTTCGGAATCCTTCATCCTTATTTAATGACGCCCCGCCTTGAGGACTTGATAAACTCGACCAGTCCGTTTACTTCCGCCGAGTCCTTGATTTCTTCCGCGATTCTTTCCAGCGCCTGGGAGGTGTTTAGTTTGGAGGAAAGCAGCAGGTGGAAGGCACGATGTAACGACTGGATGACTTCAGCCGAATAGCCGCGGCGCTTCATGCCGGTAGTATTCAGACCGTAACAACGCGCATGATTGCCGACCGTCAGAGCAAAGGGCAGCGCGTCCTTCACCACTACCGAGTAACCACCAACATAAGCTTCTCTGCCGACACGACAGAATTGATGCACGCCTGAATACGCTCCGACGTTCGCATTGTCTTCGATGATTACGTGGCCCGCGAGCGTGGCGGCATTTGCCATGATCACGCCGTCGCCGAGTATGCAATCGTGCGCTACATGAGCCTGGGCCATCAGCAAGCAGTCGTCACCAATCTGCGTCAGCATTCCGCCGCCGGCGGTGCCACGATGGATTGTTACAAACTCTCTGATTTGGTTGCGCCGGCCGATGTGCGTTTCCGAGGGCTCGCCCTTGTACTTCAAATCCTGAGCCGGCAGGCCGATCGAAACGAACGGAAACACGCGCGTCTCCTCGCCAATTACGGTGCGGCCATCGACTACCACGTGCGACTCCAGCCGCACGCCGTCTTTCAACTCCACGTCATCGCCAACAATCGAGAAAGGGCCTATATAGCAACCCGTCCCGATCCGGGCGCGCGGACTGACTACAGCAGTAGGGTGAACGCTATTAGGTTTCGCGGCTACAGACATAACGTCAATGGGGGAAAAGGGAAATGGGAAATGGGAAAAAGGAACGGAATTTTGTTTCCCATTTACCCCGTTTTCCCTTTTCACCCTAGTTTCAGACCGCCGAGCCGCGGTCCGCGATGATGCTCATGATATCGGCATCGGCAACGAGTTGGCCCTCGACTTTAGCTTCACCGCGCATCCGCTGCACGCGCGATCCGATGCGTAAGGCGGTGACTTCCAGCCTCAACGTGTCGCCGGGCACCACAGGCTTGCGAAAGCGTGCCTCCCGGATGCCGGTAAAAAGAACCAGCTTCGAGTCGCGGTCTTCAATTTCCCGCAAGGCCAACACGGCTCCCACCTGTGCCAGCGCTTCGACGACAAGCACACCGGGCATGACAGGCGCGCCGGGAAAGTGGCCCTGAAAAAAGGGCTCGTTGATGCTGACCTGTTTGAGACCGACGATAAATTCTCGCGGCACCAACTCTATGATCCGGTCAACGAGAAGAAAGGGAAAACGATGCGGCAGGAGCTCTTGTATGGCTTGGGAGTCGAGAATAATTTCCATGATGGAATAAAGAGACGCGGGACGCGGCATCAACTCGCCGCCGCCCGCGTCTTGGAATGAGCGTTTCTCCGACCGGAAGCTACGGTGTCGGCGTCGTCACCGCAGCGGTTGCCGGATTCTTGCTGTTGAAGTCGTTGATGAAAGCACGGGTGATATCGAGCGCGTCGGCTGCGTAGACCAGCGGCACCTGGCTGCCATCGATGATCACATTGATGTTGTGCGCCTTGGCATAAACTTCCAACGCCTTGCCGATGTCATCTTGAAGCGGCGTGAAGATTTCCTTGCGGCGTCGATCATAGGCAGCCTGGGCGTCTTCACCTTTGCGCTGTAGATCCTTTTTCATCTGATCCAGCTGGTCCTGCTTTGTTTGCAGCGTCCTGGGATCAGCCACCGCCGCGGTCTTGGTAATGTCGTCAGTCAGTGCCTGGATTTTCTGCTGCAACTGCTGCAACTCTGTCTGACGCGGTTGGAATTCACGATTCAAGGCGGCCACCACCGTAGCGAAGCGCGCGATGCCGGTCTTGGCATCAAGAAACGCGTCTGAATAGATCAGCGCGATCTTACTCTCTGGAACTGCGACAGTGGTTTGGGCGGCAGTCTGCGCCGGGGCAGTTGCTGCCGGTTTTGGCTGCGCCAGTATCGGTGACGCACACAGAGCAAGCGCGAATGCAAAAGCGACTACTAAACGATCTATCTTCATAACTTCTTGTATTGCTCCTTCAAAATAAAAGGCGGTTAGTCAACCCAGTTAGTTGTTCAGACCGCCGTTGTGGTTGGCTCTAAGTGATCAAAAGGTGCGCCCCACGCTGAAACGAAAGACTTTCTTTTTCTCATTAAAGGTGAAAGGAGAACCATTGATAAACTGGTCCCTCCTGGCTTTGGGATTATACGCAAGGATTAAGCGAAAAGGCACGTTGATGACCGGTACTTGCACCCTGACTTCCATTCCCAGACTCGCCCGGTAATCTCCAAAGTTGGAGAAGAGACCCTGTGATAAGCGAACCGCGGTGTTGGTTTGTGTCTGGCCGCGCAAAAATACTTGCTGGAAACCAAACGGCAACCCGGTAAAGGGATCAAACCCAACCAGGTTACGCGCGTTATCGAGTTCGGCTGTGGTTACGAGGTTATTGGCATGCATCACCAAACCCGGGACCCCTGTTATACCGGAGACGATTGCGAGATCTGTGTTGGCATTGCACGCAGCCAGGGCCGATAGATTCGCGAGGGCAAAGCCACCCGCTCTGGGACACTGAATAAAACCTATTGAACTCAGGAAGGGCTGATCATCAAGAAAATTGCTGTTAAAAAACTGATCCTTTTTGCTTCTGATATTGAACGCGGAGCCGATATCAGCAAAGGCCGCTAACTGAACGGTGTTACCTATTACCGGGATGCGATACTCGAAATTGCCCAGCAACTGCGTGTCGGCGCCAATAGGCGTAAACGAATTTGAGATACGCGCTACATTTGTGCCAGTGATTCCGGTAAATGTGCCTACGGCCGTCGCCGTTGCCGGCAGTCCGACAATGACATCGGGAGTCCCGGTCGGGTTTGCGGCAACTACCACATTTTTGGAAGTGATAAACGTTTCCAGCGGCGCATACGGAGTAATGGAGCGAACGTTATAACCACGTATAGTGTACTCGTCGCCGAGAAAGAATCGTTCGAAGATTGGCACACCATCAACGAAAGCCAGGGAGTTTGAATTCCTTACCTTGGCGGAAGTTGCGAAACTGCCAACCGTCCCGGCAAGGATGCGGAAACCAAAGACGTCGGGATGTTCCGATTTCTTGTTACGCATGGGTCTAAACTGCGTGTAAGAAAGCGTGGGCTGGTAAGTGCGAACGTCTCCACCCAGTCCGGCCAGGGCAACTTGGAGCGAAATTTCCTTGCCCGACGTCGGGTCGATGCTCGCATTACGAGTGTCATAAGCGAAACTCCCCGTAATCCGGCTGGTGATAATGTTGGGCTGACAATAAATCACCGGAATGAATTGTGGGTTCGTTGCCGTGGTCGTATTGCCCCCATTGCCGCAAGTGCTTCCCTGGTTGACTGCTGGATCCTTTACGCTGGATGTCGAAAACTGGTAGGAAGCGCCAACGCGTGAAAACTGAGTGAAGCGTCGCTTGCGGTAGAACTCCGAGAGAGGGGCGCTCGCGAAAAGCGAGCCGCCATATGAAGTGCGCGTGAAGAGATTTTCTTCGCTGACATTCAGGAAGTCGAGCTGCGATCCGGAGAGGCCCCGCTGGGCATTGAGATTCTGAGAAAGAAATGTCCCCTCACCAAAGAACTTCTGGGTATAACCAAACAATGAGAAGCCGGCCGTGATCGGACGGTTCTTAATGTAAGGCTCCGTGAAAGAGAACTGGACGTATTTCTGCCGATTGCCTGCCGACATATTGAGCGAAAGGATTTCACCCCGGCCCAGAAGATTATTGGTCGAATACTCAAGTCCGAAGAATGATCCACCTATACCCGAAAGACCGCCGTTGAAAGAAATCTGTTGTCGCCCCCGTTCTGACACTTTCAAATTGAGGTCAACAGTAGCTTCTTCTTCGTTAGTCTTGAAGTCAGCATCTTTATCTTTGTCAATGGGGTCGAAGTAACCAAGTTGGTTGAGTTTGATTATTGAGTATTCCCAGGCTGACTGGTTATAGATGTCACCTTCATTCAGCAACACTTCGCGGCGCAGAACGTTGTCGCGCGTAAACGTGTTCCCGATAAACTCGAGTCGGCGCAAGGTAAACTGCTTGCCTTCCTCGATAGTGATCACGAAATCGACGATTCCTTCGTCAGGTTTTTGTGGATTATCTTTGAAGGTTGGCGTCGGTTCGGCCGTGTACTCGATGAAACCCTGCTGGCCGTAGTATTTCTTTAAATTCTCAAACAGCGCCTTGCC
This sequence comes from bacterium, assembly GCA_040004575.1. GTDB lineage: Bacteria > Acidobacteriota > Blastocatellia > Pyrinomonadales > Pyrinomonadaceae > PSRF01. The sequence goes on from JBDUAQ010000067.1 coordinate 11,516, forward strand.
GATCTTCTCACCGTTTGCGATGTCGCCCTTGCCGAGCCCGATGACGTTCTTAATCGCATCCTCGGAGAAAATCGAATTGCCCTCGATCTTCATCTCGCCAATCCGATAGATGCGGCCCTCCATGATAGGAACGGTGACGCGGAGACCTTCATCAACTGAGGAAAGAAACGGAAGCGGCAAAATTGGAAACCCGGTACGTCGTTTACCTATTCCCTCAACTCTCGGTTCCCCGTGGCGCGCCTGGAGATAACCCTTCGAGCGCATGTAGTTGTCGACGTGCCGCAGATCAAAATCCAACTTTTCGCGATCGAGGATGTCCATGCCTTTGAACCGGCTTATCAGTCCAGCCTCTTTCACATACTTCATTTGGCTGCGAAGTTTTCCATCGCTGAAGATCTGATTGCCTTCAAACTGGATCTCAACAACGCGCACGCGCTCGCCTTCATTGATAAGGAATGTAAGCGCTGTCGACGTGGCAGAAACTTCATCAGTCCTTTGCGTAATAGTGGCATTTGGATGGCCCTTGGCGGCCAGCAATTCCTTCAGAACGCGCATGGCGGCGCGGGCCTTCACGGGATCGTAGATGCTTTCCTTGGAAACCCCCACGCGCCTTTCGCGAAAGGCCTTGAGCACATCTGATTCCGCCACACTCTTCAAGCCCTCAAATTGCAGGTCACGAATAATCGGCAGCTCTTTGACTTCGAATATGACGTTCACGCCACCGCGCGCTCCTTCTTCCGTGTAAACACGCGTGGCTGTCTTATCAAAAAAACCCAGGGCAAGAATTGCCTGAAGATCGCGTTGGACTTGCTGTTCGTTGAAGGGGTCCCCGGGACGGGTCTGGACGTAGTAAAGAATGTCGTCTTTTCTGAGACGCCGGTTATTCAAAACGTCTACAGATTCGACCAGGCGTTGATTCTGCTGGGCGGTAACCGGGCGCGGTACGGAGATGGAATGCAGCAGGACTAATCCGCTCACAAATATGAGCAAAAGCCCGCGATATAAGTGCATAAGCGCCTTTTCCCTCAGAGGTTTCTTACCGGAACTCGGATACTTCGGGGGAGCTAAAAACAGGTATAAATTTATCTTTTTCGAAAAATAAAGGTAAAACTCGCTTACTGGCTGAGCTTTTCACGATCTCAGTGACTTTGGAACGCTTTGATTCCGAAGTGCGATGGTCTCGTTGCCAAGACCTGCCAAAGCTTACCCAGCAAAGTCGCGCATTATACCGAACCAGCGCGCCAAAAGTAAAAAGGCAAAGGAAAACGGGGCTAATGTAGATGACCGCCCGGTTCTCGCCTTTGCCCTTCTCTTCTTACGCGGATTTCGGAATCAGGCGTGGCAAACGGAACGCCTCAATGGATCAGAATTGCATCGTCGGGTGCTTCAATGCCGAGCGGGCGATAGTTGAGATCGTCTCCATCGAGAAACATTTCGATCAACGAAGCGTCTCCGAGGTACCCTTGAATCAACGCTTCGGAAAGAGGATCTTCAACGTACTTTTGCAGCGCGCGCCGCAACGGTCGAGCCCCATATGAGCGATCGGCACAAGTCTTATCCACGATCCATTTCTTCGCTTCGTCGGTTAGCCTGACTTCAAACCCGTGCCTCAACATTGTCTTATTGATCTGTTCGACCTGGAGTTGAATTACGTCCAGCAGTTCATGATTAAGCAGTTCGTCAAAAATAATTATCTCATCAAGGCGATTAATGAACTCGGGATTGAAAGTCTGCCGCACTGACGACATGACCATCTCTTCCATTTTCTCGCGCGAAGCGTCGTTCGTTCCCTGGAACCCCATCGTGGCTTTCTTTTGAATGAAGCGCGCGCCGATGTTTGAAGTCATAATGATGATGGCGTTTTTGAAGTCAACCGTATTTCCGATAGCGTCGGTTAGAATTCCGTCTTCAAAAACCTGGAGCAGGACGTTAAAGATATCCGGGTGCGCCTTTTCGATTTCATCAAACAGCAAAACGGAATAGGGCGATCGCTTGATCCGTTCGGTCAACTGGCCACCTTCTTCGTGTCCCACGTATCCCGGGGGCGATCCAATCAACTTCGACACCGAATGTTTCTCCATGAACTCAGACATATCGAAACGAATCATGGAGCGCTCACTGCCAAACAGAACCTGCGCCAACGAACGCGCTACCTCAGTCTTGCCTACCCCGGTTGGTCCCAGGAAAAGGAACGAGCCGACGGGCCGTAGCGGATTTTTCAAACCGGCGCGCGATCGGCGAATGGCTCGGGCCAGCGCCGAGATGGCCGGGCGCTGCGAAACAACCCGCTCGTGAAGTTCGAGTTCAATTCGCAAAAGTTTTTGCGTCTCGCCTTCTTTCAGAGACGTTATCGGGATGCCCGTCCAGCGAGCTATGACCTCTTCGATGTCGTCGCAGGTAACTTCCGCTGACACCAGCGCATCATCTTCTGCCTCGTTAATACTCGATCCTAAAACGCCGAGGTCGGGGTCCTGCGACCAGTCGCTAATCTGGCTCCAGTCTGAAAGGTTTCCCTGTTCCCGCCGAACGCGGAGTTTCACGCGCGCGCCGGCTTCGTCGATCACATCGATCGCCTTGTCGGGTAAAAATCGGTCGGGAATGTAACGATGAGACTGGTAAACGGCCGCCTCCAAAGCTTCGTCGGTGTAACGAACCTGGTGGAAACTCTCGTAGCGCTCGCGCACGCCGTCGAGAATCTCAATCGCTTCTTCTTCCGTGGGTGGCGGAACTTTTACTGCCTGAAAGCGCCGCTCAAGCGAACGATCCTTTTCAATCGATTTGCGAAACTCTCCCGGCGTCGTGGCGCCGATGCACTGAAGTTCGCCGCGCGACAGTGCCGGCTTCAAAATGTTGGCGGCATCAAGTGAGCCCTCGGCCGAACCGGCGCCAACTAACGTGTGAAGCTCATCGATAAAGACGATGTACTGCGGGTTCTCTACCAACTCGCGCATGATTTGTTTCAGACGCTCTTCAAACTGTCCGCGATATTTTGTGCCGGCAACTATCAACGAAAGATCGAGCGACAGGATGCGCTTGTTCTCGAGGAACGAAGGCACCTCACCACGAACTATCCTTTGCGCAAGCCCTTCAACGATCGCCGTCTTGCCCACACCCGGTTCGCCAATCAACACCGGATTATTCTTGGTGCGGCGGCAAAGTATCTGCACCACTCTTTCAATCTCAGCTTCGCGACCAATCAATGGATCGAGCTTGTCGTTGGCTGCATCCTCAGTAAGATCGCGGGAAAACTCAACGAGGTGCGGCGTGTCTTTCTTTTGCGAACTGCGCGAGTCTGCTCCCGACTGCCGCGCAATCTCATCGCGCACCGCATTCAGGCGCAGGCCGCGTTCATAAAGAATCTCAGCGGCCATCGATCGGTCTTCCCGAAGCAAGCCGAGCAGGAGATGTTCAGTGCCGATGTGGCGGTGCTGGAGGCGATCGCTTTCTTCGTGTGCGTAGGCGAGTACTCGTTTTGTTTCCGGAGCCAGCGGCAGTTCGACTGAGGTGGAAATCTTTTCGCGCAGTAAAGTGCGACCTTCAATTTCTTTGCGGATTGACTCGATTGAAACCTGGGCCCGCGGGAAAAAGCGGCCGGTCAACGTCTTGTCCTCGCGCATCAGTCCCAGCAAGAGATGTTCGGGCTCGATGGCCGGAGCACCAAACTGCGACGCTTCGTAACGAGCGAAGAAAATTACCCGGCGCGCCTTTTCTGTATAGCGTTCGAACATAATTTCGCTTGTTGAATCAGGT
>JBDUAQ010000234.1:0-4453 GCA_040004575.1 bacterium
TCATGTCATTGCCGAGCGGTTTCTTTCTTCCCGGGTAGCCCATCCAAACGCCGGTAACATAAGTCGGCGTGTAACCGATGAACCAAACGTCGGTGTGGTCGTTGACCGTGCCGGTCTTTCCGGCCACAGGCACGCCGAGCGAACTCGCCGCCGTCGCAGTGCCAAACTGAACCACGCCGCGCATCATTGAAACCATCGTCAGTGCGACATACTCATTAACGACTTTGTAGGTCGTCTTCTCCCACTCTTCGAGCACGGCGCCATCGCGATCCAGCACGCGGCGCACGAGGTGCGGCTCAACGCGAATGCCTTTGTTGGGAAAGGCGGAGTAGGCGGAAACCATTTGATCGAGCGGCACCTCAGTCGCGCCAAGCGCTGAAGGAAGGTAAGGCGCCATTGGCACTTTGATACCAAACCGCCGGACCATCTGCGCGCCTGTTTGAATGCCAACTGTTTGCAGTAGGTGGACCGCGCAGATATTCATCGACTTCGCGAGCGCCATCTTCAGCGGCATGTCGCCACTCCCCAGGGAACCGTCGTAGTTGTGCGGTTCCCAACTGCCGACTTTGATGGGCGCGCCGCTGACCGTCGTGTCCGGTGTCATGCCCCATTCGACTGCGGCGGTATAGATGAACGGCTTGAAGCAGGAACCGGTTTGCCGGTAGGCCTGCGTCGCGTTGTTAAATTTGCTGGCGCTGTAAAAATCGTAACCACCGATCATGGTGACGACCTCGCCGGTCTTGGCGTTCAGCGTCATCATCGCTCCGGCCACTCCCGGCACCTGAGATAGGGCAACTTTCAGGCGGCGGCTCTTCTGATCGACTTCCTTAATTTCAAACTCGGAAAGATACCCAGCCTTCAACTCGGTGCTGGGACTACGCTTGGACCAACCCATATCCGCTGCACCGACAGTAGCGGTGTAGTTGCCAAAACGGATCGTTGCTTCATTCCTGGCGCGATCTACTTTTGTTACCAGTCCTGACAGGAAACGTCCCTCGTGATAATCGTTTCCATACCAGTCGGGATCTTTATAGTTGTTGAGTTCCTGTGTGGTTGGCGGACCCTGACCATTGTTCGCCGCGGTGAGAATTATCTTGTAGCTTGAGCGCCAGCCACTATGTGTCTTGTCGTAGTTCCGCAAACCGGCGCGCAAGACTTCATACGCGCGCTTCTGTGCTTCGACGTTGATAGTCGTGTAGACAGACAGACCGCCCTGCGCCACGCGCGTTGTGTATTTGTCCTCGAGCTCTTGCCTGACATTCTCAACTGGATAATCAAACGCACTCGACTTCGGTTGCGACTGATAGTAAGCGGTGTCGGCCAATTGAATTGGTTTCGCTTTGGCCGCATCCACTTCCGCCTGATTTGCGAAACCATTCTTCGCCATCAGGTCCAGCACCAGATCGCGTCGCTCTTTGGCCCGCACCGGATTTGACGTCGGCGAATATTCGCTCGGCGCTTTAGGAACGCCGGCGAGTAGTGCAGCTTCGCCAATCGTCAGGTCCTTCGCTTGTTTTCCGAAGTAGGTTTCCGCGCCTGCTTCCACGCCGTAGGCATTGGCGCCAAGAAAGATGTGGTTCGCGTAAAGCTCCATGATCTGATTCTTGGTGTAGTAGCGCTCGATCTGAAGCGCCAGCGCCCACTCATTCACCTTGCGTTTGAGCGTCTGCTCTTTGGAGAGGAACAAGTTCTTTGCGAGCTGCTGCGTCAGCGTCGAACCACCTTCAACCTTGTCGCTCGTCAGATTCTTCCAGGTGGCGCCAATGATGCGAATGGGATCGATACCGACGTGGTCGTAAAAGCGCGCATCCTCGACAGCGAGGATCGCGTTTTTCATGACTGGCGGAATTTCGTCGTACTTGAGCGGGATTCTTTTCTCGAGCGCAAACTCGCCGATTACAGTTTCGCCATCGTCTGCATAAACGCGCGTGACTACGCTCGGCCGATATGTCGCCAATGCAGCGACTTCGTTGGCAGCGCGGGAGTAGTTGAGCTCATAGGCGGCAATAATTCCGGTCAAGCCGCCGGCCGCGAGGGCCAGGAACAAAACTGCGGGGAACCAGAACCGACGCAGCAGCTGCCGGCGCTTTTCGGGCGGCGCGGTAACGATGGCTTTGGGAGAATATGCTTTCAACTTGGAATCAGGCGATTTTGCAGCCATAAGATTAGACCTCTTATACAATTTCCTTCAGGACGAGTCTGCGGCCAACGTGGGTTCCCACAGTGCCCAACTTCGCCCGCATTGACGGCAAGGATTATAGCTTAACGGAATAGCGGCAACGAGCGGCCATGCGGCTCAGCCGCCTGATGTGCAGAAGGCCTGCGGATCATTCAGGAGACCTGCCAGTCAACCTGACATCTCGCGCCGCTTCCCTTATAATCATCATGCAAACGGGGGCGACAGGCTTCGACAGGGGTTTGGGCGACCGACGGATGCCATGCCGGGCTACTCTATGCAGCTCGTTAAAAAGCGTAGGGAAAAAACAATTGCCAATAACAATGAATTGGCTCTCGCTGCCTAATTAGCAGTGAGCGTCTCACCGCAAGTTGCTTATGCGCGCGGAGGGAGATGTCACGCAGATAAGCTGGTCCCACCTTTCGGTCCGTAGGGTGGGGCGAGACTAAAGTCGGACTAGCCTTCATCGAGGTCTTGTCACTTCACTTACTCGATGCAAAGCGAACAACCAGCCGCTTGACGGTTGGGAAAGAGAAGCGACTAAGCATGTAGAGTCTTTCGGGGTCTTCTCTTGGATCCGAGTTCAATTCTCGGCGCCTCCACCAATCTTTGAATTTCGGATTTCGGATTTCGAAATGCGGATTTGAAATCTGACTCCTGCATCCGAGCAGCATCGACTTAGTGAATTCTCAAATCCGAAATCCGAAATCCGAAATCCGAAATTCATTGCCCATCGGCATCTTTGACAGCGGCGTAGGTGGACTCACCGTCTATCGCGCCTTGCACGAGCGTCTTCCCAACGAGCATTTCGTTTACCTGGGCGACACTGCGCGCGTGCCCTATGGCACCAAATCACTTTCCACGGTCGAGCGTTACGCAATTGAAAACTCCAGGTTTCTTGAAGCACACGGCATCAAGCTGCTGGTGGTAGCTTGCAACACGGCGTCGGCGCTGGCGTTGCCGGCCATTCGCGCGGCGGTAGGCGTGACGGTGGTTGGCGTGATTGGACCAGGCGCGAGGGCCGCTGCAAAAATTGCAAACGGGAAGAAAGTTGCGGTGATAGCAACCGAAGCCACGGTGCAGAGTGGCGCTTATGCTGAAGCCATCGCCAGATCGGATCCTTCCATTGTGGTAATCGAGCGCGCGTGTCCTTTGTTTGTTCCACTTGCTGAGGAAGGTTGGGGTGAAAGTGATGTTGCCCGCCTGGTCGCCGAACAGTATTTGAGTGGCCTAAAGGAAGCAGAGCTTGGCGCCTTAGTACTTGGCTGCACCCACTATCCGATTCTTCGCGACCTTATTGGTGAGGCGGTGGGCGGGGAAGTTCCACTGATCGATTCGGGAGCGGCGGCGGCGGCTGAGGTGCAAACGCTATTGGAATCGAACCAGCTCGCCGCAACGCAATCTGAATCAGCGATGCGCGAGCGCGAGCTATGCGATGATCTTGATCATTTTTATGTGACTGATGCGGCCGAGCGCTTTTCGCAAGTTGCTGAACGGTTTTTAGGAACGGCGCCGGCTGTGTTGGAGGCGGTGGAAGTTTGGGGACACGATGAGCTTAGAACGCACTGACGGGCGCGCCTTCGATGAGTTGCGTCCGGTTAAGATAACTCCCGGTTACCTGCCTTACGCGGAAGGGTCCGTTCTCATTGAGATGGGGCAAACGCGTGTGGTGTGTTCGGCGTCCGTTGATGAGCGTGTGCCATCGTTTCTGCGAAACAGCGGACAGGGATGGATCACGGCGGAGTACTCCATGTTGCCGCGCGCTACCCAACAAAGGACACCAAGAGAAAACAGACGCGGCGGCGCGTCAGGACGGACGCACGAAATTCAGCGGCTCATCGGCCGCAGTCTCAGAACGGCAGTAGATATGAAACTCCTCGGTGAGCGCACCATAACGCTCGACTGTGATGTGTTGCAGGCCGATGGTGGCACGCGCACCGCGGCTATCACCGGCGCCTATGTAGCCTTTGCTGTCGCTGCAAACCGTCTGCTCCGGACCGGTAAGATCCAGCGGAATATTGTTACCAATGAAGTCGCCGCGATCAGTGTAGGCATGGTTGGGAACGTTGCATTGCTCGACCTAAAATACGATGAGGATTCGCGGGCGGAAGTGGACATGAACGTCGTTTGCACTGGCGACGGCAGGTTCATCGAACTTCAGGGAACCGCTGAACGCGAGCCATTCTCCCGCGAGCAGATGGAGAGTTTACTCGCGCTGGCAGCCAGAGGAATTCAGTCGCTAATAGCAATTCAAAGGGAAGCCATTGCGAACGCAAC
>JBDUAQ010000068.1:0-15097 GCA_040004575.1 bacterium
CGCTCGCGTTCGACCCGGGCCAGCGCGATCTGTTCGGCCGCAACCCGCTGCGCCTCTTCCACATTACCCTTCTGCGATTTGTCGATGACGATGCGTTCAAACTCTTCTTCCTCGTCGAAGAAATCAGACACATAGAGAAACGCATCGCGCTCGAGCCCGACGTCAACAAAGGCTGACTGCATTCCGGGCAAGACGCGCATGACGCGACCTTTGTAGATGTTGCCGACAATTCCCTGATTGCCTTCACCGCGCTCGATGTAGAACTCGGTAACTTTTTCGTTCTCGATGATCGCGATCTTCTTTTCGCGTCCGTTGACGCTAACTATTAATTCTTTTGCCATTGCGTGATTGTTTTCTCCTGATACGTCTCGCGCGATTCCGTGGTCCGGGCGCCAAAGTTGAAAAGCTTTCCAGCCTCCAGCTCTGCTTGCATGATCGGGTGTTCAGGGTGGCGCGTGACATTCCTCAAAATTGTTGATGGGCCGAGGTGCGCTTCAAGCTGAAAAGCGAGACGCACCGGCCACGGTTTAGCAAGACGACACTGCGTCTCGCCAGAAATTGATTTGCTGGAAATTGCCGGCCAGGGAAGGGGCAGTCGCAGGAGGGAGGGGACACTTAAGTCTTGCGCTCCCCGGGAGTCGGTGTTTGGCCAATGATGAATCGATTGTCGGTCGCGTGCCGATTGAGTTGAGTCTGGATGTAGTTCGTCCAGAACGCGACGGTCGCTAAAACTAATCAAAAAGGAAACCTAACTAGCCGCTTTGCTCCAGCCAAAACTTGCAAACGGGGAGCGCCTTTCAACAGCGCAGGCATTAGAACAACCGAAACTCATCGGCTGTGCTCGCGACCGGTTTGCACTTTCGTCTGGATGTCAACGGGAACCTTGAAGCTCCCAACTGTCCTGGCCTACTGGCCTCTGCGGCGGCTTACTGTAAAAGTTGAAAGATACGTCCGTTCAATTTGGACGATCGCTAAAAATTCTGACTCGCATGTCGGGCGCACGGTGCTTCTCAAATCGAGCTTCCGTCGTGCTGCTTGTTTGTTTCAAAGGCTCTGACGGCTGAAACTGAATTCTCCGCAGGGGCGAGCTAAGGCGAGTATAAACCCAAGCTGTGGCAAACGCGAAACGGTTGTGCGGTGCTTGTCGCTGGGGGTTGCTTAGTTGGTTCTGACGGTCAGTGTCTTCGCGGCTTCCGGCGGAACGTCGACGAAAACAAAGTGGGAGGCTGGGAACAAGTAATCCGCACCTGTCTCATCGACGACTCTAATGTAGTTGCTGCTCGCGGCTGATTCATCGGGCAAAAACTTGATATACCGTCCGCGGCTTTAAGTCGTCAACGTAGCCAGCGTCGCTTATGCAAATCGCAAAACGTGGTTCTGTTTGATTGGCCATCACCGTTAGTCCAAGTATCTCTTGATCTTCATTCTAACCTTGCCGATGCCGCATAGGCTCAAGAGAACGAGAAGCGGACTGATCCCAAAGCCTGACTGGAAGTTAGTTTACGAACCTTCTCAACTGCACGCTGATCGCGAAGCCGATAGCGATGAAGGTGGCAATCAATGACGCGAGCCCGGCGCTCAATAGCGGCAGGGGCACGCCAATCACCGGCAGGATACCCAACTCCATCCCGATGTTAATAAAGATCTGGCAGGTGAGCCCGCCCACAATCGCCATGATCACCAGCATGCCCATTCGATCCGGCGCTCGTCTGGCGCCGGCGATCAGGCGGGAAAGCAAGACCACGTAGGCAAGCAACACGAGGATGCAGCCAACGAACCCGGAATTCCCGGCAGTAACAGCAAAAATGAAATCGGTGTGCGGCTCCGGTAGAAACTTGAGGCTGCTTTGCGAGTGGGCCGCGCTGGTGTCTGCGCCCAGCAGACCGCCTTCGCCAACAGTGAGGATCGATTGCCAGGTGTTGTAGCCAAAGCCGCGGCGATCCGCGTTTTCCGGATCGAGGATTACGTTGATGCGTTCCTGCTGGTAGTTTTTCACCAGATGGGTCTTGACGCCGACCCAGTAAGCGAAAGGCAACATCACGATCCCCAAGACCACGGCGGCGACAACGTAACGCATGCGGATCGCGGAAAGAAAAAGAACGATCGCCAGGATAGGCAGATAGGTTATGACTGATCCGACGTCATGCTCGAGCAGAATAAGAAAGATCGGCAGCCCAAGAATCAACCCGCCGACTGCGATCTCCTTCAGCGTCAAGGTGCCGGTGCGATGTTTACCAAAGTAGCGCGCCAGCATCATCGCCGTAGTTACTTTTACAAACTCCGAGGGCTGGAATTGGCCGATGCCGGGAACCCTGATCCATGCTCGCTGGCCGTTAATCCGTAAACCAACGCCGGGAATCAAAACAACGACTAGAAGCAGTAGTCCGAAGACGTAGAACGCGGGCGCGATATTCAGCAGCTTTCGGTAGTCATTAAAAGCGATCAGAAGCATCGCCACTATTCCAATGCCCAGACCAATGAGTTGCTTCACCCAGAAGTTTTCGGTGGGTTGCGCGTTGCGGATTTGGATTGTGCCAAAACACACAATGCCAATAGCCATCAAGGCGAGCACCCAGTCGAAATCGCGGAGTCCTCTTTTTTGGATTATTGCAACCATGGGAACTACAGTGAAAAGTGAAGAGTGAACAGTGAAAAGTCAGAAGAGTTCGGCTCTGAAACCTTATTCAACTGCGGACAAAGTTCAAAACGCTTACTCTTCACCTTTCACTTTTCACTGGTTTCTAGCTATCTGCGTCTCGGCCTTCTTCCCAGTCTTGTTTTCCGGCTTGGGAGTTTTGGCAACCGGCAGGGCCCCTGGCGGTTCTTCCTTGCGGGTTTTGCGATAGTAGACGTCATAGACACGTCGAACTGCCGGCGCCGCGTGCTGACCACCAAAGCCCGAGTTTTCTATCAACGCCACCATCGCGATTTCAGGTTTGTACGCGGGAGCATAAGAAACAAACCAGGAGTGATCCTTGTTTTTGCCGGTGTCTTTTCCGAGGCCGACAACCTGGGCCGTGCCGGTTTTGCCGGCGATGTCGAAGCCCGCCATACGAATGCTGGCTCCAGTGCCGCCGTTGTTCACTACGCCCCACATTCCTTCGACCACGCGGTGATGAATGTCTTCAGGAATTGGCAAGACCTTCGGATTGGGTCGGGATGAATCAAGCGGTTGAAATCCACGGCTGGCCCGGTAATCGGGTGCGCCTTGCACGCCCACCGGTTTAAGCTCTTTGAGCAAATGTGGCACGTAAAGATTGCCGCCGTTGGCGACGCCGGCAATCGTTCGCAGCAAAGCTATCGGAGTAATGATGTCATAGACCTGACCAAACGAGGCGTAGACAGTATCAATATCTCCCCACTCGGCCTTTTCTCCCTGGGTGCGTTTCTTAAGTTCAAGGGAGGGAGTAAGGTCGAGCACTTCATTCGGCAGATCGATTCCTGTTCGTTTGTTTAAATCAAACTCGTCGACCATAGCCACGATACCGTCGATACCCATCTTCAGACCCAGACGATAAAAGTAACCGTCGCAGGATTTGGTGATCGCAGTCTTAATGTCGGGCGTCCCATGATTGCCCATGCAACGCGTAAACTTGTTTCCGATCTGAATGCCGCCGCCGCAAACAAGATTTGAATGGTCGAGGGTGATCGCGCCCTGTTCAAGACCGGAGACGGCCATGGGAATTTTCCAGGTCGACCCCGGTGGATAGCGGCTTTGCACGGCGCGATTGATCAGCGGCTTCTGCGGATCGTTCAGCACTGAGACGTATTCTGCGCGTCCTTCCTTGGTGCCGATCCGCGAGAAGAGATTCGGGTCAAACGTGGGCGCGGAAGCGAGCGCGAGAATTTCGCCGTTATTCGGATCCATAGCCACAATCACACCGCGACCGGTGGAGGAAGTGCGCAACTGTTCCTCCGCAGCAGCCTGCAAGTCGAGATCGATTGTGGTAATCAAATCCTGACCTGGTTGTGGGGCAATGGTCTCGATCTCATCCTGGATGCGCCCGCGGCTGTCAACAATTACTTTGCGATAGCCGTCCTTGCCGCGTAGGTAATCGTCATAAGTCTGTTCGAGGCCGCTTAGTCCGATCACGTCGCCTGGCTTTAGCCCCTTGTCTTTGTAGCTACCCGCCTTCAGTTGTTCCGGACTAATCTCGCCTACGTAACCAACTACATGCGCCAACATGCCATTGGGTGGATAACTACGCTGCGGTTGTTGTTCGACACGCAACTCCGGAAACTCCAATTCGTGCGCCTCGACCCAGGCGATGTCGCCTTGATTTGCGCCCTGCTTTACCAAAATGGATTCAAAGGCCGGCTGCGATCCGATTTGTTCGAAGCGCTCCTGGAGAGTATCGGCATCAACGCCCAGCGCTTCCGCGAGCGGCCTGGCAAGGGAGATGAGTTTGCGCTCGCGCAAGTCTTCACGTGACAGGATGACGTTGTAGATCGGCGTTGAGGTAACCAGCGGATGGCCGTCGCGATCAAATATCACGCCGCGCGGCGCCGGTATTGGCAACAGGCGAATGCGTTGATTCTGGGCAATCTCGGCGTAATACGTTCCGCGGACGAGTTGCAGGAAATAGAGTCTGATGCCAAGTAGAGCCAGCAACAGGAAGACAAAGCTTTGCACAATCCAAAGCCGGCTGCGGAGGTTTTGCGAAGAGTCTTCGAATTTCATATTTAAGCAATCAGCAAATAGTAAACAACAAACAGCCAAATAGGGGTTCGTAAGCAACCGCCAAGGCGGTACCTAATCGTAAATGCATGACAGACAACATCGCGAATCCTGCTGCCGGCTGTTTGCTGTTTACTGATTGCTGTTTGCTCCATCAGCGCCTCTTCATCTTGCTCGGCCCGCGTCGCGCCCCTTTTCGACGCGATGCGAACGTGCGGCGTTGCCGGGCCCGTTCGGTGAAAAGTGAATTCAGTAAATAAAGAGCAAAGGTTCCGACAATGGTTGTGCCGATCAGGCTGTAGAGCATCGTCTGCATGAACGGCCTGTTCGGTGGATAACCCAGCGAACGATGCCAGAAGACGTAGATTGCCGAGTCAATCACGGAGGCGGCAGCTAGCACCGGAATTCTCAGCAGCGTGTTTTCAAGGTTCACTCGCGTCGCCGCGAAATAAATCAAGTAGGCAGTCAGTGTCTTCGAGAACCCACCGGCCCCAATAAGTCCGCCGCTCGCGGCATCGACTGCCAGGCCGGCGATAGTGCCAACGATCAACGCGTGCCAGGCGTGGCGCTGAAGGGCGATATAAACAACCACAATCAGCGGAAAATCAATATAAGAGAGCGGAAACCAAACTCGTCCCAGGCACAACTGCAAGATTATGGCTATTGCGAGCGCGGCCGCAATTTTAAGTTGAGGCATCGTGAAACAGTTACAAGTGAAAAGTGAAGGGTGAAAGGTAGAAAGATGCTCGGCTTTTCACTCTTTACTCTTCACCTTTCGCTATTTCTTCGTCTTATCTACGTTTGGCAGGGACTGTTCGGGAGCAGGCCGCGCGGGCGGATGATAAAGCAGTACTGCCACGTCTTCGAGTTGATCCAATTTCGCGCCGGGCCTAATCAGAATCTCGTGAGACTGGGTTGCCGTGCCCGGGTGTACCTGGACAACCTCACCTATCGTCAACCCCGGCGGATAAATGCCGTCCTGGCCGGTGGTTAGAATGTAATCGCCAACGTCAACTTTCACGAGTCCGGAAACGTAGCGCATTTGCACCAGACCTTTTTCACCCAGGCCCCTGACTGACCCGAGCGCTCCCGATCCGCCAAGCTGTCCCACAATCGCACCGGCGGCGGCCTTCTCATCAGTGACCATCATCACCTGCGCAGTCCATGGACTCAGGGCGATCACGCGACCGACGATGCCACCACCTGTAACGACCGGCATGTTAAGAGCGATACCAGAAGAGCTGCCGCGATTAATTGTGATCGTGTTGAACCAGACAGACGAGTCGCGCGCGATCACACGGGCCGCAACCCGATCGTAACCAGTTTGTTCTTTTAGATTGAGGAGATTCTTGAGCCGTTCGTTCTCAGCAGTCGCTTGCTGAGAATTGCGTAGCTCGAGCTGGGTGGTTGACAGTTCCTTCCTCAACTCTTCGTTTTCAAGCGCGGTGCTCCGGAAGTTAACGATCTGCCTGATGAAGTTCGTACCCGCCCCACTGGCGCCGGACGTTAGGCTTTGGGCGGGAGAAACAAGCGCCTGGATCCAAACTCTGACCAGGCGTTGCCGGGTTGCGCCGTCGCGCGCGTCAACTGCCATGACTACGAGATTGGTCAATAGCAAAACCCCGAGCCAAATCGGCGCGCGCTGGCGAATCTCTCTTTGGGTGCGAGTGGCTGCCATAAAACTGGTGAATCGTAAATGGTGAATGGTGAAAGGTGAATAGTGAAAAGCAAGTCTTACTTTTTACTTTTCACGTTTCACTCTTCACTGCCTTTCTTACATCCCGCTGGTCATTGTGTTTTCCCACTTCACTCGCTTGAGTAGATCAAAGTCGGAAAGCATCTTGCCTGTTCCAAGCACAACAGAAGCTAACGGATCCTCCGCAACGGATACCGGCAAACCTGTTTCGATCGAGAGGCGTTTATCGAGGTTCTTCAAGAGTGCACCGCCGCCGGTCAAAACGATGCCGCGCTCGACTATATCGGCGGAGAGTTCCGGCGGAGTACGTTCCAGGGCCACGCGCACAGCATTGATGATCGTGGCAATGGAATCGGCGAGTGCCTCCCGAACTTCTTCGTCAGACATCGTTATCGTCTTGGGTATTCCTTCAATCAAGTTTCGACCGCGTACTTCGTATGACAACGGTTCGTCCAGCGGATACGCCGATCCCAACTCAATCTTGATCGCTTCGGCCGTGCGTTCGCCAATCAGCAAATTATACTTGCGTTTGATGTAGGAGATGATCGCCTCATCCATCTCGTTTCCGGCCACACGAACGGCGCGGGAGTAAACGATACCGCTCAAACTGATCACGGCAATGTCCGTTGTGCCGCCGCCAATATCAACCACCATGTTGCCGTGCGGTTCAGTGATCGGCAGTCCGGCGCCGATTGCGGCGGCCATCGCTTCCTCTACCAGATAAACTTCCGAAGCCTTAGCCCGATAGGCAGAGTCTTCAACTGCGCGCCGTTCCACCTGCGTGATCTCGGAGGGTATACCAATGACAACTCGGGGGCTGACCCACGTCTTGCCGTTGTGAGCTTTGCGAATGAAGTGTTGGAGCATTTTCTCCGTTACTTCAAAGTTGGCGATGACGCCATCTTTCATCGGACGAATGGCGACGATGTTGCCGGGCGTTCGTCCCAACATTTCCTTCGCATCGCGTCCTACTGCTTCAACCTGGTTAGTGACCTTATTGATCGCCACAATTGACGGTTCCGATACGACGATGCCTCGTCCCTTTGCGTACACGAGCGTGTTAGCTGTTCCCAAATCTATTGCTAGATCGCTGGAAAACAAGCTGAAAATCGATTTAAAAGCCATTTATGTCTTCTTCCCGTAAATATGAATATGAGAGCATCAGTCGGTAGGCACTACGCTCCTTATGACTATTCCCAAATGGCAGAACAAGTATCGAGTTTGCCAATTAAGACGGCAGAGCCCGCTGGGCAGTCACCATTCGCCACTACTCGTCGCTCGGGACGGGTAGTCCCAACTAACCAAGATACACTCATTTTCGATCTTTACGCTATCAAGAAAAAGCTTTTCCGTCGTCTGTCTCCGAGATATCGGCAAGCGAGCCCACCTTGCTCGGCAGCTTTGACTCTCTGGATAGCGATGCGGAGAAACGAATACAGTTTTTGTTTGCGGCCTTGGCCTCGTACATCGCCGTATCAGCCGAGGCTATTAGCTGTTGCGGCGAGGAGGCGTGCATCGGGAAAACGGCGACCCCGAAACTCGCGGTCAGCGACAGTCTCAAGTTGCGCCCGGCATTGAAACAGTGGCGCGCGATCTTTTCGCGGATGCGTTCGGCCACTGTGCCGGCGAGTTCTATCTCGGTATCAGGCAGCACGATTACAAATTCGTCTCCCCCATAGCGCGCCACTGCGTCAGTGTCGCGAATGGAAGACAGGATCACCGCCGCCATCTCCATCAGCACATGCGAGCCAGCGAGGTGACCGTGGGCGTCGTTGACGCGCTTGAAGTCGTCGAGATCGAGAAATAACGCCGCCACGCTGGAACCATACCGGCGTGCGCGACGAATCTCATTAAGCAGAAACTGTCGCAGGTAACGGGCGTTGTGCAGTTTTGTTAAGTCGTCAGTTTGCGATAGCCGTTCCGCTTCGGCGATGCGTACGGCGTTCGCGAGCGCCGAGGCGACAGGTAACGACAGCGCATTGAGAAGTTCCAACTCCGATTTTGTAAATGAACGTCGCTCGCGAGCTCCTTCGAGGACGCCGAGAATTCTTTCGCCGCAAATCAGCGGCACCGCAATGAAGTTTTGTCCGCGTTCTTTTTTCTTAATCGTACCCATGCCGGCGCCGGCGAGCCGGGCCGCCTTCGACTCTGAACCTGGGGGAAGATTGTCATCTCTCAGCAAAAGCCTGCGCCAATCATCTTGATAAGAAATTGGTTCGTCAGCAGGATTGAGTGAGGCGATCGCTTCCAGGGGCGCAGCCTCAGGGCCCTTAGCCTCCGAGAAGAGATATATGGTCCAACGGTCCGCCTGGATCAGCGGCGCGAGTCCGGCGAGTGCAGTTTGTGCTGCGCTGTTTTGATCGCCGATGAAGTGGAGTGACGCAACCAGATCAAAGGCAGCACGCACGTGGATCGGTTTTATTCGTGCGGGCAGCCAGGTAGCGGCACGCTGAGCCGGGGGATCAACGATATCCGGCAGTTTCAACTCAGCGGTAGCTCCGTGGCCTTCAATCTCGCGCAAAATCGCCGGCAGTTGCGCGGCTTTGTCTGCGATGGCGCGAAAGCCGAGGCGTTTCAAGGCGGCCCCATCAAGACTGCGCCAACTCTGGCCGTGATAGCTACTCAATTGGCGCCGACAGGCGACTAAAGGCGTGCCTGGCCAGGAAGTTGTTGCCTGCTCGATGGCTGCGTGAAGCTCGACCATGTCAGCCCCGGGAACGACCTCATAAAGGACTGCCAGTGGGAGTTGTCCCCAAATGTCGTCAACTGATTCACCTGCCGGTCGCGCCACGGGGGCGATCACCCTGGCTTCGCGCAGTCCTTCAATGAGGGTCTTCACGCCCGCGAGACGCAAGGCCTCGATCAGTTCGTAAGCTGGCGCTTCATGAGCGTCGGTTAGAAGAATTACGTGTCGCGACATTGAAAAAACCCTGGCCTCACCAATATGGTCTAAACCGTTGTACTCAACCTTTCCCTCGCCCCGCGCGCGCGGCTAGCGATACCTTATAAGGCGTGCTATTGCCGCCCGAGTCTTCTGCGTCAATGGCGATCTGCGCCGTCCCAGGAGTGGCGGTAACCTGAAGTTGAAACGATCCTTCAGCCTGAACAATCGTCTCGCGCCCGCCGGCTCGAATCGTAGTACCTGGCTCCGCGCGTCCTCGAATCAAATAGATCTGCCCGCCCAGCAACTCCGCTACCAGATTCGAAACCACCACACGTGAACCGGTCCCCTGGGTCGCAACGATAAATTTCTTAGGCTCGCTCCAGTCGCTGGTTTGTCCGCTGGGGGCAACAGCGCGCACCCTCCAGAAGTAAACTCCAGGCCGCAGATCGCTCGCCGTGAATTCCGTCGACCCGAGTTGATCGCGCTCGATTACCTTCCCGCCGTCAACGAAGAATGGAGAAGTGGCAACTTCAACTTTATAGAAACCCACCGCGCCAGCCTGCGGTCGCAACCATTTCAAAGAGATATTGGCCGAACCACTTCCTTCGACAATAAACTTTTCCAGATCGCGCGGCTGTGCGGGCTGCGGAACGTCCAGCAGTTTCTGGGGCTGCGTAAATGCTCCCTGGGGATTGATTGCGATGTACTCTCCGCCGTGGAACGTCGTCTTCTCACCGCGACGATTTGTTGCTTCAATCGTGCCCTGGTTGACGCGGATCTCTTCGGTGCCCTCCGGATTAACGCCGAAGCTTGCCTGAGTTTGAGCGCCAACTTTGCTGCTTTGCTTGGGCGTCTCGACAACGTTGTTCCCACCTTCCCTCTGTTGCTCAGTGCGCACATACATTTGCCCGCTATCGACCACCACGTGAACGTTGGTCTTTTTGCCGTCATCCTCGCTGGCATTGTCGCGCACGATAACCGTGCTGTTGGGCCGAACGACCAGGGTTGAGCCATCGGCCATACTGACGCGTGCCCGGCCGTCGGCCTGGGTCTGCACCGTATCGCCGGGATAGAGCTCCGTGTCAGCCCCGGGAACGACGGTCTCGCGTGTAGCCGAGCGAATCACGCGTACGTTTCCTTCAAATGAAATAAAACGCGCGCCTGACACCGGCTTCACGCTGGTACCAACGTTTTTAAGAGGGTTGCCAAACTTCCAAACGTAAAACGCTCCGCCGCCGGCGAGGCCGCAGAGGATCAGGATAGCGACGAGCAGGTAAACTACGCGCTTCTCTATTACCCACCAATCAAAAACAAAACGCCGGACCTTTGTACTCATTCTTTTGAAGCTACTTGGAACTGAGGGACAAATGCATTAGCGGAAACTTCCGCCAGCGTAATCGGGTCGGCGGGGATGGTCGACCGAACCTTGGTGTGGAAAGCTTGGCAGCCGTGTTGCAGCAACTGGTTGGGGCTAATGTGCCACCATTCAACGGCAACACTACAAGAACGAATCTAACACAGCGGCCAGATGGTGTTCAAGCTTGTCCTTTTAGGGGGGTGGGGAAGCGGAAACTCGACTGTCCGGGGCGGATTTACTTCTTGACCTGACTTTCCTCAGGCTCGTCTTCAAAAGGCGAGTCGAAGTCCTCAGGCAGGTCCACGTCAATATCCATTTCGGCTTCCTTTGGCCAAAGGATCGAAGCAGCGACCGAAGCGAGCAGCACGCTTGCCACGATTACTAGTGAAATCCAGACCGGAATGACAACATGGAAGCCTTCAATCAGCATCTTGGCGCCAATCAAAGTGAGCACGATTGCCAGCCCCATTCTCAGATACTGGAATTTCTCGACCACTCCGGCCAACAGAAAGTACAGCGAACGAAGTCCGAGAATCGCGAAGACGTTGGAAGTGTAAACAATGAAAGTGTTGGTGGTGATCGCAAATATCGCCGGAATCGAATCAACAGCAAAGACCAAATCAGTAACTTCAACGATCACCAGCACGAGCAGGAGTAACGTTCCCATTAGCTTGCCATCAACCCGGGTAAAAAAATGTTTCCCTTCGTAGTGGCGAGTAATGGGGATGTAGCGCGTAACGGCGCGTACTACGGGATTCTGGTCAGGTTGAATATCGCTGTCTTCCTGCCGAAACATCTTTACGCCTGTATAGATCAGGAAGGCACCGAATAGATAAAGGATCCAATGGAAGCGGTTGATCAGGGCACCGCCGACGAAGATCATCGTCAGACGCATTACGAGCGCACCGATCACGCCCCAGTAGAGAACTCGGTGCTGCACCATCGCGGGCACTTTGAAGAAGGAAAAGATCAAAAGGAAGACAAATAGGTTGTCAACAGACAGCGAGAGTTCGATGACGTAGCCGGTGAGAAACTTCAGGCCGAGATCGGTCCCCTGATACCAGAAGACGATACCGGCAAAAACCATCGCCACCGCGATCCAAATCGCGCTCCAGGTCACTGCTTCTCGATACTTGATTGCGTGAGCTTTGCGGTTGAAGAGTCCCAGATCCAGGCTCAGCATGAAAAGGATGAAGAGAGAGAAACCGATCCAGAGTCCTGCTGAGTTGCCAATCGAGTTCATTCGTGTCAACTAAAATAGCATCTGGAATCGAAAAGCGACAATCGCTCAGTATTGACAGTCACCGCAGTTAAAAACCCTGAAAGTAACAGGCTGGCCCGGTTGCACGCTCATCCGGTCTCCTTTACAATCCGCCCTTTGCTAGAGAGGTAAGATAATGCTCAAACAACTATCGCGGCTGAAACACACCAGCAGAATCATAGTTCTCGGATTCGTGCTCCTGATGGGAGTAAGTCTTATTTTCTTCTATGCCCCGAGGAACAGTGGCAACGTGGACCCCGCCCGCAATACCACGCTCGTGGCCAAGGTTGGCGGTGACGAAATCACTGTTGCTGAGCTTGCGCGGGTCAAAGAAAACTATCTGCAAATGTTTGGCGGGCGCGTCAGCATGGCGCAGTTGGGCGGTTACAAGCGTCTTGTCGATGGCTTGATTCGTGCTCGCGTGGTATCGCAGGAAGCTGCTCGCCTGGGACTCGCGGCCAGCGATGCAGAAGTTGCGGAGAAGATTCGCAAGCAGTTTTCGGACGCGTCTGGTCAGTTTGTAGGCATGGAACGCTATAAACAGTCAGTCACTGTGCGCTACGGCGGTTATGATGAGTATGAGCGAACTGTTCGCGACGAGATCGCGCAAGATAAACTGAGGGCTTTCGTGACTGCCGCAGTCAATGTCGGGCCTGACGAAGTTCAGGAAGACTACAAGCGAACGCATGCAAGTTTTGACGTCAACTATGCGGTCATCTCCGCCGATAAGCTTGCCGAAAAAATTCAACCCTCCGACGAAGAGCTGAAGAATTATTACGAACAGCACAAGAATGATTTCAAGATCGACGAGCCACAAAAGAAGATTCGCTACGTATACATCGACCAGGCGAAGTCTGGTGACAAGCTGCAGATTTCCGACAAGGAATTGCACGACGAGTTTGACCGGTTGCCGCCTGAAAGCAAGGAGGCCGGCGTCAAGGTGCAGCAGATTCTTTTGAAGGTTGCGCGTAAGGATCTGGATGCGCAGGTTGAGCAGAAGGCCAAAGAGCTGATTGCGAAAGCTCGTGCCGCGGGTCCCGACACCGGCGAGAAGGTCTTCGCTGACCTCGCCCGCGGAAATTCTGAAGATCCGGCAACCGCGAAAAGTGGTGGTTATCTGCCGCGTCCATACAAGAAGAATCCGAGTAAGATCCATGGCCTTTACGATCGCACTGCGGACATGCAGCCGGGCGACGTTTCGGACATTCCAATCAAGTATGCGGGAAACTGGTACATCCTGCGTCGTGGTGAGTCGGTGCCCAAGACCTTCGAAGAAGCAAAGCCGGAAATCCTGGCTTCCCTGCGCAATCGCAAGGGCTACGTGGCGGCAGCGAAACTCGCGGAACGCGCCCAGAACCGGCTGAAAGACACGAAGGATCCGCAAAAGGTGGCGCAGGAGTTGGCCCCCGAAGCGAACATGACGCCAGGCGAAATGGTTAAGGAGACAGCTTTCATTAAACCCGGCGACGACGTGCCGGGCATCGGCAGTAGCCAGCAGTTCGAAGCAGGAATAGCGCCATTGAACAATCCGAACGACGTTGGTGATCGGACACAGGTGAAGGGCGGCTTTGCCATCCCCATGCTGGTTGAGAAAAAGGAACCACGCATTCCAGACTTTGAAGAAATCAAGACCAAAGTTGCTACTGTCCTGAAGCAGCAGCGTGCGAAGGAGCAGTTGGAACAGAAAGCGAAAGAGCTTGCGGCTTCAGTGAATAGCGCAACAGATCTCAAAGCCGCTGCTGAGAAGGCGGGATTTGAAGCAGCCACTGAAGAGGGTTACAAACTCGGTTCCGCGCTGGGCAAGGCAGGCACAAGTCCAGTTTTGGACGAAGCCGTTTACGCATTGAAGAACGGGGAAGTAACGAAGAGTCCCTTAAAGGTTGGCGATACTTTTGTTGTTCTGGGAGTGACGACTCGACATGAAGCTGACCTCGCCGAGTTTGCCAAGCAAAGAGAGCAGTTAACGCAGTCGATGCTTTCAGCGAAACAAAACCAGGTTTATGAGGACTACATTAGCGCGGTGCAGCAGCGCATGAAGCAGGATGGCAAGATTAAGGTCTATGCCGACGTGCTTGCGAGCCTGGAAGACAGCGAACCTGAACCCGAGATTGCACCTCAACCACAGCGTCCGCAGTTTCCAATTCCGACGAGATAGAGTTATGAAGTGATGAGTGATGAGTACTGAGAAGATCAGCACTCAGCACTCATCACTTGATCAGCGGCGCCACCTGCGCCTGCGCGACCGCAGTCCTAATCTCAAGCTCATTGCCCGTCGTCGTAGCTTTCAAATTATCCAGCGCCGTTCTTGCCAGCGTGCCCTTCGCTCCGGTAAGCCGGTTGATGAAGAATCCGCCAAGCTGCCTTAATCCCTCGACGGTGTCGCCCAGATTTTTTGCGGAATAGGTGTCCACCGTGCGCGCCGTCAACATTAACTCGAGGTCGGAACTTGTCATTCCCAACGTGCCATAAACCTGGCGGACTGCCGTCAACTCGCGCGCGACAGTGTCGTTAGTGAGACTCAGGTTTTCCAGCAGCTTTGGTGAAACGTTGCCACCGAAACCCAGGATGGCATTTGGGTCGCGGCTTGCGAGGGCGACCAACTCCGGATTGGCGTGCTTTCCAGCCCGCGTCGAATCGATCGCCCCGCGGACCGCGTCAAGATCACCCAGCGCAAGCGTGTTGCCATCGAGCGCAGCGACTGCGAGATCGCCCACCTTCACGTCCCATAAACCCAGGAGCCGGACTTGCCGTTCGAGGCTAAAGATGTAAATCGTTTTTCCCTGATACTTCTGTTCGCGATACTTGCCGTCCGCTGCTAACCTGCCGGCGGCAACCATGCCTCCGGCGTTAAAGGTCCCACGCGCCAGCGCCACGTTTGAAATTTTCGTAATGCCCTCGCGGGGATATTTGTAACTAAAGCCAAGCGCAATCTGATCGAACGAGCGCGGGTCGAGACCGGTCTGAGACTTAAACTTTGCCAGTTCGTCCATGACTTCGGCTAACTTCGCCGGATTCTCGGCCAGAAGTTTGGGCAGCGCCTCGTTGAATACGCGAGCTACGTTAATGATTGCGACCGCGTCAGACGGTGGCAGGGACGACAATAATGTTGG
The DNA here is from genome assembly GCA_040004575.1 of bacterium. GTDB lineage: Bacteria > Acidobacteriota > Blastocatellia > Pyrinomonadales > Pyrinomonadaceae > PSRF01. The sequence continues at coordinate 14,987 of JBDUAQ010000068.1, forward strand.
CGCCGCTTTCGTGCCGATCGCGGTGCGATTTCGTTGCGCCAGTCCGATCACTGAAACAACCAGGGTAAGCAACAGTGCCGCTGTAAGAGATTTGAGAATATTAATTTTCAC
>JBDUAQ010000069.1:0-15073 GCA_040004575.1 bacterium
TTGGCGGCTTTCATCTTCTGGACCAGATCCATGTGAGTTGAAAAATAACCCAGACTCTTGCCCACAACTTCCTGAACTGAGTTAAAAGCTTTATCCGTCATGAATTTTTCGAGTCCCTGTTTGAGTTCGTCGATCATCTTCACGCCGTGAAGCATCACGCCGGTACAAAGCTGTACAGTCGAAGAGCCCAACAATAGGAACTCGATCGCATCGTGCGCGCATTCAATACCGCCGATGCCGCTGATGGAAACGTCCTGGGGGAGCCCGAGCGCGAGCTGACTTACCATTCGCAGCGCAATGGGGCGCACCGCCTGCGAAGAGTAACCGCCCGGCACAGTGTGTCCCTCGACGGTCGGCATAGGGCGCAGCGTGTTGAGATCAACTCCAATCACCGAAAGAATCGTGTTGATTGCCGAGATGCCAACGGCGCCGCCACGCACGGCTGCAAGCGAAGGCTCTTTGATGTTCGTAATGTTGGGGGTCATCTTCGCCCAAACGGGGATGTTCGAAACTTCAGTTACCCAACTTGTGACCTGCTCGCACAGGTCGGGGTGTTCGCCCATCTCTGAACCCATCTTGCGCTCGGTCATTCCGTGCGGGCAGGAAAAGTTTAACTCGAAGGCGTCGACGCCAGTGTCCTGCACCATGCGCGTGAGTTCCTGCCAGCGATCCTTCTCATATTCTTCCATGATCGAGGCGACCAACATATGCTTGGGATATTCCTTCTTGATTTGGCGAAACTCTTCGAGCCAAACGTCAATCGGTCGATCAGAAATCAGCTCGATGTTTTCAAAGCCGATGACTTCGCCCGAAGTCTTTGAACGCAACTTGCCATAACGCGGCACCACGTTTACTACCTTCGCCGATTCCAGACTTATCGTCTTCGCCACTGCTCCGCCCCAGCCTGCGTCGTACGACTTGGCAATGACACGCGCGTTTGTTCCCGGCGGGCCAGAGCCGAGCAGGAAGGGGTTGGGGAAGGTCATTCCGTTTACGACAATCGATAGATCCATCGGGTCACTCCTGAACTTCTATTGTTATGTTTTAAGTCCAAAGTCCAACGTCCAATGTCCAAAGTCTGTTTGGTCCATCGTTCGCGCTAAAATGGGAACGGCTCGAATTAAAGATTTACCGTTCGTAGGAGCGACTTTGGACTTTGGACATTGGACATTGGACTAATCTTTAGTCTGCGACTAATGCGCCGTAAGTGTCCGGCCGGCGATCGCGGAAGAACTGCCAGGTGTTGCGCACTTCGCGAATCATTTCGAGATCTAGATCGGCGACTATCAATGCATCCTTATCGCGCGCTGCTTCAGCGATGAACCGTCCACGCGGATCGCAGAAGTAGCTCTGCCCGTAAAACTCGCCAATGTCCCAGGGCATCTCGTGTCCGACCCGGTTGATGGCGCCAATGAAATAGCCGTTGGCGACCGCATGCGCCGGTTGTTCAATCCGCCACAGATATTCGGAGAGGCCAGCCACCGTTGCTGACGGATTGAAGACTATCTCCGCGCCATTGAGACCCAGCGCGCGCGCACCTTCCGGAAAATGCCGGTCGTAACAAATGTAGACGCCGACTCGCGCGAACGCCGTGTCAAAAACCGGATAGCCAAGATTGCCCGGCCGGAAGTAAAACTTTTCCCAGAATCCCGGGTTCACGTGCGGAATGTGGTTCTTCCGATACTTCCCAAGATACTTGCCATCCGCGTCAATCACAGCCGCCGTGTTGTAGTAAATGCCGGTAATCTCTTCTTCGTAAATAGGGACGACCAGCACCATGCCATGAGTCTTCGCCACTTCCTGCATCAGCCGCACGGTAGGGCCATCGGGAATTTTTTCGACCGCTTCATACCAACGCGTTTGCTGTTCAGCGCAAAAGTAGGGAGTGGTGAAGATCTCCTGCATGCAAAGTATCTGCACGCCTTGCTTGGCTGCCTGCTCAATGAAACCGAGATGCTTTTCGATGTTGAGGCGCTTGACGTCGTCAATAGGCAAGTCAGTTGGCGCTGCATTTGAACATTGAATAAGTCCGCATTTAACTGTACGTGGCATTGTCTAGTTCCTCGTCAGTGATGGCTTGTGTGCTCTTGGCGATTGTTGCTGGTGTACTGCGCTTGGCGAAGGCCTCGCGCCTGCTAAATCCCGACAGGGATGGCATGTTTATAGCATTGAAGTTACTTTTTTCTAAGCCCGGTGGTTGGATTTTCAGGCATCGGCGGCGCTAGACTCAGCCACACTAGTTGGCGGAAACGCTTTCATTAGAATCAGGTACACAACTGCGGCTCCGGCAAAACCGACGAACCAGGCATAAGGATACAGTTTCAACAGCGAGGTAACCGTGATTCCGGACCACTCAAGGATCTTCCCTCCCCATGCCAGTGAGCAGCCGAACAACGTGGCAACCACAGCGCGCAGGTTCCATCCACTGATGTAGGTGTAGACGCCTCGATTGCGATACAGATCGGGAAGAACGAGACCTTTCTTTCTGACCAGCCAATAGTCGGCGATCAATACTCCGGCGATGGAACCAAGGCCGCCAGAATATCCGACTAGCCAGGCAAAGATGTAGCCCGATGGGTCTTCCAGCAATCGCCAGGGTCGCATGAGTATACCGATGATTCCGGTAATCAGCCCACCCGTGCGGAAAGAAATCAGCTTAGGGAAGGCATTGGCAAAGTCGTTAGCAGGCGAAACGACATTCGCCGCGATGTTGACTGCCAACGTGGCCACAACGACCGTGAACATCGAAATTGCGATGACCGCGACACTGTGAAATTGGCCAACCAGCTTTATCGGATCCCATAACTGGTCCATCTTCATGTGGGGATAGATCACTAAGGCCGCTGACGTAATCACTACGCTCATAGCGGCAAAAACTGTCATCGTGGTCGGTAACGCCACCACCTGCCCAACAGCCTGTTCGCGCTGGCTATGGCCGAACCGCGTAAAGTCGGGCATGTTAAGGGACAGCGTGGCCCAAAATCCGATCATGCCGGTTAAAGAAATAATAAATGTGGGCCAAAATGCTTTAAAGGTGGGGAAGCTACTTTGCTGCGTGAGCAAGTAGCCGAGCCCATGCGCTTTCCAGATCGCCCAACCGAGCAACAGCGCAGTCATGATGAGTACAAAGGGAGCGGCCCAGTTTTCCACTTTTCTGAGCAGGTCCATGCCGCGATAGATGATGTAGATATTGAGTCCCCAAAAAATCATAAACGACAACCACTCGGTGGGCGCATGTCCACCAATTGGTCCACCGAGGAGTGTCGTCCATCCCGGAATGATCGCGCCTAAAAAGGTGTGCAGCGCCTCACCGCCGATCCAGGCCTGAATTCCAAACCAGCCGCAGGCGACGATCGCACGCATTAGGGCCGGAAGATTCGAACCGTAGGTTCCGTAGGCCGCGCGAGCAAACACCGGGAAGGGAATTCCATATTTCGTGCCGGGATGTGAATTGAGCAGGATCGGAATTAGAACGATGAGATTGCCCAATAGGATCGTTATCAACGCCTGCCACCAATTCATTCCGATCTTGATTAGACCCGACGAAAGCATGTAAGTCGGAATGCAGTGCGCCATGCTGATCCAAAGCGCGGCGTAGTTGTAGGTTGTCCAGTTGCGCCGGGAAACGGGGACGGGGGCGAGGTCTTCGTTGTAAAGCGGGCTTGAGCGGATTTGTTCCGCGGCTTCCGCGCGCAGTTCCACGCGACCGTCGGGGTGTTGGATTGTCTCGCGTGAATCGGTCGCGGCCACTGATCTCTCCGAGCTAAATAGGCTTTGCGAATTATTGCAGTCTGAAACTGACAGTGACGCGCGCGGTGACTGAAATCAGGCCCGGAGCGAGGGCGCTATCGGATTCGCTGGCTGACAGGTCTCCGCTGATGACGGAAGTAGTGTTCTGCATCATGTTGTTGTTGTTGTTGTCGGCGAAACGCGTGCCGCTATCCTCTGTAATCGAATACGCCGGCCCGATTGTTTGTCCAATTTCCCGCGCAAGCAGGGTGGCCTTCTCCTGGGCCGCCTTAATGGCCATCGCTCGCGCCTGATCCTTGTGCTTGCGAATCTGCGAGTCACGAAACTCTACGTTGCTTACCTTAGTAACGCCGGCTTTCAAGACGTCAGACAGCAAAGAATCAAATCGAGGAATATCCTTAAGTCTAATGGCGATCGTCTTCGAGACTTTGTACCCCAGAAAGACACGCTTCACACCACGGCGCGCCTCATATTCGAGATCGTCCGTATTGTATCTTGGCTCGACACTGATGTAGCTCGTTTGAACATCATCAGCTTTGACGTGGTTGTCCTTAGCGATCGCGAAGACTGCTTTCACGCTCTCGTCCGTTTTCTTTTTGGCAGCGAGAACGTCCTTATCGATCGACTCGACCTCAAGCGTAAAGACAACTTCGTCCGGAGGCACTCTGACCTCAGCCTGCCCGGAAACAGTGATCAGCGCGCGATCCTTAGTATCCTGCGCGAGGACGGCGCTTGCCGACAATGCGATTGCGAAAAGCAGCAGTATTTTTTGAATCATTCGGTTTTGCTTGGCGCCACTCGATCGGATGGTTGTCAATTCTCCGTTGAGTGCTCTGAAGGATTTAGACAGGGCGCATAGTAAGATAATCGCGGTGAGGCTACAAGTATCTTTTGTTACCAGTAACCTTGAGCAATCCTCCACTTGGCGTTCGCACACTCATCGCAGGCACTCAGAATTGCCCTCCGGGCCACAATGAAATAGTTGCGGAACAAGACTCATAGTCAGCTCTTTGGTGTTGTTCCAAACCTTGGATTGGCCGTACTTGTCTTCGGTCCATCCGAGGCGTTGCTTGTTAAGCCAAACATACTCGAGCGCAGCCTTCTCGTCCGCGCCAAGAAGATGCCTGGCTTCGTGCAGCAGGATCGCCGACCTTTCCATATCATCGGAAGAGTCAGCAAAGAACTCCGGATACAGTGTCAGCACCTCGAAGGGAAAATTCGTGGCGGCATAAGCATCTCGATGTCCGAGGTATCTATTCCACCAATTGTCTGTACTCCGGTAGGTGGTAAACGTACTGAGAAGCGTCGCTTCTCTGCTAAAGCCCCTCTGTTCCAGAATCACAATTGAGTGCTGAACAATTTGACGCTGGTCGTAGCCCAGATCGTCTGACGTCATGCGCAATGAGAGGTAAAAGACAAGCAGAGAAAGAAATGTAGCGCCGAGTATCCACAGCAATCGCTTGCCGAGCGTCCGCTTCTTGCTGGTCTCCTGAAGAACATCGGCGTTTTCGTCATCAGCGCCCATCAGTGATGCGCCACAACGTCGACAGGTTTCGTCAGTGGCTGCATTTACCAGCTTACAACTCGGGCACTTGTTCATGCTCATGTGCGAGGAAGAAACGGATCGAGACACGCTAACCGGTTTCTAGAATGCTACGCAGGTGCCGCGCTTCAGAAAACGTCCGTCGCCGGCCTTGCCTTTGTATTCGCCATTTTCGATTACCACCTTGCCGCGCGAGAGTACAGTCTCGACAACACCCTTGATCTTTTTCCCTTCGTAAGTGCAGTAGTCGACGTTCATGTGGTTGGTCTTCAAGCTGAGCGTTTGTTCCTTTTCCGGATCGAAGATGACGATGTCCGCATCCGAGCCGACGGCGATTGTGCCCTTCTTCGGGAACAAACCAAACATCTTCGCAGCCGCAGTCGAAGTTAGTTCGACAAAACGGTTGAGGCTGATGCGATTCTCCACTACACCGCCGTTGTAGATGAGCGGCACGCGATTCTCAACACCAGGCGCGCCGTTCGGGATCTTCGAGAAGTCGTCGCGACCGAGTTCCTTTTGCTCTTTCATGCAGAAGGGGCAATGGTCGGTTGATATGACCTGCAGGTCGTCCATCTTCAAACCCTTCCATAGTTCAGCCTGGTTTGCTTTGTCACGCAGCGGCGGCGTCATCACATACTTCGCGCCGTCAAATCCCGGCTCGTCGTAGTTATCGAGGGAAAGGAAGAGATACTGCGGACACGTTTCCGCAAACGCAGGTATGCCGCGATCGCGCGCCTGACGGACCTGATTGAGCGCGTCGGCGCAGGATAAGTGGACGATGTAAACAGGCGACTCGGCCATTTCCGCAATCGCAATTGCGCGATGCACGCCTTCTGCTTCGGCGATCGTCGGGCGCGTTAACGCGTGATACTTCGGTGCAGTATGACCCTTCGCCAGTGCGTGCTTGATGATCTCATTGATGACGATGCCGTTTTCCGCGTGCATGCATATCAAACCGCCGCGCTCGCCGGCGGCTGACATGGCGCGAAAGATCGTGGCATCGTCAACCAGGAAAACTCCCGGATAGGCCATGAACATTTTGAAGCTCGTCACGCCTTCGTCCATCGCCGTGTGCAGCTCTTCGATCTGGCTGTCTTCAAGTTCTGTGGTGATCAGATGAAAGCCGTAATCGATTGCCGTCTTGCCTTCAGCCTTCTTGTGCCAGTTGTCGATGCCCTGGATTAGGGACTCGCCTTTGTACTGCACGGCGAAGTCAATGATAGTCGTCGTGCCGCCGTGGGCTGCGGCCCGTGTGCCGGTAAGAAAATCATCGGAGGCTTTCGTTCCACCGAAGGGAAGCTCCATGTGCGTGTGCGGATCGATCCCACCGGGGATGACGAGCTTGCCGGCCGCGTCAATCACTTTGTCCGCTTCCATCTCGAGCTTTGCCCCGATGACGGAGACGCGCTCGTTTTCGATCAGGATGTCAGCTTTGTAGTCGTCGCTGGCCGTGATGACGCGGCCGTTCTTGATTAGTGTTTTCATAGAACCTCAATGGTAATTGTCCACGGATGCGGCTGTGCCGCCTGATGAGAAAAGCGCGATGTTCTTCGCTCCGTTAGGAGCGAAATGTTTATAGCACCTAACCCCCTTAAGTCAACTTAGCTCCGTAGGAGCGCAACGTTACCGTGGTCACATTGCGCTCCTACGGAGCTAACCAAATAATCGGAAGCGGGGTCTATAAACGTTGCGCCCCTAGCGGGGCTGGAACCCGAGGCTCTGACACAGATGATATCGGGCATCACTGAATGAACTCGAAGACGTATTTTTCTTCGAATGCAATATCAAACTTTCTCAGCAGCGTTAGATATTCAGCCTTGAACGATCGTCGCTGGTGATGCTTCTCCTGATTTTGAATGTAACGGATGATCGTGTCTAGCTGAGAATGGCCGTAAGAGAAGGCGCCATAGCCTTCTTGCCAATTAAGTCTTCCGTGAACCAATTTCTTTTCGTTTATGAAGTTTGTCGAGTCAGCTTTGATCTCTCGAACCAGGTCAGCCAAAGCCATGGAAGGCAGCAAGCCTGTCAGGATGTGCACATGGTCAGACATGCCATTGATGGAGATCAGCTTTTGTCCCTGACCTTTAACTATTCCAGCGATGTATTTGTACAAGTCTTCTTTGAAGGCGGGCTTGATTAGGGACTGCCGGTTACTAACTGCGAAGACGGTTTGAATATAGATTTGAGAGAAGGTGTTTGCCATTGAGAACCTCACATTTCGCTCCTGACGGAGCCAGGGCAGTTGAGAAAGCCGAGTCTATAAACGTTTCGCTCCTAACGGAGCGAAGAAGCAATGGGAGCAACTGTGGCTATAAACATTTCGCTCCTAACGGAGCGAGCCGAACGCTCCTAGCGGAGATCAAGGCAAATGAGTTTCTTCACAGATTGGGTGAACAAAGGGAGCTTGAGTTATAAGATGGGATTTCCACCGGAAAGGCAAAGCCATTCCGCACATCAGGCGGCAGAGCCGAAAGCAAGATGTTTTGCATGCGGAAGCGTCGCGAGCGACAGATTGCCTCCGCAAAATAACAAGGGCGGCTAATTCAAATAGAATCAGCCGCCCTCCGTTTCCCCTTGTTAGCGATCGTTATTGCGTCAATTCAGACGTCAGTATAGCGCCGTTGAGCTGCGTTAGAACCGCGCTAATCTTGACCACTTTGCGCGAGTCTTTTGCAATCCACAGCGTCGTTTTGTCTGCTTCGTTGTCCGCAGAAGTTATCTCGACTTTATACGCGTCAAAGGTGCCGGCGGGAACCGTCACGCTCTCGGCGCTTACAACCTTGAGGTTCTTTAGCTCCAGCTTCTGCTTTTGCAGATCCAGGTTGCGGAAGCTCAGGGTGTAGCCTTCCGCGAGCGGCAGCGCGGCTAGCACGTCGAAACTACCGGCGCCGTCGCCAAAGACAGCACCGCCCAAATCAACTGCAATTGGTTTTGACTGTCCGTTCATAGTCATCGTGCCCGTCGCGTTATTGCCTTTGAAGTCGACATCAAAAACGACAGGGCCCTGTTTGACCAGGCGATGCTTCAGCAGCAGCGTGCCTTTCTCGATAGTCGAAACGTCTGTGATGTCGCCCTGCGGCGTAACCACTGTTTCCGTAACCACCCAGGCGCCATTGTTTTCCTTGGTTTCAGTCTGAACGGTGAGCGGAATATTGTTGCCCCCAAATGCGATTGATGCGTTGTAGTTTGCAGTCCCGGCCCTCAGGTCTGATACCGGTTTAGGCGCACCCGCCGCTACCGGCTCCATCTTTTTCGGCAACGCGACCGTCTTCACATCCACTGTAATTTCTTGCAAACGCTGCGCAATTTCCGGCGTCTGTCCTTCTTGATATCTCCCGCTTAGAAACTTGGCGAGAAACTTTTCTATGGTGGCAAACATGGCCAGGTTGTTGATGGGTCGTGCGAAGCCGTGTCCTTCATCAGGCGCCACCAGATATTCTACCGGGTAATTGCGATCACGTAGCGCGATAACAATTTGATCTGCCTCCCGCTTGTTAACACGCGGATCGTTTGCGCCCTGAATCACGAGCAGCGGGGTCTTGATCTTGCTCGCGTGATTCAGCGGCGACTGCCGTTCGAGCTGGGCTTTGCCGTCCGGAGTTGCCGGGTCACCCATGCGCGCGTAGAAAAGCTTGCGGATCGATTCCCAATAAGGCGGAATCGTTTCCAGCAGCGTGACGAGGTTGGACGGACCGACAATATCGACAGCGGCTGCATACAGGTCGGGCGTGAACGTCACGCCGGCCAGCGTTGCATAGCCGCCGTAAGAACCACCCATGATGCCGACGCGCTTCGGATCGGCGATGCCCTGGGCCACGAGATACTTCGCGCCCCAGGTTACGTCGTCCTGCATCTTGTCACCCCACTGTTTATTGCCGGCGTCAAGAAACTTCTTGCCGTATCCGGTGGACCCGCGAAAATTGGGCTCGAGCACGGCATAGCCGCGGTTGGCAAGAAACTGTGCGAAGCTGTTGTAGCCCCAGGAATCGCGAGCCCACGGCCCGCCGTGTGGAAGAATTATCGCGGGCAAATTTTTCGCCGGCATACCCTTGGGCAGAGTTAGATAAGCGGGAATCTCAAGGCCGTCGGACGACTTGTAGCGGACTGCTGTCATCGGCGCCAGATAGTCGCGGTTGAGCTTTTCGCGAATGCGATACTGAAGCGTTAACTTCTTGGTGTTGCGGTCAAACAGATAACGTTCACCCGGTTCGGTGTCGCTACCAGCGCCAATCAAGAAGAGACGTTCATCCTTTGTGCCTGACCCAAACGCAATCTCCTTGCCCGGCAGTTTCTTTTGCAGCAGTTTGTAATCGGCTTCGTACGATTTGTCTTTCCAGTAGATGCGCTGGCGCTCGTCGTTGTAAGACGTAGCGATCACGTCGTCCGTTACTTCAGAGAAGTTGGCGCTGCCAAAATCGACGCGATTCATAGGATCCGATTCGACCAACTCCTCTTTGCCGGTAGCGGGATCGAAAAGCTCCAGGCGCGCCAGATCGATGTTCGGGCCTTTGTTGGTTTCAAAATAAACTCGCTGGCCGTCTTTGTGATAATGCACGGGCCCGCAGCTTTCGAACACACTGCAGGAATAGACTTTTGTGAAGCCGTTGTCATCCACACGCAAGACTTCGGTGTCGCCATTGTCGGCAGAGCGCGTGGCCAGCCGCAGTTGATCTTTCAGATCGAATACCCAACTTGTGATGCGTTCAGTATTCTTGCGAACCAGCGTGCGTTCGCCGGTGGAGATTTTTACCTTGTAGAGATCGTGCCAGGCAGGGTCGCGATCGTTTAGTCCGATGTACATGGCATCTGGTTCGCTGCGCGGGACGGCGAAAATCGCGGCGCGCACGCCCTTCGCGTCCGTCAGATTACGGGCGGCGGGCACATCTGCGCCGGCGGCCGGACTCTCAGCCGGATTCACGGCGTAGACGAGGTAGTTTTCGTCACCCGCTTTGTCCTGGACAAACAGAATGTATTTGCCGTCGCGGCTCCAGAAATATTGGGCAATCGGTCGGGTCTTATCTGCCGTGACGGGTTTGGCGTTGTCGAACGCGTCCTCGGTCCGTTTGACCCAGACATTGCGCGTGCCTTTGAAGGGCTTAACAAACGCGATGAATTTTCCGTCAGGGGAAATCTGGGCGCCGGAGATTTCCGGATCGCCAAAGAATAGCTCGCGGTCGATTATTGGCGGCTGTGTTCCCGGTTGACCGAAGGCCACGCGAGAAGATGCGGCAGTCAGCAAGCAAGTGCAGAGAACAGCAAACACAAAACCAAGCGATTTGCGGTAAAAACGTGTCATAGAACCTCTTTCATGTCATTTAGGGAATAAGGAATCAACACAGAATAGCCTACTACGTGTGAGGCGCACTGCGAGTTTCACTGAAAATCTCGCGGAAGGTAGGAACCCCTAGTTGAGAGGCGCAAACCCGGCATCCAGCGCCGCAATCATCTGATCAACGTGATCCTTGGTTGAGTTGAGCATCAGGCCAGTTCGAATCACGTTGCCGTAGAGGCCGCCCTTGCCAATCAAGACGCCCTGTCGTTTCGTCTCTTCGAATACTTTCGCAACTGTCTGCGGCGCTGGTTCCTTGGTCTCGCGGTCCTTCACGAGTTCAAGTCCCTGCATCAAGCCCATGCCGCGCACGTCGCCGATAGCGGTGTACTTGTCTTTCAACTCATCAAGGCGCTGGCGCAGGTAGCCGCCCACGACCGTCGCGTTCGTCCGCAAGTCTTCTTCTTCAATCACGCGAATAACTGCCAGCGCTGCCGACATTGAAACTGGATTGCCGCCGAAGGTCGAGAAGGTTAGTCCCGGATACTTGTCCGCGACCTCAGGCGTGGCGACTGTGATTCCTATTGGCACGCCGTTACCGAGTCCTTTGGCGGAAGTGATGATGTCCGGTTCGACGTCCCAGTGTTCGATACCAAACCACTTGTCACCAGTGCGTCCCCAGGCAGTCTGCACTTCGTCAGCAATAAAGAGTCCGCCATGTTTGCGCGTGATCTCAACGGCGCGTTCAAAGTAACCGGGCGGCGGCACGATGAAGCCGCCAACGCCAAGAATCGGTTCTGCCATGAACGCAGCGATCTCGCCGGTGGTTGACGTCATGATCAACTCTTCAATGTCGTTTGCGCAGGCGAGGCCGCATTCCGGATACGTAAGTTTGAAAGGGCAGCGATAGCAGTAAGGCGCTGGCGCGTGAACAAAGCCGGCGACTTGAGCGGGCAACGGCCGCCACGGCGCATGACCCATCGCCGAAAGAGACGTTGCCGAGCGACCGCTGTAGCTATGGCGCAGAACGACGATCTCGTGACGACCAGTCGCGAGCTTCGCCGCATGAACTGCCGTGTCGTCCGCTTCGGTGCCACTGTTGGTGAAGAAAGATTTTTTTAGCCTGCCCGGCGTGATCTGATGAAGTTTCTCCGCCAGATCCGATTGCGGTTTGTTGGCGTAGAGTGTCGACGTGTGTTGCAGCGTCTTCACCTGATTGATGATTGCCTCGGTTACCTTCGGGTTGGCATGGCCAACGCTAACCGTAAGCACGCCGCCAAAACAGTCGAGATACTTGTTGCCCTGATCATCCCAGACATGAAAACCTTCGCCGCGCACGAGCGCGAGCGGCTCCTCGTAGTAGGTGGCAACCGCAGGGAAGAGAAACTCTTTGTGCTTGCGGACAGTTTCGGATTTAGGTATGGCTTGTTCTACGCTGCTCACTCGGAACTCCTTACGGGTTAGTTCAACGACTGCTCGTCTCAAAGAAATCGTTCCTGATAGTTATATGGGTGTCAGTTTAGCCGGCTGGGAAGCGGCCCCTTGTCGGGTGCGCCCGGTAAAAACTGCGGCTGCCAGCAAAGCAATTGCTACACTAAACACAAGGTCATGGCATATATCCAACACGATGGAGAGGTGGTCAATTGATCGCCACGTCCAGCCATGGTCTGCCAGCCGCGGCAAAAAATAGTAGAACGATGAGAACGCGAGCGATTGAAGCTGGAAAAGCAGCAGGCCCGCCAGGGTTAACGCGGAAACTTTAGGATGTCGTCGCCAGCGTATGATCGCAAAGATAAGACCCATTAGGACCACCAGCATTACTGGCCAACGTCTTACAAACAGATAGTGGAACAAACTAGTTTCCATTACGCCTCAGCAATGTTACCCAAGCCCTGATTACGGCCAATAAATATGGCGACTAATAGCGTTCCGAGCGCAGCAGCAAATAGAAAGCTGCTACTGAGCCCCAAAAAGTAAAAGAAGCTCTGGTGGTCCTGGTCACTGCCAGGAGCAAAAGACAAACGTGGAATCAAGATATAAGCTGCCGAGTAAAACAGCTCATCGAAGATAATAAGGATCAGCCCAAGCGTCACAAGCATAGAAACCTTCGGATGACGCCTCCAGCGTATTATCGCGATCAGAAGGCAAACCAGTAATGTCAACAACGAGGGCAACTGCGTTAGCACGTTGCGCAACACCTGGACTAGATCCTGATTTATGCTATCCATAGACGAAGAGCCCTCAAATCGAAACAGTAGATGTGCGACTCAGTATAGATTTCCCTCGCGCTTGCGGCCGGTGTAATCGACGTAAACAACTTTCAGCTCGGTGTAAAAATCCAGCGCCGTCGATCCCTGTTCGCGATCGCCGATGCCGGTGCCTTTGATGCCGCCAAAGGGAATGTGCGCTTCGCCGCCGGTGGTCGGGGAATTGATGTGCGTCATGCCCGTTTCGATCTCATCGACAAAACGAAAAATGCGCGCCGCGTCGTTACTGAAGATTGACGATGACAGTCCGTATTCCGTGTCATTGGCGACTTGCATCGCCTCTTCGAAGTTCTTGACCCGCAGCACCGACAATACGGGTCCGAAGATTTCTTCACGCGCGATGCGCATGTCCGGCGTCACGTGATCGAAGACCGTTGGATTTACAAAAAAGCCCTTATCGAGCCCGTTGCCGGTGGCGCGTGAGCCGCCGCAAACCATGGTGGCGCCATCTTCACGTCCGATATCGATGTACTTCAGGACCGTCTGGAACTGGCTTTCATCAACGCTTGGTCCCATCTCTGTATTCGGATCCATGCCGTCGCCAATTCGCATCGACCCTGCGCGCTTGCTGATGCGCTCGACAAATTCGTCGGCAATGTCGTTAACGACCACCGCTCGACTCGTGGCGGTGCAACGCTGTCCGGATGAGCCAAACGCACCCTGCGCCGTCGACTCTACCGCCAGATCGAGATCCGCGTCTTCCAGAATTACTACCGGGTTCTTGCCGCCCATTTCGCATTGGACTTTCGCGCCGCGTCTCGAGACTTCTTCGTAGAGACGGATCCCGACTTCATTCGAGCCCGTAAACGAAACGGCCTTGACAGCTGGATGATTGATAATTTCGTCACCGGCTTCGGAACCAGAGCCAAGCACCAGATTCAAAACGCCGGGCGGTATGCCAGCCTCGGCAAAGAGTTCAACTATGCGTACGCCTGTTGCTGGCGTGAGCGTCGCCGGCTTGAAGACAACCGCATTGCCGGCTACCAGCGCGGGAGCGATCTTCCAAACCGGAATGGCCACGGGAAAATTCCAGGGAGTGACGCAAGCAACAACTCCCAACGGCTGCTTGATCGTATAGGCGAAATTTGACGGCAATTCAGACTGAATCGTCTCTCCATTCATACGGCGAGATTCGCCGGCGCAAAACTCTGCGACATTGATCGAACGCTGCAACTCGCCGCGCGATTCGGCCAGCGTCTTTCCTTCTTCTCGAGTTAGAATTTGCGCCAACTCTTCCTTGTGATCCTCCAGCAACCGCGCGGCGCGCGCGACAATCCTTCCGCGCGCCGGTGCAGGTGTGGCGCGCCAGCCTGGAAACGCTGCCGCCGCAGACTCCACCGCGCTCCTCGCCTCATCGCGCGTGGCTTGTTTCACTGTTCCGATGATGTCGTCTGTGTTAGCCGGGTTGATGTTGTTGACGGTCTTGGAAGACGCTGATTCGACCCACTGGCCGTTGATAAAATTTCGATAGGTGTCCATAGAGAAAGAATACCGGGTTAGCTGGTTGTGGAATTAAACGCCGCCTAATATATCATCTCAAACGCCTTGAATCACAATCAGCTAAAGCAGATTAGAAGTGGGACTATTCAATCGAAATGCAGAGCATGACGCACGCAAATCAGGTGGGCCGCGAAGGATGAACGAACCAGAGACTTTGCGCCAGTTGCTGGAGAGTCGAGTGGCCGCCGCCCCTGATGAAGATTTTCTCTTCAGTGAGGCGGATGGACGACGATTTACGTTTGCGGAATTCGATCGGGGCGTGAACCGTACGGCGGGCCTACTGAAGGCGCACGGTGTTGGCAAAGGCGACGTGGTGAGTCTGCTGCTGCCGAACAGTGCTGAGTACATCATTGCGTACTTCGCCTGTTGGAAATTGGGGGCGATAGCCGGGCCGGTAAACTCCTTGTTGAAAGCACAGGAGATTTCTTTTGTAATTTCCGATTCGGAAACGAAAGCCTTGCTGGTTCATTCGGATTTTCTGCCGACGATCCGGAGCATCAGCAGCGAATTGCCGGGGCTTCGAGAAGTGATCACGTTTGACGATGAGGCCGCGGCGACGAAAGACTTCACCGGCGATGGCTTGGACAAATTGACATCAACAAGTCCGCCGGAGATCAACCGCGATACCGAGGCGATAATCATTTACACGTCCGGCACGACCGGAAAGCCGAAGGGGTGTCTTCTGACTCACGGTAACCTTATCGCCAACGCCAGGCAGATCAGCAGGTGGCTGGGATTCACCAA
>JBDUAQ010000235.1:0-4419 GCA_040004575.1 bacterium
GAGTCATTCATTCTTCAAGAGTGCAATCCGCTCCGGCGGTAATACGACCGTATGCTGTTCTCCGACGGCGAGTCCACTAGCGTCCAGCGCCAGGGCTTCGAGAATCAAACCGTTGGCATCGAGTTTTATGCTGGAGGTCGAGCCGGCAAAATTGATTTCGCGCACTACGGCCGGCAAAGCGTTCTCGAGTTTCTCGTTGGAGTTTGTAGCGTTTGTCACTAGCACGTGCTCCGGCCGAATCGCCAGAATGCAAGGCTGATTGAGAGGCACCAGGTTCTTGTCATCAACTGGAATGCGAATAATGTGACCGCCGTCGAGGGTTTTGAATTCGCCAACCTCCGACTTGCTTGAACTGAGACGCATCACCCGGATCAAATTATTTCGTCCCAAAAACTTGCCGACGGAAAGTTGTCCAGGTCGCTCGTAGAGATCGCGAGGCCGTCCGGTTTGCAAGATGCGACCGCCAACCATCACGCTGATGCGATCGCAAAGCGCGAAAGCTTCTTCCTGATCGTGCGTAACGTAGACAGCAGTAAGGCCGAGACGCGTAACCAGCTCGCGCAATTCGCCGCGAGTCTCTTCGCGCAAGGTCACGTCAAGATTCGAAAGTGGTTCATCGAAAAGCAGGAGCGCCGGCTCGATGGCGATGGCGCGAGCGATTGCTACCCGCTGTTGTTGACCCCCGGAGAGCTCATCCACTCTGCGCTTTTCATAACCCGGTAACTGGACGAGTTCCAAAGCGCTCTTGACGCGTTCGAGGCTTTCACTCTTCGGCTTATGACGGGCGCGCAAGCCGAAGGCAATGTTTTCTAAAACATTCAGGTGAGGGAAGAGCGCATAGTTTTGAAAGACCATGCCGAAGCCGCGGCGCTCGGCGGGCAGGCTGGTGATATCAGCGCCCTCAAACTCAATGATGCCGGAGTCTGGTGTTTCCAGGCCGGCGATCATCCTGAGCGTGGTTGTCTTGCCGCAGCCCGAAGGGCCAAGCAAGCCGAAAAACTCACCACGCTCGACATCAAGCGAAACGCCGGCCACCGCGGTGGTCTTGTCGAAACTCTTCGAAAGATTTTTGAGAGAAAGCAGTGGCATCGAATTCTATCCAGCCGCGAAGCGGCGGAATTTAGTAGCCCCGTGCGTGAGCGCGGGGTCTCAAAGTTTGAAGATGGTCTTGAGCGCCGAAGGTGCGACACAGATGGTCAACCAGGCTGTGCCGGCCCTCATGGGCCTCGATCCTTCGCCCTTGTGACCACGCCCTTACGGGCGTGGCTACTAAATGCCGGCCCTTCGGGCCTTTAGTCGCACAGAGAAAACCCTATTTCTTACTGCGCCCGCGTATCTCGGTGTCCCAATATCGCAGCCAGTCGCCGCTTTGCTTCCGCAGCAGATCCCAATCGAGCGGCATCTCGTTAACGTGTTCATTCATCCACGCAGGAAGTTGCGCGCGATCGATGTCGGTACGCACCGGAATTCGATAATACTTCTTCGCAGCCAGCGCCAGGCTTTCCTGGGTCGTCACGAATTCGTAGAACGTGCGCGCCTCCGCTTCATTTGGACCGCCACGCACGATAGCGATTCCATCCGTTATCACCGGGGTGCCGCTCCGCGGAAACACATAGCCGATCGGAAATCCTTTTTGCTCTTTGTAGATCCAAACGTCCGGCAAATTCCATAGCGTGACGAGCCCCTCACGACGCACGAGCTTTTGCATCAGGAGGGTGCCATCGGCGGTGTATTCGTGAACGTTGGCATCTAAACGCCGCAGCCAATCATAACCCCGCTCCGGCGATCCCGTGTCTTTGTAAAAGCGCCAGATCATCGCGCCGAAGATTGCGCGCATTGAGTCGGAGGGGTTTGGGTTTCTGATGAGAACTTTGTCACGCCACTTCGGATCGAGTACGTCATCCCAATCCTTCGGCGCCTCTTCCGCCTTGACCGCGTCGGTGTTGTAAACGATCACTTCCGGCGTTTGGTAAGTACCGTACCAGCGATCCTGACCGTCGCGACTGGTATTAGGAACTTTATCAGCCCAGGTCGGCTTATAAGGTGCGAGCAGGTTTTCTTCAGCCGCCGTTTGAAAGGTTGTGTGTGCCGCGCCCCACCACAAATCAGCCTGCGGACGATTGCGCTCGGCGCGCACGCGTTCCAGGATCTCGCGCGAACCCATATCGAGAAACTGCACGTCAACGTCTGGATGCACTTTTTTATACTGCGTGATGAAGTCGCTCAACAGATCCTGGCCGTGCGGCGTGTAGATCAGAAGTTTGTGAGACGCACCGCCTCCGCGATTACACGAAAAAAGCAGTGTTGAGAGACAAACAGCAACTATCGCAACAAAAAGTTTGGCGCGCATCGAATAGGGCTTTTGCAGATCCGTCTTACTGAACAGAAAACGCTGCATGCTAGCACATCTCTTTGTTGCCACGCTGCCGGAATGGACTTTAGCGCGAGCTGGTTTGGCAAAGAAGCGGCGATGTGGTCTGATCTGGAACTATGGCGAAGACGGTGAAGGGCCGCGTAGGCTGGGCAGTCGTAAAGAAACTCCTCAAGGCAATCCCAATCGTTGGGACAGTCTTCACGATCGGCTTTGCCGGTCACGACATCAAGAAAAAAGGAATTGTCCCCGGCGCGGTCCATTTAGGTCTGGATGTGACGCCGGTAGTGGGTACGGCGAAGAACGTGGTCGAGATCTTCACTGGCGATTGGATTCCGGATAAGGCTCCTAAACCACAAGCATCACTGGAAACATCTCAAGAACCTGTGCAAAGCAGCGGGGACAAGCTCCCTTCCTAACCATGAGCTGACTGCACTTGAGTCGTCAACCTTCTCGAATAGGCTTTCAAAACAAATTATTCGGGCGAGTCAGAGAGCCTCACAGGTCGGGAAGGGGGCTTGCCCCCGCTCTTCGTTCGAAGCCTGTTATTCAGCATTGATCGGCGGGCGCTCGGTGAAGGGCTGCGCTGTCTCGTAAGCGTGGGCGAGTTTGAATAGCGTCGGTTCCGACCAGTAGGCTCCCAGGAGTTGGAAGCCGATGGGTAAGCGATTCGAAGACAGGCCACAGGGAACGCTGAGTCCGGGAATGCCTGCAAGGTTTGCAGTGACCGTGTAGATATCGTTGAGGTACATCGCCAGCGGGTTATCAACCTTTTCGCCAAGCGCGAAGGCCGGTGTGGGCGACGTCGGCGTGATGATAGCCTCGCAACTTTCAAAGGCCTTACGAAAGTCTTTCTTTATCAAGGAGCGAACCTGTTGGGCCCTGGCGTAGTAGGCGTCGTAGTAACCGGCGGAGAGCACGTAGGTTCCCAACATGATGCGCCGCTTAACCTCTGGTCCAAAGCCCTCTTCGCGAGTCTTGCGATACATCTGGCGTAGCGCCGGCGCATCTTCCGCGCGAAAGCCATAACGAACGCCGTCGAAGCGCGCGAGGTTTGAAGAAGCTTCAGCCGTCGCGATGATGTAATAGACCGCAATACTGTACTGCGCGTTTGGCAGTTCAACCTCGACGATCTCCGCGCCCAGATCGCGATACACATCCACCGCGGCCTCTACCGAGGCGCGCACTTCTGGATCCAGTCCTTCGCCAAAGAGAGATCGCGGCAAACCAATGCGGGCGCCTTTGACGTCGCCTGATAATTCGACGACGTAGTTTGGCACAGGCACATCCGCCGTCGTCGCATCGTGCGGATCGCGCCCGCTAATTATTTCCAGGACCCGTGCGACATCGGCAGTAGTTCGCGCAAATATGCCAACCTGATCAAGCGACGAGCCAAACGCTACCAGGCCGTAACGAGAGTTGCGCCCGTAGGTCGGTTTCAAACCAAAGACGCCGCAAAGTGACGCCGGCTGGCGCACCGAGCCGCCGGTGTCCGAGCCCAACGCGACCGGTACGATTCCCGCTGCAACCGCGGCCGCCGAGCCTCCAGATGAACCGCCCGGCACACGCGTGGGGTCCCACGGATTTCTGACCGGGCCGAACGCAGAGTTTTCGTTTGACGAGCCCATGGCAAATTCGTCGCAGTTGGTCTTGCCCATTACCACCGCGCCTGCGCCCAGCAAACGTTCGATCACGGTGGCGTTGTAAGGCGGATGATAATTACCAAGAATGATTGAACCGCAGGACGTTTGCATGCCCTCGACGCAGATGTTGTCTTTGACTGCAATGGGAATCCCCGCGAGCGCTCCTTTGTGTGCGTCCAGCGACTCCGCCCTTTTCGGCGCTCCATTCTTATCGATTTCCAGAAAAGCATTGAGCGACTCATTCAACTTCTCCGCCGCATCAACTGACGACTCAACGACCGCGCGCGCGGTAGTCTCACCACTGCTGATGCGATTCCTCAATCCCTCAACGTCAGTTTTGGTCTCACTCATGTCTGGAACTTAAACTTCAACCTCCCGTACGAGCCACTGCCCACTGCCCACTGC
>JBDUAQ010000070.1:0-15007 GCA_040004575.1 bacterium
GCCGGAATAATTACCGCAGTTGGGTTCGAGTAGGTGGTGCTGTTCGTGCTGATCGTGCCGGTTGTAAAGTTAAACGAGACGGTGCCGAGATTGGTCGCGCCATCCTGTAATGCCAGAGTGGCGGTCAGTACATCGCCACAATTGAGAGCACGCGTAGACTCGAACCGGAACGATCTGGAGACGGCACCGCCGCCGGGAATAATAGCCCCGTAGTTCTGCGGATTCGTCCCGTAAATCGCGGCGATGCCGCCGCCAGTTTGTAACGTTGCCATGAGGTTGGTCGTGGCGGCGGTCCCGGTGTTGATTAACGGGAAACTAACGGTCACGGTTTCCCCAGGATCAATTGCATTGTTGTTTGCCGTGCAACTTTCGAGCGATATCGCCGTAGGCGAGCTGGCCGCTATCACTGGGGTCCCGGCGACGCCGCAGCAGACTGGCTGTTGGCGACCGACTTCCAACTGGACGCAACCGATGGTGCCTGTATCGACGTTCGCATTATCATTAAAGCGGACCTTCCACGTTCCGTTTACGGGCTTGCCGTTCATAACTGAAAGCGGACTCTCGGGCTTGAACGATCCCGCGTAGGGTGGCGCACCTGCTGCGATGGCGGTAGCCGCCGCGTCATCGAAGACTGTGTGAGTGCCGGAACAATCGTTGTTGCCACTACCAAAGTTGTCGCCGCCTGCGCCGCGATTGGTTACGAGTGGAACGGTTGTATTGTCCGGAGCAATGAGGCTGATCGAGACGTCGCCATCAAAGGTGTGGTCCATGCGAACCTTGACGTTGATGTCCGCGACGCCGCCGACATCGGAAATCGTGATCGGCACGTCGACGGTAGTGTTATCCGGAAGCGGCACCGCAATATTGCCGCTGCTATAAGTACTAGTGACCGTGCCTCCAAAGGTCCCCACCTGGTAGGTGTATGTCACTGTGCCGAGATTCGTGGCGCCGTCCTGAAGCTGCAGAGTTGCGATCACCTGCGAGCCGCAAGTCTGACCTGCTGAGACGGTGAATGTGAACGGGCGGCTGACTACGGTCGTGTTATCCGGAGGAATCGCGCCGTAATTTTGTGGCCCACTCGGACTCGTTACGCCACCGGTGGCTTGTAGAGTTCCAACCAGGCTGGTAGTTGCTCCGGCACCGGAATTCTTTAGACCCAAACTAACAGTTACGGTCTCGCCTGGATCCACGGTATTGTTTGCCGGTCCACAACTCTCCGCAGTGAAGGTCGAGCCTGCGGTCGCGATGAGTGGCGCGCCCACGATACATACATTAACTACCGTGTTATTACCGTTAGTGATCACTACGTTGTTTACTGTAGTAGGGAAATAGAGCGGCGGCTTGGAGACGTCCACCGTATATGTGCCGGGCGGCAATGTTCCGTTGTAAGCGCCGCTGGCTAGAGTACTGCCATAGAGATTTCCGTTAATGCTAATCGAGGCCCCCTGGAGCGGCAGACCGGTTTGGCAGTTAGTCACGTTGACGGTGACCGTCCCCTTCTGCGGAGGAGTGCAAACGGGAAACGCAAATTTACCGATGCGTGTACTCCAGGTTGCTGAACCAGTCGCAACGTAATATTCCTGGGTGTACCAGAAGGAGCAGTCGTCAGTCGGATCAACGCTCATCGCGCTGTAGTCGCCCCAACGTCCACTGCTGTGCGTTTGCACGCCACCCGCCGCTATGAACAGAGCTTCGCCTTCATTCAAGCCGCCCCCAGTGCCCACGCCCGTGCGTCCGGCGATCTGGATGTTGGCATTCTGAGTGCTGCTCGCCTGACTGAAACCTAACCCAATATTGCCCTGGTTGTCCTGGGCGACGCTGCCCATCCAATTGTTGATACCGGTGCTGCCATTGATTGCACCGGTGGCTTGCGTGGCCTGATCGCGCACCGTCGGCAATGTTGATGAATCAGCGCTGCGCAATTCAAACCAACGGATGCCCGCTTGATAAGTGGCTGCGTTCGTCGGCGTTACGCCGCTGACATTCACGGTGAAGTCTCCCACCCATGAATTCGTTGGCGAGGCAAATGTTCCCAGGTTGCGATACGCAAGCCGGTGCATCAATCGATCAGCAATACCGTCTAGGGCTATTCCTGGCGCAGGCTGTTCGATAAGATTGCGCGTAGCGGGCGATGTAGCGTCGAATGCCGCCAGTGCGATATCCGGGCGAATGGTGAATGTCGAAGAAGCCGGCGTCGTGTAATTAGGAACGAATTCGTAGGTACGGATTGCATCGAGCGGATCCCCAAACTCAGTAGCCCTGAACTCCATTACGCGGTTTGGCAAGCCAACAGGAGGCGGAACAATCCCATCGAAATCGGTGGGGAGCATACCTCCGGCATTCACATCGTCCGCAAAGACGTTGTGATAGACGTAGTTTGCTGTCGAGTCGCCAGCCAGCATTTTCTGGCGGTTGAATGCAAAAACACCGGCGCCTAAGAAAGCAGTGCCGGCCTGGTTAAACTGGTTGGTGGTCATGTAGTAGCCATTTGGCCACACGCCCAGGTGCGGGTAATCCTGAAAATCTGTGCTGGGCATTACGAAATCGTAAGCAAAATATGAACCGAGTGGATCGCCGGTCTGGGAGATGGCGATACACTGGCGACCGGGAACATTGTTCACCTCGAATTGAGTAATCAGCCAGCGATCGGCCAGGGGATCGTAGAGCACAATCGGATCGCCATCGTCGCCCACACGACATGCATCGCCCGCCGGTAAGCCGGAGAAGAACACTGCGCTCTGCAGGACTGGGCCACTCAATCGCGTTCCCGTCTTGTTGTAGATGCTGACTGAAGTGTTGACCGTCTGAACATAATTATTCGGACCTACATCGCCATTAGTGTCCGGCGGCAAACACCCGCACATCGACTCCGTTTGTATCTGTCCCAGGAACGTCAATGACGGCGTCGGCATTGCTAGCGGCTGATTCGTTTTATTGCCGAGCCCCACAAGCGGATCGCGATCCCCGCCAATGCCAGCGGGAAACTTAACCCGGTCGTTCAGATTCTCTTCCCGGTCACCTTCTTCTCCGTCCCGTTCGGTCTTGGCCCGCATTCTAATTTGCGCTTCCGGCCGCTTCGCTAACTCTCGAACGGTTGCTGGAGTAACGCCGAACGCCTCGGCAGAGCGCGAAATGAACTCATCGCCGCGCTGAGCGGATCCTGGATTTTGTAGTAAGGCATTCATGGCCTTTAAGGCCTCCAAACCAGACAGTTCGACGCGCATGCCCTTCTTGCGATGCACTTCTTCTTTGGCGGGAGCTTTAGCCTCAGCCTGACGAGACAAACTGCGAGGCATGAACAAAACAGACAGGGCTGCGATCACTGTTACCAGCACTGCGATGACGACGTTGCGTTTCATTGGATGGGCTCCTTCTGCAATTGCCAAATCAAAAGTGTAAGAACGATTCTCGAGTTTCGCTTTCCTGCGTTCCGTGATCGATACAGGACGACCCTGTGTGGTTTAGCGCGGGCCTCCGGCAGTTCCACGAAGCAGGCCGTTATCAGCACAGCATCAAGTGTGGGATTCGAATTTCAAACTTAATTAGAAAGATAGAAGACTTAAACTATCCATCCCAGCTGCGAACCTGCGAACCAGTGGCCTAGCCTTCTTGGCGGAAAGAGAATGCCAACGCTATGTATAGAAAAGAGAGTGCCCCTGCCTGTTGATGGAAGATAAAACCAACTTTGGCTAGTGCTGATTGCGACCTCTCAGTCGAAGAAATTCGAAGTAGTACGAGCCCTGCTAGTATTCAATGGGCGCGAGATTATTCGGAAACGATGTAACTTGTCAATAGTTTGAGTGCAGTTTTGTTCAAAAAGACAGCGAACCGTTCCGCCCCGACTCCAGTCTATTGATGAAAACGGCTTCGGTATTCGCCCGAGACGAGGAATGCCTTCACCATTTCCGCGCGTTCAAAGTTTCCATTGAACTCGCTCAGCTTGTTAAGCCAGAACGCGTAGCCGCTTTCGTCCGGATCGCGGCGTAGGTAGCCGAAGTATTCCATCATCACAAAGGCCTGGTTGCGTTTCGTGCTAACGAATCCTTCATTCTCAACTACCTGTTGCAATACAGCCGCTCGCGACAAGCTGCCATTGTTCAGCCCACCGACAAGCGCATCGCGATCGCCACTGAAGCCGTTCGCGTGACTAATCAAGGTGTCGACATAAGGGCTGTTTGCCAGTCCGTCGTAAGCGGATCGGAAAGCTGAGCGCTGCATCCACGCTTCAATAAACGCCTGCTTGTTTGCATTCAACTGCCCGGCCCAATCGCCATAACCGACGATGACATTCTGCGCCAGCACCGCCGTGTCAGGCATAAACTCCGCGTACTGTGGCCGACGGCCATAGGTGGCACGATAGAGTCCATCAACCAGTCCGCCGGTTTGCTGGAACTCGATCGACAGGAAGTAAGCCGCCGAGACATTGATCGTCCGACGTTCAATGCAAGCTGCATCGGAACCGCACGCCAGGATCTGATCGCTCCAGAAATTGAAGCCGGCTTCGTCAGGCTCGCGACCAAGGAAGTCGAGGTAGTGTTGCCGCACCAAATATTCCGGCATGTCTATCGAATTACCGACTGCGGCCGCGTCCAGCGTGGCCGTGAACAACGCGTTCGTATTATTCCCAAGCTGGGAGAATGAACGAACAGCAGGGCTGAAGTGATAATTCACGAGCGATGGTGTTACTGAATAGAAGCCGTTGGTCTCGATGAAATCGAAATGATAGTTGCCGTTACCATCCGTTATGATCTTGCGATCCTGGGTCCCGGAAAGGTTCACCACTACACCACTCACCGGCGTTCCGTTTTGATCTGTTATTCGACCACTCACAATACCGTTGGCCGCGGTCGGGCTACTTGGACCCTGGACTTGAACAGTAATTGGCGCTCCTGTTTTGAAGAAGCCAACCGTCGCGTTCACGGTGGTGACCGTGGGTGTGTTCGAGTTCGAGCCTTGCGGCGCCGACTGCGGGGGACGGTTAGCGTCGAAACGGAAATTATAAAGAGTGCCCCAGCGGATGGCGTTCGCATTCGGATTTTGGGCAAGCGTTTCTGAACTCCAGGTGATGGCACCACCTGACTGCGTCGCTGTCCAAGGCGTGCTGCTATACCCGGTGTTCCCAACCGTTCCATCGGCTGTCCATCCCGGTTGCTGCGGCGGTGCATGGAACGCGATGTTGCCCAATGTAACTCCGGATCCCACCGGCACGCTGAAAGATTGAATGGCCCGATCGAGGTTCTGGTTATAGATCGCGTACTCGTAATGCCAAACTCCGGGTGAGGGATTTGTCACTTTGTAGGCGACGAATCCAACGCCATCGGTTCCAGGCGCCGGTTCGATCTGGGTGATTGTTGCGCCCGTCCATTCAGTAATGGCCGGCTTCTCTCGAACCGTGGTCGATCCGCCCGTAGCAAAACTGAAGGGACTGCCAGTGCCCGTGACCGTGTACTGACGGTGCGAGACGTTGTTATACATGTTGCACTGTCCGGGATTCGCCTGGCACCAGACATACTCGTGCGGCGTGATGTACTGTGCTTCAACCCAATAGGTCGCGCCGGGATTCAGCGTTGTGTTCAGGTCGTTGATTTCCACCAAAATCCGGTGCGAAGGGCCGGTATGAGTATGGCCCGTGTGACTGTTGTTAGGCGTAGCGGAATCATTTCGCGGGTAAGCTCCGGTAAAGGGATTTATCCAGGCGCGCGAACCCAAAGTGTGGCCGCTTCCGCCAGAATTCAAACTGGCACTATAAGGATCTGAGCAGCCGGAGCCGAGATTAGAACCCCCCACCCCGTTGCAGCCAAACCCGCAGAGGTTATTGGTCAATGCCGTGAACGCATGTTTGACGCTGGACTGACCAACCTGTTCAAAGCGTTCATTATTGGTGGCGCCGCCACTCATGCGATAGAGATTTTGCGGGATCACCGGGTGGTCGTTGGCTGGGTTGGCTTGCCAGTGCAAATCCACAGTGCCGGCGTTGCAAGAGTCGGTTGCTACGGCGAGACCCACTTGCGTGCCGCTGCTGGCGTCAGGTTGAGTTAATCCCGACAGGTCTCCAACGATGACATCCGGCCCGGGAACACTGCCGACGTTTGGTTGCGCCTGGAGGACGTCAGATTTGATTTCGCCGTCCACGAAATGCGTGATTTCGATCGCACGCATGGTTGCGGTAATAGAGATTGTCCCTACGACCTTCCCAGCTTCAGACGGACGTCCAAGTTCGGTGGCAAACTCTTTTGACACCAGCAGCCTTCCCGACTGGACGGTTAGCAAATGTTGCTTGGCATCGTAGTCGTATTCATGTCCTTCAATATTGAAAACAACGGACCCTGTTTTCCCATCGCGAACGACGAGCTCAAAGGGTTCGCCCCACTCGGTGGTTTCGACGATGAGCTGGTTAGAGAGCGCACTAAGAGACGCGGGAAGGGCGGCGTTTTGCGGGACGAGCCCCATTGAACTGGGCAAAGGACCGCGTAATTCATTATTAAGAACAAGAATCGTAAAGAACGAATTCGGCACCGCAGTGAAACGCAGCCTGGTCATTTGCGACCGCGAATCGATTCCGTTCAGCCGGTTCAGGTCGATGTCCATCGCCGCGCTGCCATTCGCCACGATCATCTTTTCCAGTGTGCTGGTGTCCCCTTCCGGGCCTTTTTGGTTTGGCCGACTCAACGAATAATCTGAACCGTTGCTGAAAAGTAGAAGCAGCGGAAACAATGGGGCAAGAATTGTCTTCAACATGATCTGGGTCCCAGCCTCTTGGGGCTTAGCAAAAGAGTTGAACTATCGGCTGTAACGGATTGCGCGGAAAGCAGTGGTTCTTTTACCTTTTTTTAGGTGCTTTGATCAAGTCAGGATTAGAATGCTGAACTAGAATGTTTTATGCCGGCGTTCTGGTTTAGGGTTCGGGGCGATTTATGAAAAGTGGTTGTACAAGTCAGGAAACGAAGAAACAGCGGTCGATTCCACTTCCTGTTCTAAAAAACTCCTCCGCCGAGAAGAGCGACATTCGCGACTCAAAGACCAGCCGTTGGCGAGCGGCGGCTCTCATAACTCTTAATTTGCTGATGGTCGCGCATCTAATTCAGTGGCGCTTCATGGGTCAGACGATTTCTCCGATCGAGCCGTCAGAAACCATGTATACGATTCAACGAGGCGCCATCAACGCGGGGTTCATCTTTTTTACTCTGGCGATTTTGGCGACGCTGATCTTTGGGCGCTTTGTCTGCGGCTGGGGTTGTCACATTGTTGCCCTTCAGGACTTCTGCGCCTGGCTGTTAAAGAAGATAGGACTCACGCCAAAGCCGTTTCGATCCCGGCTGCTGGTGTTTGTCCCGCTGATTGCCGCGCTGTATATGTTCGTTTGGCCCACAGTTCTTTGGGCCTTCTCCAAGCCGGAACACGAACGACTAATTCCTGAGTTCACCAATCATCTGGTTACCAGTAATTTCTGGGAGACCTTTCCCACCGTCGCAGTCGCCATACCCTTCCTATTCATCTGCGGATTCATGACAGTTTATTTTTTGGGCTCAAAAGGCTTTTGCACGTACGCCTGTCCTTATGGCGGGTTTTTCAGTCTCGCTGACAAGTTCGCGCCCGGAAAAATCCGCGTCACTGACGCCTGCAATCAATGTGGCCACTGCACGGCGACGTGTACTTCCAACGTCCTGGTGCATGCTGAGGTCAAACAATACGGGATGGTTGTCGATCCGGGCTGCATGAAATGCATGGACTGCATCAGCGTGTGTCCGAACGACGCTTTGTATTTCGGTTTCGGCAAACCAACGATCGCGGTTCCTAAATCGCTGAAAAAAAGCTACTCGTTGACATGGCCGGAAGAAATTGTCGGAGCGATCGTTTTCCTGGGCAGTTACCTGGCGGTCTGGGATGTTTACCAACTGGTTCCGATGTTGATGGCGCTGGGTTCGGCGACAATCACCACTTTTCTTTTTCTCAGAACGTGGAGACTACTTCGAGCAAGAGACTTATCTTTCTACCGCTTCAACTTGAAATCGCAAGGCAGGATTAGAAAAGCCGGATGGGCATTTGCGAGTTTTGCGCTTGTCTGGATCGGCTTGAATGCTCATAGCGGCTGGGTGCGTTATCACGAATTCGCCGGCGAGCGCGCCTTTCAGAAGATCCAGGTTCCCGACGAGCTCGCGCTGGCACGAATAAATCCTGATCCCTGGCTCAGCGCTTCAGATCGCGAGAACATCGTCGCTGGGCGAAAACACTTGCACGCCGCTTTCGCTTTCGGTTTGTTTGTAAATAGCCAGGCGCTACCGAAGCTCGCGTGGTTGGAATATCTCGCGGGCGACGCCGAGCAGTCCCTACAGCTGCTCACCGCAGCCGCAGCGCACCAACATGGGCAGGCCAAAGCGTTGAGTTTGTATTACCGCGGCACGATCCTGAACCGTTTGGGGCGTTACGAGCAAGCGCGAACGATTCTCGATCAGGCATTGGCCGAGGCGTCCGACTTGATTCTCGCTCGTGAGGAAAAGGGCGAATCGCTCTGGCAGCTCGGCCGCAAGGAAGAAGCGATTTCAGTTTGGCGCGATGCTGTGCAACGTAATCCGAGCCTGGTGCTGGCGAATAATCAACTCGCCGGCGCCGCCGCTTTGCTGGGCAGATCTGAAGAAGCAATCACCTATGAAAAACAAGCCGACCAATTCACTCCCGCGGATCCATTTTTTCATTGGATGATCGGCCTCCGTTTGGAAAAGATCGGCATGAAGAACCTTGCTGAGAAACACTTTCAGCAAGCGATCCAACTTGATTCTGCATTCCAGGCATACCGGAATTAGAAACTAAGAGATCAGCATTGATACGTTGAGCGGCTCGGCCGCCGCACGATTGCCTGGGTCTCGGCGAGGCAGCCTGAAGGGCTGCAAGATAGTAGCCGGTGGTCGTAGCGAAGCGCAGACCACCGGAAAGGATTGAAGAATATTGCACCTTGAAGAGGTGCCAGACCGAAGACAGGATGTTGCACCCCTCCGGGGTGCGTCAATCAGCACCTGGTCCGGTGGTCTACGCTCCGCTTCGACCACCGGCTACTTTCTGCATAACCCTCCGGGTTAAATATGCCCTGCTCTGTTCCTACTGCGCAAACCGCGCTCGGTATTCCCCGGAGACGAGGAATGCCTTCACCATTTCTGCCTGTTCAAAGTTGCCATTAAACTGGTTCAGCTTGTTAAGCCAAAACGCGTAGCCGCTTTCATCCGGATCACGTCGCAGATAGCCGAAGTATTCCATCATCACAAACGTCTCGTTACGTTTCGCGTTCCGGAATCCTTCATTCTCGACTATCTGCCGCAAGACTGCCGCCCGCGTCAGGCTGCCATCGTTCAACCCGTTGACCAGCGCTACGCGATCGCCGTTGAAGCCCGCTCCCGCGTGCGCGATTAGCGTGTCCACAAAAGCGCCGTTGGCCAGACCATCGTACGCCGCACGGAAAGCCGGACGTTCGACCCAGGCATTCACAAACGCTTGTTTGTTTGCCTCTAGGGTCTGCGCCCAATCGGCGCGGCCAACAACCACGTTGCGTGCGACTGTCCCGGTGTCAGGCATGAACTCCGCATACAGCGGACGTCGTCCATAGCTCGCGCGATAGAGTCCGTCAACCAGTCCACCTGTCTGTTGGAACTCGATCGACAGGAAGTAGGCAGCGCTCACGTTGATGGTTCGTCGCTCGATGCACGCTGCGTCGTTGCCGCACGACAGTATCTGATCGCTCCAGAAGTTGAACCCACTCTCGTCAGGTTCGCGTCCCAGGAAATCCAGATAGTTTTGCCGCACGAAGAAGCCAGGCGAGTCGATCGCATTGCCGACGATGGCCGCATCAGGCATCGCCGTGAAGACCGCGTCCGTCATATTCGCAAGCAGCGAGAATGATCGGCTCTCCGGTCCAAAGTGATAATTGATCAGCGCCGGAGTAACCGTGTAGAAGCTGTCGGTGTTGTTGTTAGTGAAGCTGTAGTTGCCGTTGCTGTCGGTGATAGCTCTGGCTGTGCGCGCTCCACTCAGGTTCATCGTCACACCCGCAACCGGATTGCCGGCTGCGTCTGTCACCTTGCCGCTGATGTTTGCCGGCGCTGCTGTTGGATCTGAGCAACAGACTCGGTTCTGGCGCGTGAGTTCTAATTGCACGCAGCCGATCGTTCCGGTATCACCCGCAAAGCCATCTGCAACTCTCAGCTTCCAGATGCCGTTCGAGGGCTTGCCGTTCAGCGCGGAAAGTGCCACATCTGGTCTAAATGACCCGGCAAACGGAGCAGCTCCCGCGGAAATCGCCGTCGCTGCGGAATCATCAAAGACAGTGTGGACTCCGGAACAGTCATTTGTTCCCGTGCCGAAGTTGTCGCCAGCGCCGCCGCGACCGCTCGACAGTGCGATTACCGTACCGTCTGGATGTACCAGGCTGATGGTCAAGTCACCATCAAACGTATGGTCTATGCGAATTTTGGCGTTAACATCGCTCAAGATTCCCGTATCGGCCACCGCGATTGGCACGTCCACAGTTGTGAGGTCCGCAATTGGAACGGCTATATTGCCGCTGCTGTAGGTGTTGGTTACAGGAGCACTCAGTGTGCCCAGCGTGAAACTGTAAGACACAGTCCCAAGGTTATTGGCGCCATCTTGTAATTGCAGCGTCGGGGTAATGTTGTTACCGCAAATGCCCCTGGCAGAGAAGGTGAAACTGCGAGTGACCGTGCCGCCAGAAGGGATGGCTCCATAATTCTGTGGCCCACTGGGGGCAATAACGCCGCCGGTGGATTGCAAGGTCGCAACCAGGTTGGTGGTGCTGACGCCACCGATGTTCGTTAGGGCAAGGTCTACGGTGACCTGCTCGCCCGGATCGATCGCGTTGTTCGCGGGCGTGCAACTTTCGCTCGTGAGAGTGGAAGCAGCAGCGTTTACGATTGACACCGGGCACGCGCCGCCACCATTGGTCGGTAGCCCTGAGACAGCGAAGGTATAACCGGCACAGCCGGCGTTGGCTGTCACCTCGTGGATTACCAGAACAATTGTCTGTCCGGCTGCGACGTTGGCCGTCCAAGTCATAGGTGAGCCACTCAAGCCCGGATCGCTGTGGTAGTTAGCCAAAACCGAGGCCGGGTTGTAGCTACCCAAATAAGTAGCAGCGAAGAGATTGTTGGCGCAGGTATTACTAACTGAGAACGTCACACAAGCCGTAGTGGCACCACTATTTGTGAAAGAATACTGATCGAAATGCCGCACGACGGAGTCTTGCAAAGCCGGAGTTGCCTTGGGAGCGGCACAACTGCTCACTACGCCGTTTCGAGCCATGCGTCCCGTCTGCGTGGCATCAGTGTTGACGATGCTTCCAGAGCCGGCGATGGTGCACGAAGGCATGCTGAAGTTAACTGGGAACGTCCCCTGGGGGCTCGTTACCGTAAGCGTAAAGTTAATGGGTGTGCCGCACACAAAGGCTGCGGAGGTGTTGATTTGGAATGGCGTTGTATTGGTGCTACTGCCATCAACCGGAATGTTCGGATAAGCAGAATTTGCCTGCGTTATTGTAACTCCCGCAGTCGATGATGAGAGCACCGCGGTGGCTCCGGTGAGAGGTGCGCAACCCGGGTTACTAACCGTCACGTTTAGCGTGGTGCACTCATTGCGATCAATGACACCATTGCCGTCGCCGCCGGAAACAGCCGCGGAGACGAAGCCGACTCGCGGGGCGCCGGTCATACAAGTGCTAAGCGTGGTGAAACCGCCGTTTGTAACGATCACCACAAAAGGTCCGGCCACAGCACACGAACGGCCACTAAAAGTCACATTATATGAGCCTGGAGCGAGCTGCATTGAATAATTGCCATTGGCAATCGTCGCGCTCGAAAAGCCGGATGATGGCCCACCCGAGACGTCGACCTGCACGCGACCAAGCGGCAGACCACTGAGACAATCCGTGACGTTTCCCGACAGCGTCCCCTGCTGCGGCGCGGTACACGTTGAAACGGTGAATTTGCCGACCTTCGTCTTCCAATTAAATGTAGTGTTGCCGGCTGGGTAATATTCGTTGGTGTACCAGAAAGTGCAATCGTCGGTTGGGTCAACGGTCAAGTCACTATAGTCGCCCCAGCGATTGCCGCTCCCTGATTGCGTGCCGATCCCGGCAAACATCGTCGCTTCACCCTCATCCAAGCCGCCTAAGAAAGCCGCCGAGCGACCTCCGTAACGAATAGCAGGCACCAACGTTGTGCTGGAAAGGCTGTAACCCATTGCGAGGTTGCCGGAGTTATCTATCGCCGCGGACCCCATCCAGCGATTGTTGCCAGTCGCGCCATTGATTGGGTCAGGCGCAAATGTCGCCTGGTCGTAAACCGTGTATTGACCACCAGGCGTTAGCTTGCGCAACTCATAATAGCGAGGCGCTGCCTGGTAGAGCGTGGCGCTTGAGGTCGGATCTACCCCACTAACGTTCACCGTGTGAGTGGTGACAAGCGACTCAACACCGCCGCGATTGCGATACGCCAGACGATACATCAAACGATCGCCGATAGCATCCACATTGTCTGCTGCGGTGCCCGATTGCTCGATGTCAGTTCGGCCAGTGGGATTGCGCGGATCAAAAGCGGCTACCGCTAAGGGGCTCCCCACTCTCTCCAGGAAAGTAGAGTTGGCCGGAGTGGTAAAGTCGGCATGGAAGTTGAAGAGGCGGATGGCATCACCCGGATCTCCAAATGTCGCTGAAGTGTAAATTGCAAAGACATTCGGCGCTCCGGCCGGAGGTGGCGTGATACCGTCGAAATCCGTTGGCAACATGCCGGAAGAGGAAAGGCTAAGGGAGCCCAAATCGAAGACAAGACCTGCGGCAGTCGGATCGCCAACCAGCATCTTCTTGCGATCAAAAGCAACAGCACCTTCACCCGCAAAGGAACCGCCGAAGGTGAACTCTCTGGTTGACATGTAATAAGCGTCTGGCCAGGTACCAAGCTTCGGATAGTCAGGGAATTGGTTGCCCGGTAAAACAAAGTCGTAGACGTAGTAGGCACCGGTCGGGTCACTGGTCTGAGAGACGGCTATGCACTGGTGATAGGGAGGGGTCGTTGAACTGGTAAAAGCAAACTGGCTGATCTGCCAGCGGTCGGCCATTCGATCATAAAGCACGATCGGATCACCGGCGTTGTTGGTCGAGCAAATCCCACCAATTTGTGGATAGAGGGAAGCAAACAAGCTGCTCTGCACAAAGGGAGCGGTAAGCGCAACCCCGGCCTTGTTAAAAATACGCACGCGATTGTTGACGGCCTGGACGTAGTGATTTGGTCCCACTGCTCCGACGGTATCCGGGGGATTGACCAGTGAGCCGCCGTTATCCGTATCCGCCAGGCCCTCGAAGACCAGGGTGGGTGGGCCGATAACATTCGGCGTAACAGAAGTTCCGCCTTTGGATTTCTGCAATGCTCCGTCAATAGGATGGGCTCCAGGGACAGCTTCGCGCTCTATGTCTTCGTTCTGCTCGTTGATTTCACGACCTTCTCCGTCAGTGGCCGAAACGGCGTCACGCTGCGCTGGCAGATCACGAACTGGCTGGGATACGCCAGATAACACAGCCTGCGAGACCACCGGTTTCAGTTCGGAACCTTGTTGCGAGCCGGTCTTCGGCTTCCACGAACCATAGCCCTCCCTGCGGCGTTCAGAGCTAAGCTCTGGCGCCTTAAGATCTGATGCAGATGTGGTGATCGGGGAACCTTTTTTGTTACGCCTTGCCTCGGTCAACGGCAGAAAAAGCAGCGTCGTCAGCAGCAGGGTCAGGCCTACAATAAGCATCCATCTCGTATGCGTTTTCATTTCTCATCCTCCAGATGATCAAAAAGGGACGGCTAAACGGTTTTTGAGGTCGACTCTGCTCCTTGGGCGCTGGGGGAGCCAAAGAGGCAGCTAATGCGTTTGCATTTATTTCCAGGATCCGAGTTTAACGATCTTGGCCGGAAGTTGATAACAGAAGTAAGAAGCCCAAAAAAAATTCAGCGCAGCTTTATGCCGCACGGAACTCACCACGGAACATCGTACGTTGCACTCTGAAGTTGGGGAGTATTACGTTGCACTCTGAAGTTGGGGAGTATATAGAAGGAGCGTG
Organism: bacterium; assembly: GCA_040004575.1. Lineage (GTDB taxonomy): Bacteria > Acidobacteriota > Blastocatellia > Pyrinomonadales > Pyrinomonadaceae > PSRF01. Next base: position 14,099 of record JBDUAQ010000070.1, read on the forward strand.
CTAATAAGCAACAAAATGCTGTGGCTGGATGAGGAGAACATAGCAAACGTAGAGTTCTTCAATTCCTGTTCTGTTGCTTAATTGTAGTGAACCGTATTCTCATGCCTTGGTTCCTCAGTTCCCAGTTAGCCTTTCCTCTTATGACCCTACTGGTGATATAACCAGCTTCGAAAGGGGTTTTATTGACATGATCAGCAACAACTCGCGGGCATTTCTATGCCTGCCTCTGACAGCGCTGATGTTCTTTCAGGGTTCATCCTGTAATCCCAAGATGAAGGCCAACTCAAACAACACCACAAACCAAGCGCCGCAAAGCAGCACGAAAGCAGAAGGGCTGGCAACCGGAATTTGGGGCGGGGAGCACATCGCCCTGGAGGTTACCGACGGTGGCGCCAGTATCGACTACGACTGTGCTCATGGCAGCATCACCGAAAGAATCGTTCCCGATCGGGATGGCAAGTTTGTAGTCAATGGTTTTCACGTCAAGGAACATCCCGGTCCGCTGCGCCAGGATGAAGATACGACGGGCCAGCCGGCAACCTACACCGGAGTCAGTGCCGGCGCGAACGTGACGCTGACGGTTAGGCTCACCGGAACGGATGAAACTCTGGGTACCTACACGTTGACGCGTGGCAAAACGGGTCGGGTGAGAAAATGTGGTTAGGGTAGTCGACTGCGATAAGGGGCACGGCGTACCGTGCCCCTTTTTTTGTGTTTCGCTTTGCGACGGTCTTTCAGCCGCGCGCCAACCTTACTGCGTTTACCGGAAGCGGTCGCGGTATTCCGTAGAGACAAGGAATGCCTTCACCATCTCTGCCTGTTCAAAGTTGCCATTGAACTCGCTCAGCTTGTTAAGCCAGAACGCGTAGCCGCTTTCATCCGGATCACGTCGCAGATAGCCGAAGTATT
>JBDUAQ010000236.1:0-4391 GCA_040004575.1 bacterium
CCGGGTTGGAAATCCGATCGCGGACGGATCTGGATCATGTATGGCAAACCTGACGAGCGCGAGACTCACCCGTCCGGAGGTAATTATGAGCGTCCTTCCTACGAAGGCGGTGGTAACACGTCGACTTATCCCTTTGAAATCTGGTTCTATCGTTATCTGCCTGGGGTAGGTTCCGGTGTTGAGATCGAGTTTGTCGATCCTACAGGCAGCGGCGAGTATCGCATTGCTCGCAATCCCAACGAGAAGGACGCGCTCTTAAATATTCCCGGCGCAGGATTAACTCTCTCAGAGCAACTGGGTTTGTCCAACAAAGGCGATCGGGTTGTCGGGGTAGGGGCCCCCGGCCTTGCAAATTATCAGCGTGAGCAGGACAGTCCATTCTCGCGCCTGCAACTGCTGGCGGATCTGGCCCGTCCACCGCAAGTGAAATTCAACGACCTCGCAGGGATAGCTGGTACTCCAGTTATCGAAGACAATCCGCTGAACTTCGATGTTCGCGTTGATTTCTTCCGCCAGTCGGACGAGCGCGTAATTACTGCGATCACGATCCAGGTTGAAAACAAGGACTTGGTATTTCAGGATAGTGGTGGCTTGCAGCAGGCGCGCATAAATATCTTCGGCCGTATTACATCGGTAGCTGGCCGTCGCGCCGGCGTATTCGAAGATCCCGTCATTACAACTGCGACTACTGAAGAACTGAGTGATGCCAAGGAACGCAAGTCTGCTTATCAAAAAGCGGTGGCGCTTCCACCTGGCACTTACAAAGTGGATGTGATTGTCCGCGACGTAACTTCGGGAGCTACCGGCGTGCGCCACATCGCACTACCGGTTCCCAGATATGATCCCACGAAGCTTTCGACCTCCACTTTGGTGCTGGCCGCTAAATTGGAAAGCCTGATTGATAAACCTGCGGTTGGACAATTCGTAATCGGGCAAACGAAAGTGATTCCCAATGTTTCCGGAATCTATCATCGAGGCAGCCCGGTGGGCGTCTATCTTCAGGTTTACAATGCCGGAATCGATCAGACGACGCTCAGACCTTCAGTCGATGTCGAGTATGCACTTACGAAAGACGGCAAGGAGATCGGCAAACAAGCGGAAGACTGGCGCGGTTTAAGCGACTCGGGCCAACGCTTGACGCTGGCTCGGCTGATCGATACGCGACAGTTGGCGCCCGGAGAATATGAATTGACTATTCGAATTCGCGATCGCGTTAATGGCCAGTCCCTGGCGCCGTCCGCGAAGTTCACTGTGGTTCAAGAAAGCGGCAAATAGTCAGCGATTAGACAGCCAACGCTGAATCGTGAATGGGCGTCGTTTTCACACGATGTTCATTCACGATTCACTTTTTCTGGGTAACTTGTCCGCCACGGGCCCCAGTTTCTCAAATGCTAGAATACCTTGAATGGAAAAACGCGCTAATTTAACGAGCTTAAGCCAGGCTGAACTCGTTAGCTTCATTGCAGACAACGGCGAGCCCGCGTATCGCGGGCGGCAAATCTTTGCCGCGCTCCAGCACCGCCGCTTGCGAAGTTTCGAAGAGATGAGCGATTTGCCCAAGGCTCTGCGCGAACGTTTGCAGGAAACGGCAACCGCCTCGACACTCACCATTGAATCGCGCTACCTCTCCGCAGATGGAACACGCCGCTTTCTGATGAAGACCCACGACAATCTTCCGGTCGAGACAGTGTTTATTCCAGAAGAACGTCGCGACACGATTTGTTTCTCATCGCAATCAGGTTGCCCGCTGCAGTGCACGTTTTGCCTGACAGCACAATTGGGTCTGCTGCGCTCGTTAACGCCAGGAGAAATCGTCGAACAGATAATCATCGCGCTCAACGATGCTTACGGCGTGGGCCAGAAACCTCCGCGCGGCACAAACCTTGTCGGCATGGGCGCGGGTGAACCGTTTCTGAATTTCGATGCGCTGCTGAAGGCTGTACGCATCATGGCCGACCCGCAGGGCTTGTTCATCGTGCCGCATCGCATGACAGTTTCAACTGCCGGCGTGGTTCCGCGCATCCGTGAACTCGCCGCGATTCCCGATCGCCCGAACCTGGCGATATCACTAGGAGCGCCGACGAACGAAATGCGCGATGTGCTGATGCCCATCAACAAGAAATGGCCGCTGGAAGAATTGCTGGGTGCTTGCAAGGAGTTTGAGCAGACGCTCAAGGCAGGTGAGCGATTTACGTTTGAATACGTAATGCTTGACGGCGTCAACGATTCAGACGAACACGCACGTCAACTGGCAAACCTGCTCAATCGACACGATCTGCATGCGAAGGTGAATCTGATTCCGCACAACCCGGCCGATCCGCTGCCGTATCAGCCGTCGCCACGGACGCGCGTGGAAATGTTCAAAGGGATTCTCGAGTCGAAAGGCATTCACACTTTCGTCCGCAAACCGCGCGGCCGAGATATTTTTGCCGCCTGCGGCCAGCTTGCCGCGGTCGCACAGTCTCCAGGGTTGCGTGCAACTTCCAGCGCGGGTTGAAGCAACGTAGCTGACTTAGGAGAGTATCTGACCAATCTGACAGACTAGCCTGAACACAATATGCGATTCATAACCAAACTAGCTCTTACAACCGCACTGCTCCTTGTGCCGGCTAACTTCTTTGCGGCAGCGGTGCCACAGTCGACCCCGCACATCCCTGTCAACGGCTCGCTCGCCACAAACAAGATTGGGCGCGGGCGCTCGGTACAGGGAACAGTGGTGATGGACATTCCCTCCGGCTATCACGCAAACTCCAACCGACCACTCGAAAGGTTTCTTATCGCCACCCAACTTCAGATTGAGGCGCCGCAAGGAATTCGCGTCGGACCAATTGTCTATCCGCGTGCGTTACTGCGCTCGCTGAAGTTTTCGAAAAATAAGGTGTCGGTTTTCGAGGGCCGCACGACGATGCGTTTCAGAGTAACTGTGCTCAAGAGTTTCACTGGAAACTCTGCCGAGCTGAAGGTGCGGTTGAGATATCAGAGCTGCAACGACGATACTTGTTTCCCGCCGCAGACTCGCGAAGTCAGCATGCCGCTCGATGTAGAATAGTTGGAGTGCGCCGGCAGAGCGAAGCGTCGACGGCGCTTTCGATTGGATTCGGAGTTGAGCCTTGTTCAGCGTATCCAAAGCGGTGTCGCGCTTCGCTTGCCACCGCACTCCAAATAGTTGGACTCTAAACTCCTTGCCTTCCAATGACCGACATGAGCCGCCCAACCTTCCCGTGAACATTCTTCTCGCGACGGTACGAAAAAAACAGATCGGTGCGGCACATCGTGCAAAGTGGTGCGATGTTGATCCTGTCCGGAGCAACGCCCGCAGAAATTAACTGTTCTCGATTCGACTTTAATAGATCGATGCAGGCGTGATGTTCGCGCGTTTCGGTGCAGAGTTCCTGATCGGGAAACTTTTTTCTGAACGGTTCGATTACGTCTACGCCAACCTCGTAGCAACACGAGCCGGCGGCGGGACCGATAGCGACCCGCACGTCGTCCGGTTGGGTGTCGTACACTGCCGTCATTCGTTGCAGCGCCTTGATTGCGACTTCAGCCAACGTGCCGCGCCAGCCGGCGTGGATCGCAGCGAAGGCGCCCGTGCTCGGATCTCCGATCAAGATTGGGACGCAGTCAGCCGTCTTCACGCCAGCTAGAACGCCGCGCGTGTTGCTGACAATTGCATCGCAGTAGCTGGTATCACCGCGCGCATCTTCAGCAGGCTTTGCTTCAGCGAGATTATTTACGAGACGCACGTCGGACCCGTGAACTTGCCAGCAGCCCGCGAGCGACCATGGGCCAGACTCGCGCGGGAAAAGCTTGAGAAAGCGGCGACGATTCTCCAGAATGTTTTCAGCCGTGTCTTCATTAAACCCGGCGAGATTGAGGGCCTGCTCCGGCATCGGGCTCGTGCCGCCCGCTCGAGTTGAAAAACCGTTAGTAAAACCGGCTGCTTCGAGTGGAGCACAAACAAGAACTTGCACGCCGTCAAGCTCGCGCCAGTAGAAACCCGATTCTGTTAGTTCGTCCTCGCTTATGATCGTTGGCATTGGCATAGACATTATCGAAGTTGCGCGCATTCGCGAAGTGTTGCAGCGCACGCCGCGCTTTCGCGAACGTGTGTTCACTCCAGCCGAGCGCGCATATTGCGACAGCCGTGGCGCGGTGGCGGCGCAACATTATGCCGCGCGCTTTGCCGCAAAAGAAGCGGCGCTGAAAGCCTTGCAAACCGGTTGGCGTGGTGGGATTAGCTGGCAGGACGTGGAGATCGCCTCGCACGAATCGGGCGCTCCCTATCTGATTCTTCATGGCCCGGTGCTGGAACTTTACAACTCATCGGGCGCGACCTCCACGCATCTTTCCCTTTCACACACCACTGAGCACGCGATCGCGCAGGTGAT
>JBDUAQ010000237.1:0-4371 GCA_040004575.1 bacterium
ATTGATCGAGCTTGTCGCGCACGCCCTCAAGCGCCTGCGCGATCCCTTCAGTCTTTACTTTTTCCCAGACTTTCCCGATTAGCTCCGGCCGCTCGCGCGCTTTGCCCAACAAACTCTTCTGTCCCAACTCAGTCAGCGCACGCTCAGTACCGGCGCTGATCAAGGATGCAACAGTGCGAACGAGCACACGGCCAGGCAGCACCACGGGCACCGGGACCTCGGCCACCGTGGCCTCGCCTGTTCTTAAGTTTTGCAGTAGTTGCTTCATGAAGGGAGCGCTAACGAATCAGCGGGGGCAAGCCCACCTTCCCGACCTGCGAGACTTTCTAACTAGCTCAATTGTTCTGGTTTGAAAGCCTTTCATTTTGATATTTAGGGATCAACTTTAGTCACCTCATGGTCGGGAAGGTGGGCTTGCCCCCGCTGCTTTGCCATCGTCTTTTCAATCAGATCTGAAACCCATTCAGCGCGCGCGTCCCACGTTCCGCTGGAAACTGCCGCCTGTCGTGATCGCGCCGCTGCCGGATCGTTCTCCTGCAAAGCTTCTTCAAGCAAGCGGAACCACTCATCGTGGCTGCGCGCGAAGCGCAAGACGTTGCTCATTGATTCGTATTCTGGCAGCGGTGAAATCACTACCGGCTTTCCCGTTGCTAAATACTCGCGCACCTTGATCGCTGAGCCATAACTCGTAAACGAATGGGCAGTGTCCCACGGCAGCACGCAGACATCAAAACCGGCGGCGTAGCGCGGCAATTCCTGATAAGGCACCGGCGGCAGGAAATGCGTGTTCGGCAAAGCTTCAATCTCAACGCCGCGCGATTTATTGCCAATGAATATCCATTGCCACTCGGGTCGCTCCCGCGCCGCCCGCTCAATCAGTTCCTGGTCAATCAACCACGGCTCTATCGCTCCGAAGTACCCGAGGCGCGGTCGTGGAATACGCGCCACAGCCTCCGCAATTTCCAGCTTGCCGCTGCCGACTTGCGACCAGTGATCAAAATCGACGGCCTGCTCCAGCAGATATGATCGTTCGCGACCACGGTCCGCTTCGGCCAATAGTTTTTGTCCGGAATACAACACCAGGTCGGCGTTATCGATCGCGCGTTCGTGAAGCTTGCGGATTGTTGCGAGGTCGGTCGCATGATCCATCAGGTTTGCATCATACTTGTCCGACACCTGATAGATCACCAGTCGTTCATCAAACTGTCCTATCATGTCCGCCGCCGTGGGAATCGCTATCCAGAGAATTGGTCGCGTGAGACCGCCACGGCGCGCCAGTCGTCCGATCTGCATGGCGAGTAATTTACGATTCACGGCGCGAGCGGCACGAGTACCGAAGAACGGAATCACCGCGGGTGAAACTACTGTGACACCCTCCGGCGTCGGACGCGCCAGACGCGCATAAGAACGCAGCTTGCGGGCAATGCGCGGCAACAAATCTTTGTTTCGGAAACCAGGCAGTCCCATCGAGATCGAGTTGACAAAAATCACGCGGTTGCCCGCTTTGGCGAAGCGTCGCATCAAATGATACTTCGAGTGTGGATGGTGATACCACCAGTCCTCTCCGGCAAAACAAATAATTGATTGTCCTTGAATCACGTTAGCTTCGTATAATCCGCTCCGAAATGAAACTACCTGAGCTCAGCGACGCTTTCGCCCTCTCCCTTCGGGAGAAACAACGCGACTTCGGTTCGCGTCACAAACTATTCCTTGTCGCCCTGATCTTTCTCGCCGCGCTCGGAGTTAGACTTCTAAACTGGCAGGGCCACCACAACGAATCTTTGGCAGTCCAATCCAGCGTCGCGCTCAACTACAAACACCAGGCCCGGTTGATACAGGCGAATGGACTTGCATCGCTTTACGACCGATCGTCTTCAACTAACAATCCTGACCTGCTGGGACACCCGCCGGGTTATCCAATTCTGCTTTCGTTGATCTATCGCGTCGGCCGAGAATCAGACACGGCCACCCAAGTCATGCAATTGATTCTAGATTCGCTCTCGGTGGTGATCATCACTCTGATCGCTTTCCAACTTTTCCCGGCGGCGGTTGGCCTCATCGCCGGTCTGCTGGCTGCGTTTGCGCCACAGTTTAGTTGGAACTCCCTGACGCTATTGCCGGATTCGCTTGCAGCACTGCCGATTCTGCTCGCCGTGTATCTCGTTGTCAGAACCCGCTATCGATCTGATCGTTCTTCACTGCTTTCGCTTTTCGCCGCCGGCGCGCTTATCGGCCTTTCCTGCTGGCTACGTGCTAACGCGCTTCTCTTAGCGCCTTTCCTAGCTAGCTGGTTCCTTTTTATCCGTAAACGCGGCGCGCGATTGCGTCCCGCTCTCGTGCTTACTTGCGGGGTTCTGCTAATTATTAGCGCGATCACAATTCGCAATGCCCTGGTCTTTGGCAAGTTTATTCCGGTGTCGCTCGGCGCCGGGCAAACGCTCATCGAAGGCATTGCAGATTACAACACGGACGGCAGTCTTGGCTTGCCGCAAACTGATATGGAACTCATCCGCGGCGAAGCTGAAACCTTCCAGCGCCCCGATTATGCCAACTCTCTTTTCACGCCAGACGGACCAGCGCGTGACCGTGCGCGACTCGCCCGTGGCTTTGCCGTTATCCGCGCGCACCCGTTTTGGTTCACCAGCGTCATGATCCGAAGGGCGGCCTCGATGCAGCGGCTCGAGCGCACGCCGCTCCGGCTCGCGACAGATCCAGAAGCGCGGCTTGGTTTATTTCAGTGGCCGCTCGGCATCGTGCAAAAGCTTTTCATCACCGCAGTCTTCCTGCCATTGGCCTTGCTCGGCGCCGGCATTCTTTTCTACCAGAGGCATTTTCAAACGCTCGCGATTCTGCTTGCCGTTCCCGTTTACTACCTCTGCACGCAATCGGCGTTGCATACTGAATATCGCTACGTGCTCGTCATTCACTATTTTCTTTTTGTACTGGCGGCGGTGGCCCTTTACACCATCGCCGGAAGGGTCACACGTCTTCTGCGCCTGAACAAAGAGCGGGGGTAAACCACCCTTCCAACCTGAGAGTTTTTCAAACGGATTCTCTTCGTTTCTGGTTGAAGGCTGCAACTTCAGTGCAAACTCGCACCTGAATTACCTCTCAGGTTGGGAAGGGTGGTTTACCCCCGCTCTTTATTTTAGGTTCATCTACCCCCAAAACTTTCGCCAGGGCCGCCAGATTCTCTTCTGCCTCGCACCGGTAACGCGCAGCCCACGGGTTCGGTTCTTCCAAAACCGGAAATAACAAGACTGCCTGCAACTGATCGACTAATTGTTCTATGTCACCAAAATCGTAGAGCAACATTCCGCGCGTTTCACCGGAACGTGTCGCCACCACTGGCAGTCCACACCAAATGGCCTCAATGCGCGAAATGCCATAACTCTCGTCAGCAAACGCGCGCACAAGCACATCGCTGCGTTTCAGGATTTCGTAAATCTCCGGGTTAGGCACTTTCTCAAGCACTGTAATCCAATCACGATCCCACAACACTTCTTCGCGGTAGTTCTCATCGCGGACAAACGCGCCATCCAAAAGCAACAGGCCGATATCTTTACCAGTACGCTCGCGCAGTTCCTCGACCGCTTCGACAACATCGCGAAAGCCGTAGCTGGGATAAAAGACGCCGATCGAGCAAACGTGCTTGGCCTGCGAGAAGTAAAATTCGAGCTCTTCTTTCGTCTCACTTGATAGTGATGTATTTGTTTCACTCGACGGCGGGGGCAAAAGACAGGGGATGACTGTTACCACCTGGCGCACTTTGATTTCTTCCTGTAGCCAGCGGCGCAACTCATCGCTGACAACCACAAATTCGTCGACGCCATTTACTGCGCGCTGAAACAGCCAACGCTGCATTACGCCAAACTCAGGATAACGTTTCGGCAGAGAGCCATCGAGAATGTTTTTGTACCATTCAAAGCGCAGCAAACGCTTGAGCACGAGCCACACGAGCAGCAAGAGTGGGTTGGGATACTCCAGGTGAAAATGTGACGCATCAAGAACACGGGCGCCGCGTCCTTCGGCAAGCAAAGCCGAAAGCGTTCCCAGTCTCCGGTGGGCCACGAAACGTATGTTCGCGTCTTTCGGCTTCGCACCGCCATAGGTCCAAACTCGAATATTCGAATCGCGGAAATGCGCGACCAGCGCCTTCATGTAAATTGCGACGCCACCATAAGGCGGCGGCAGTGGTCCAAAGAGTATAATTCTCCTGCTCATGCGAATTGGCAGTTAAAGAAAGAGGTTGTTGAACTGGCCATGCGCTCAAGAAGTTCAGAGTTCAACCTTTAGGTGGTGGTTACAAAAAAACGGCAAGCTAAAGCTTGAACTCTAAACTGCTTGTCTGACGGCAAAGACTGTAAAGTA
>JBDUAQ010000071.1:0-14789 GCA_040004575.1 bacterium
CTCCTGGCCTCCGCATTGCGAACGCGGCGCTCTGCCAACTGAGCTACTGCCCCACACAGGTCAGAATACAGTTTCGAGTTTCGAGTTTCAAGTTTGCGACCATCGGGCAGGTCGTCACTTCGTGACACCTCTACTGCCCCACACTCCACAGTTATTGCGGAGTCAGGTCAAGGGCTTCGATGACTCTCGTGTACGGTATCTGAGCCGCATCGTTTACTTCTTTCACTAACTCCGGATTGGCTGCTTCAAACAGACACATGCAATGGGCCTCACCGGGGACGAAGGTCGTGCGAATGTAGCGCACCGCCTTACCGTCGGCAGTGAACTTGTCACTCGTTTCGATCGCCGCCTTCTGCGCAGCTGCCAGTTGTTCCATCTTAATACCGGGAAGATCACGTTCAACCATGTAGACGGGCATAAGAGTCTCCTTTTGGGTTAAGAATCTGCCAGAGCGGACCTACAAATTCAGACTACAGACACTAAACGGACACTAAGCAGAAAACATAAGTGCGATGATATCCAAGCTTCCTCTTGACTGCTGAATAAGTGAAATCTACGTAATCTGCGGATTCAGATCAAGCTCTTAGAACCCAGCTAAGCGCTTCGACGTTCCAAGAGACTATCCAAAGGATTTGCTGGAAGTTCAGCCCGCAGATAGTTCGAGGCTGGGCAACTGTGATTTCCGACTCTAAGACCTAGTTCTGATCCAAAGCAATTGACGCAGCGTTAATTGCTTCGTCAAGGGCGTCCACGTTTTTCCCCCCGCCTTGGGCAAGATCAGATTTGCCTCCGCCGCGGCCGTCCAGCATCGCGCACGCTTCGCGCATTAGCGCATTCATATCCCCGGGTGCATCCGGTGAGCGCGCAAAGACCATTCGCGCGGCTTCCTTGTCACGAGAACCGAGCAATGCGATGGTCCGTGGCCCAGCGATTAACGCCTGCGCCAAATGTTTCAGCGACTCGGCATCGCGATGATCAAGGATGTGAGTCACAATGCGAACACCGGTTGCGTTTGGTATGACCGCGGCCAGCAGCTCATCGGCTTCAACGCGCGCGGCAATCTCGTCGAGACTACGCACGCGCCGGTGCAACTCTTTATTCTCTTCAACCATTCGCGCGGTGAGCTTTGCCGAGTCGTCGCGGGCGGCACTGAAGAGAGTTGCAACCGCGCGCGCGGTTTTGTTGGCGCGACGATAGTCGGCGAGTGCGCGCGTGCCCGCAACAAACTCAATGCGCGTTAACCCTTTGGCACGTTCCCAGGTCCGCACCGCAATCATTCCAACTTCGCCGGTGCGATAGGCGTGCGTGCCGCCGCAAGGAGTTAAGTCGAAGCCCTCAATTTCAATCAACCGCAGTTCGCCCTCACGTGAAGGATCTTTCCTCAGAGGGAGTTGCGCCGCTTCTTCCGCCGTCGCGCGCTTGATGGTTATTTCGCGGTCTTCCCAGATGACGTTGTTCGCGAGCTCCACCGCGCGTTCGATTGATTCATTCATCGGGTTGGCTAGTTCAACATCGATCTCGCATACATCGTGCAGCACGCGAAAGCCGCGCGTCGGCGCGTTGAAGAGTGTTACGAAAGCCTGGGAAAGAATGTGCTGGCCGGTGTGTTGCTGAATGTGATCGAGTCGCCGCGGCCAATCGACTCGTCCTTTGACTCTTGCGCCAACATCCGGCGCGCATCCCTGAACGACATGCAGTACGCCGTTTTCTTCGTCGTCGATGCATTCGAGCACGCGTTCGCCGTTGAGTGTTCCCGTGTCGCTTGGCTGCCCGCCACCAGTGGGATAAAACGCGGTGCGATCGAGCGTCACAGCAGTCCAACCACTGACGCGATCAGTCTTGTCGGTGACCCGCGCTTCAAACTCGATCAGATGAGAATCGCTGTAGTAGAGACGTTCCGTCGCAGGCATGTCAGGTCTTTGTTTCCTGGGATTTAGATCTTTGCTGGTGGTGAGTTAATAATCTAATCAGGCTGTGCATGCAAGCCGGAAGGAATTGGTCGCTGTTGGAGCGTTGAAACTGTCGCGAGAGACTTCTTAATTAATTATGGGCAGTTGTTTCAGATAGCCGAGAAATGAGCAGCCGGTGCGTTCGAGCGCGGTAGAGCGCGGTCTCGGCGTTATGTAGCAACGTTCCTGGGTCCTCGCCGTCACAAGGAAAGAGGCTGATGCCCAGGCTGGCTGACAGACATATCTCTTGCCCATCAAGAACGAATGACGGCTTGAGCACCTCGTTGATCGAGCGGGAGACATCAGCCAGATCCTGGGTTGCGGTGACCCGGGTCAGCAACAATGCGAATTCGTCCTCATCAAACCTCGCGACCGTGTCACTTTCGTTCACGCACTGCTTCAGTCGTCCCGCCAGGTCTTTTAGCAGGGAATCGCCGGCAGAGTGCCCCAGCTTTTCATTAATCTCTTTAAAGCCATCGACAGCAAGAAAAAATATGCCGCGCATCTGCTGAGCATCCTTTGCCAATACCAGCGACTGACGCACGCGGTGTTCAAACAAGAGGCGATTGGGCAGGTCAGTAACCGTGTCGTAATACTCCGGATGCTCTACCTCCGCTCTGCGATGTTTTACCAGGTCTTCGAGACTGCTCTGGTAACGTTGCCTGGCCGCGAGTAGCTTGTGATGATTGAGAGCCCGGCTAACTGCCGCATCAACCTCCCGAAGGTCAAAGGGTTTGGTGACATAATCGAAGGCTCCGGCGCGCATTGCCTCGATCGCGTATTCGATTGTTTGCCGGCCGCTGATCATGACAATGACCGCTCGCGGCGCAACCTTATGAATCAATGGCACCATTTCAAGCCCGCTCATTCGTTCCATCGTGATATCGCTAATGATGAGCTCGAATGTATCGGTAGCCAGCCGCATCAGCGCATCTTCCGCGGAGTTGACGGCAGCACATTGATAAGATTGACTCAGGAATTCATGCAATACATTTCTAATCTCGGGGTCATCATCGATAATTAAGAGACGTGCCTGGTCCCTCCCTGTCTCAGACATGATCCGCACTCCTGTATCTCACCAGTATCCGATCCAAAAAGTTGTGATTCTCCGGAATGGCCACGCCGGCAGCCCGCAAACATCTTCGGCTTCGAAGATGAGAGGTCGGCTGGGGGACCTTCGCAACAACAGTGCCAACCGTTTGCCGGCGGTGATTACTCGGGATAATGGGATCTCCTCAAGGGGAGGCGACGAGTTTGTGGAAGAGCCGGATCCGTTATCAGACAACCTCCGGATTCACTCATCGAGGCTGAAATCGTTTAGCTTATCTGGCCGCAACAAGGCGCATGGGGCCATCGTCCTCAAACCGATAACCTGCGCATTCCACCGCAGTATGATCTCGGTCGCTGTTGAATTCTGCATCACTCTGGCCCCGGGGCTTATCGCGAAACCAGAAACGGATCTATGGCCGAGCACCTCGACGTTATTGAGCTTACGTTAAGCTTCCGTCACGCTCTTTATGATTATTGCGTCGCTTTTTGTTCCTTTGACCGCAACATTTTCTCTGTGAATTGAGCTCGCCCAAGGGCAGCGTTCGCTTCCTCACAGAACTCAAAGGACACGCGATCATGGTGGTACAGATATTGCGACAGCGCGCCTGCTAATTCAAGAAAGTCGCATTCATCAGTTGAGGTTCACCAGAGGAGCAGCCAAGTGAAATCAATTAAGCTCTGCCCTAACATCCGGCTCGTGTTTCTGTTGGTGGTTATTTTATTTGCCGGAGTTACAAATGATCGTGGCACAAAAGCACAGGACAAGTTAAGAGCCGCTGCAAGAGTCTCAGCAGACTTATCTGAACATCTACGGCGAGGAAGGGGCGCAGATCGCGAAAACGTCATTATTCAATTCAACGATCGGCCGAGTTTGCAGCTTGATACTTTGATGGTCTCACACGGCGCGAAGGTCAAGAGCAAATTGCGGAACCTGAATGCTCAAGCGGTAAGTTTGCCCAAGAGCGCGATTGAAGCCCTGATTGCACGCGGCGAAGTCCGTTACATTTCTCTTGACCGGCCAATCGCCACAACCAGCCACATCACAACCACGACCGGCGCCGACGATATACGCGCTCAGCTTCCACCTGGCACGGGTACGAACGGGCTCGATGGCACTGGTATCACCATCGCGATCGTTGATTCCGGTATTGATGCCAACCACTTGTCGATGCTGAACAGCAACGGGGTTAGTCGGGTGGTGGCAAGCCAGGACTTCACGGGTGAGAATCGAATCGACGATGTTTATGGTCATGGAACCCATGTTGCTTCCCTGGCCGCTGGTAACCAGCAGATTTCGGACGGCGCCTATACCGGGATTGCTCCTAATGCCAACCTCGTGAGCCTGCGGGTGCTCGATTCGGAAGGAAGGGGTTCCACCTCCGGTCTGTTGGCTGCCTTTGATTGGCTATTGAGCTTTCACACCACCTACAACATTCGCGTCGTCAACCTCAGTCTGGGAACGACCGCATTCGACGCATACCAGGATGACCCCGTTTGCCAGGCCGTGCGCCGCCTCGTTGATGCCGGCGTCGTCGTCATCGCAGCTGCCGGAAATAATGGCAAGAACCGTGACGGCACAAAAATCTATGGACAGATCCATTCCCCGGGCAACGAACCCTCGGCGATAACGGTCGGGGCTTCCAATACTTTTGGCACCGATAGGAGAGATGACGATTCCATTGCCACCTACAGCTCACGTGGGCCAACCCGTAGCTACCGGACTGATGCGAGCGGCGTCAGACACTACGACAATGTTATCAAGCCAGATATCGCCGCACCGGGTAATAGAATTATCGGTGCTGCGGCCCCCGGTAACCATCTTTTGACTACTCACCCCGAATTAGACGCAGGGGTTAGTACGCTTGATCACCGTCAGATGATGTATATGAGCGGAACCTCAATGGCGGCGCCTGTCGTGGCGGGTGGGGCAGCACTGTTGCTGCAAGCCAATCCAACGCTGACGCCCAATTTGGTGAAAGCGATTTTGATGGAGACGTCACAGCAGCTCCCCAACTACAACACGTTCGAGCAAGGCGCAGGCGAGATCAATTTCGCCGGTGCGGTGCGTCTGGCTCAATTAGTCAGGAGCGACCTGACACAATTCACGGCTGTGGGGGAACCGCTTCTAACCGCCGAGGCGCCGCTGCCGGAAACGACTATTGCGGGGCAGACTTTCGTGTGGGCGCAAGGAATCACTCTCAATCATACCTACGCAATCGGTGGAGATCTCATCACTAAGTATCAGAAGGTCTACGGCCAGGGTTCCCTTCTCAGCGATGGCGTGATTGAGAATTTATCCAGTCAGTCCCCGGATCCTGAAAAAATGACGAGCGACGTGTCGCTGGGAGTCGCTATTCCAACCAGCGACGGCCTCACCCTTGGTGGTGGGGAAATAGTTTTGGATACAAGTCTGTTGTGCGGTGACGGAATCATGATCGGCGACGGGATTATGATCGGCGACGGCATAATGATTGGCGACGGCATAATGATCGGAGACAGCATATTGTTCGGTGACCCTGATTGCCCGGGCGGTGGCGGCTTCAACGCGGTCAGCACGACGTGCGGTAAAGGCCGTTCCGATTCGCCTTGACCGTAGACAGATAGTCTGGGATACTTCGCGCCCTACATCAGTTCCCGATACTCAGTACGACTCAGAGCCAGACGCCGAAAGGCTTGGCATTGCCGCAACCGTAGCAGGTGCGAAGCTTCTGGACTGGACTGCACGGCTTTCAGGATCACGTCAGAAATCGGAAATTCGCTAAAAAGGAGTCTCCCTTATGAGCAGCGCTGCCCCCCGCGCGACATGGTTCACTCTTCTCCTGGTTTTGAACTGTTTATGCGCGCATAGTTTTATTGCCAATCAAAGCGGAGCGACCGGATTCCATCTCATTATCGACTGTCAAGCCGTATATAGAACGGGTGTTTTAATTGGTGATGGTCCTCGCGTTTGCAACAGCGCGCTCGCGCGCAACACGACCATTCTTACCAGCGTCCAAATTACAGCAATGTCTTGACCGGCAGCGGTGAGACCGCGATTGCGGCTTGGTTCGTCGATGCCGCTGATCGTCGATACCGCTACTGGTTACGAGGGATCTTGAAAGGTTCCCGCTTCAACATTTCAATTTGAGGAATCAGCGATGATGCATCCCCCAATCATTCTTGGTTAGCTGGATACGAAAGAGTTTATCGAGGAGTAAACAAAATGAAAATCGAAACCAGAACCAGACAACGCTTCATTGTTCCCTACATGTCGCTGATCATAGCTATCGGCGCGGCCGCTGCTATCTTCTCCGCGTATCATTTATCTCCCGTAATCCTGGATCTGCGCTTCGTGCTGCTGGCTCTGATTACACTCTTGCTGGGTTCGCGTCTCTCGATTCAGATTCCACGTCTCAGTTCGCACATCTCAGTTTCCGATACTCTAATTTTTCTTACAATGCTGCTCTACGGTCCCGACGCGGCCGTCTTGCTGGCGGCGACGGAAGCCCTTAGCTCGTCTCTGCGCTTTAGTAAGAAAGCAATGACGATCACCTTCAATTCAGCCGTTATGGCATTGTCGACTTTTCTTACTGTCTGGACGCTGCGCCTGGGCTACGGGCTAATCGTAGACTTGCCACACGGTCAGTATTCCGCCAATTTCATCAGCGCGCTTTGTGTTATGGCTCTCGTGCAATACATCTCCAACTCTGGTCTTGTCGCCGTGCTCGCAGCCTGCAAGACCGATCAGCCCGTCTGGCACACTTGGACGAAGTATTATCTATGGACATCGGTCACCTATTTTGGAGGTGCCTCGGCTGCTGGAATTATTGCAAAGCTGGTTGATGTCGCCGGCTTCTACGCAGTACTAGTCACGATCCCGATCATCGTCTTCGTCTACTTCACCTATCGCATCTACCTGAAAAACATCGAAGTCATGGCCGCGGCAGCCAAAGCTGAAGAGGCCGCAGCCCATGCCGCAGAAGCTGAACGCCACGTCATTGAACTCAATCATTACATCTCGGAACAAGAGCGCATCCGGGAGCAATATACCCAGGTTGAAAAAATGTCAGCGCTCGGCGAATTAGCGTCGGGAGTGGCGCACGACTTCAATAACACTCTGGCGGGGATCCTGGGCCGCGCGCAGCTCCTGCAGGACTGTGATGACTCAGAGAAGATCGAGAATGGTCTGAAGATTATTATTAAGACGGCCAAAGACGGCGCGAAAACCATCAGGCGGATTCAGGACTTCGCTCGCCAGCGCCGCGATCGTGACTTTCAACTGGTTGATATTGGCCCGCTCCTGTTGGACGTAGGAGAAATCACACGACCGCGCTGGAAAGATTGGGCCGAGGCGGACAATGTGTACATTAGCCTCGATCTGCAGCTTCACTGCGATGCGCTGATCATGGGCGATGAATCCGAACTGCGCGAAGTGCTCGTTAACATGGTCTTCAACGCCGTAGATGCAATGCCGGCTGGCGGCATTCTCACACTCGCGGCTGAGGAGATCGGCGACACTGTTGAGATCTCGGTGCGCGATACAGGAATTGGCATGGACGAAGATGTGCGTTTGCGAGTTTTCGATCCCTTCTTCACCACGAAAGGGAAAACCGGAATGGGCCTCGGCCTCGCAGTCGGTTACGGTATTATCCGGCGACATGACGGAACAGTAGAGGTTGAGTCACAAGTCGGCCGCGGCACCACTTTTCGGGTCAGGTTGGCCATTGCCAGGAACGCCGTAAAAGTTCAGCCGGTAGCGGAGCCTCCGAGGAAAGCGATGGTAGCAGCACAACCTTCTCTGACAAAAATTCTCGTCGTTGACGATCAAGAACATGTGCGCGATTTGTTGCGCGACATTTTGGAAACGCAGGGCTGTCAGGTGAGGCTGGCTCAGAATGCGCGGGAAGCGCTGTCGCTGTTCGAGATGGAAAACTTCGATGCCGTCTTCACGGACCTGGGAATGGGCGAGATGAGTGGGTGGGAGCTTTCGCGGGCGATCCGGGAGCGGAACAGCGACATCCCACTGGCGGTCATCACCGGCTGGGGCGAAGCTGTCGGCTCGAGGCAAAGAGAGGCTGCCCAGGTAGACTGGGTGGTGAACAAGCCCTTTGGTACGCCAGAGATTATAGAAATTGCGCAGGAAGTTTGCCGGCGGCGAGAGTGGAAGACTAAACGCCAGACCTCCAGCGTCGCAGCCTAGCGTTCTCGTATCTCGTTGAGCAATTCTTCAGCCAGACCTTGCGGTAAACTCCAGCTCAATTTGTTCTAACTTGTATCGCTCAACCTTGCGCTGTAATGTGGTGCGATCGATACCAAGCACGCGCGCGGCCGCTTGCTTGTTGCCGGCTGTGCGGGCCAGCACTCGCAAGATGTGGCGGCCTTCAACCTCGGCGAGCGTTAGCAACTGCTCTCCCCCCGCGCCTGGATCTTGCCACTGCCCCAGTGACACAGCTTCATTTATCGTTGTCCCGGAGGAATTGCGCACGCGATCGGGTAAATCCTCAGGGCGAATTGTCTGATCACATAAGGCAGCGGCCCGTACCACAGCATTCTCCAACTCGCGTATGTTGCCGGGCCAATCGTAGTGTTCGAGGAGTCTCATCGCCTCGCTCGAAAACCTGAGCGCCCGGGCGCCGGCCGCCGCCGTGCTTTCGGCAAAATGGTGAGCCAGCGCACGCACATCTTCACGACGTTCTCGCAGAGGCGGCAAATGCAGGGTTACGGCGTTAAGCCGGTAAAGAAGATCCTGGCGAAAGCGCCCCTCACCCATTTCCCCTTCGACGTCTCGGTTACTGGCGGCGATCACACGGACGTCAACGCGCTGAGTTTGATTTGAGCCGACGCGTCGAATCTCACCTTCCTGGAGCGCGCGGAGCAGCTTAACCTGAAAGGCCTGGCTGGTCTCTGTAATTTCGTCGAGAAAAACAGTACCGCCATCCGCTTCCTGCCACAGGCCGGTGCGGTCCACGGTTGCTCCGGTGAAGGAGCCACGCACGTGACCGAACAGTTCCGACTCAATCAACTCCGAAGGCATCGCTCCACAGTTAACGGCGACAAATGGTTCAGCGACGCGAAGGCTGCGGCGATGTATAGCGCGGGCCACGACCTCTTTGCCCGTGCCTGATTCACCGGTAATTAAGACGGGGAGATTGGTCGCCGCTATCCGGCCAACTAACTTCATCAGCTTGACGAATGCGCCACTTACACCAACCAGATCGATGTCAGAGGTGTAGACAGAAGTTTTTGGGCACGTGTCGGTTGGCCCTGAATGCGCTCGTTTCTCGATTCCCGTTCGCACTGCCTGAGATATTCGTCGAACGTCGTTGTTTTCAAACGGCTTCATCAGGTAGTCATAAGCGCCCGAAGAAACTGCATCGAGCGCGCCGACTGCCGACCCATGACCAGTCATCAAAACAATTTGCGCCTCTGGTTGCTTTTCTGTAAAACTCCGCAGGACGGCATAGCCCTCTTCATTGTTCTTATCGCTCAACCGCACATCGCAGAATACGAGCGACCAAACATAGCGATGAAGCATCTCGAAAGCCTCGTCTGCTGACTCGGCCTCACACACTTCCCAGCCGTCGTCGCGCAGCACCTCGGCCACGTTACTGCGAATTACCGCATCATCATCGACTACTAGAGCCTTCACACTTTTCACTCCACGGTCAGTGTCGAGGTTGGAAATCGAAAACGCAGGAGCCTTGATCGGGGCGGGAGAATGGCAACTGATGGTTCCGGAGCAAACGATGCCAAGAGGCATCGGCGGAACAGCTCGTGTCGCAGCCTTACTTGACGACACTCGGGAGCAACGCTGAATCCTTTGGACGTGCGCAGCTTACAGAGATCTGATCGGTTTGTCCATGCGGTCGCCCACATTCCGTGGATCCCTTGTCCGCGTCCACCGGCGAGTGAGTTCCAGCCAGATTCTTTAAGAAAGTGCTTAACAGGATCCAGCCGTATTATTGCTCTTTGACACTTGTTCAACTGAACGCAGATAATCGCGCGTCTGTTCCAGCTACTTCGGCTATCAGTCTAATCATGAAATCCTGCTTGAGACTAATACAACTACGCCTCGCGCCGGCTTGTTGTTGTGTCGTGTTCCTGCTGGGCGGGATTGCATTTGCACAGGACCAGCCGCTGCGCTCCATTACATATCATCTTTCAATGCCGCGTCCCGCCTCTCACTTGTTTGAAGTCGTGATTGAAGTCGAGTTGCCGAAAGATGCAACCGCGCAGTCGCTGGACTTCCAAATGCCCAAGTGGTCGCCCGGACGTTACGCCATTTTCGATTTCGCCAAGAATGTGCAGGAGTTTCAGGCCTACACAACAAACTGCAGCCCGCGAAGCGACGTCAAATCATCGTTGAACTGCCAGGTATCGTCATTTCCTGTGAGAGTTGACGATCAGACCTGGCGAGTTCAAACGCAGGGCACGCAAAGGTTAGCGGTGAGCTATAAAGTGTTCGGCAACAATCTCTCCGGCACGTTTTCGCAGCTCAATACTCGCCACGCAAACTACAACGGCGGTTCAATCTTCATGTACGTCGTCAATCACAAGCCCGATCCGGTTAAGCTCGTTATTGAGCCGCCGCCGGGCTGGCACATTGTCAACGGCCGCATGGAGCACACGGGCGATCAGCGCGAGTGGCAGTTTCCGAATTACGACCTCCTGATCGATACGCCGACGGAAATCGCTCCTGACTGGACCGAAAGCCAGTTTCAGGTCGATGGCAAGCATTACCATGTAATCGTTCATTCATTTGGTGACGAGGGAGGAAAGCGACCGGCGCTCGTTCGCGACATCGAGAAGATCGTCAGAGCAGAGACTGCCATGTGGGGCCCGCCGGAGTTTGATTCCTATACCTTCCTGATCCACTTCGCCGCCGACGATCACTCCGGCGACGGCATGGAGCACCTGACCTCGACGCAGATTATCGAGTCGGGCGCGCTCGGGGAAGAAGGCGTTTACGGCGAAACGCTCGACACCGTGGCCCATGAATTTTTCCACGTTTGGAATGTCAAACGACTCCGCCCGTTGGAACTCGGGCCCTGGGACTTCACGCGGCCCTTGAGCACACGCGCGCTTTGGGTTGCAGAAGGAATAACCAACTACTATGGCCATCTAATGAAACGCCGCGCCGGACTTTGGGACGACAGCGCGTTCTTGCGTCGTGAAAGCCAAACCATTACTAATATCGAAAACGCTCCCGGCAGCCATTTGATGAGCGCGGAAGACTCTTCGCTTTCGGCGCCCTTCCTTGACGATGCGCCGCACGCGCAAAAAACCAATCTGGACAACACCTCGGTCAGCTACTATCCGAAGGGCGAGTTGATCGGATTCGTGCTCGATTTGATGATCCGCGGGAAAACCGGCGGCAAGGCTTCGCTGGATGACGTCATGCGCCGCATGTACGACGAGTTTTATCTCAAGAGCCCGAACGCGAGCTACTATCTGCGCGGGCGCGGCTATACGACTGAAGACTTTGAGCGCGTCACTTCTGAAGTTGCCGGGTTCGACCTGCACGGATTCTTCAGTCTCCACGTGCGCAATGTGGGGATGCTGCCCTATGACGAAGCTCTTGGTTATCTCGGACTCTCTCTAGTTCGCGAGCAGGCCCGCCAGCCTTTTAGCGCGGGAATCGGAATTGACTGGGAGGTGAAAGACGCTCTCACAATCGATGTGGTGCGACCCAACTCGTCTGCGGAGGATGCCGGCTTGCAAGCGGGTGACGAAATTACTTCGCTTGGCAAGAAAAATGTGGCGCGCGAGAACTTTCTGCTTTCACTCGCGCGTTACAAACAAGGCGATCGCGTGCCGATTACAGTTAAGCGTGATCGACAAACGATCCAGGCAACGCTCGTGCTCGGCGCGCCGGATCGCTTCGAATACCGAATCGAAGAACGAAAAGATGCCACGCCGCAACAGAAGGCCCTGCGCGCAGCATGGTTACAAGGCTCGTGATCGATCATGTTCCGTTTATTGACAGCTGTACCGCGAAGCGGTTACAGCCCACAGCCCAGGGTTGCCGCGTTTCGCGGCTACCCTGGGATAAGAGAAGCGAGAGATAGCAACTCCAACGGAGTTGCGTCGGTTGGTGTCGCAACCCCGTTTGGGGTTGGGGCCATTACAAAGACTCATTACCTAGGGTAGCCGCGAAGCGCGGCAACCCTGGGCTAGTTTACGTAACCGCTTCGCGGTAGGAGTGACTCAGAGGAACACTCATTAATAGGAAACTTCGTAAGCACTAGCTACCCAAGAGGGAAAACTATCAGCGCCACACCATCCATCGGATCAACCTCGCAATCGAAGTCGCTCGGCATGAGAAACTTCCTGCTCCTCTGGCCGTTGTTCTTCGCCATCTGCTTTGGCCTCGGTTACCCGACACTCCAGCGTTACGACCCACGAACTACCGGAGGCATGAGCGACACGCCGAAGTATTACGCCATCACGACCGGCGCAGACACTTCCGCATTCAAGGAAATGTTTCGCTGTCGCATCCTGGTTCCTTATGTCGCACGGCCCTTCTATTGGTTTGCCCAGAAATATCTGTCCAGTTGGAACGCAGGCTTCTTCGGGCTGCTCGTCGCCAACGCGCTTTTTTGCGCGACGACCGCATGCCTGATCGCGAGCATCGGCAACAGGGTGCTCGGCGATCCTGGTACCGCTTTGTTTGCAGCAGCGCTTTACCTGCTCAGCTTCGCTGTTCCCAATCTGCAACTCGCCGGATTGATCGATAGTGGAGAAGCTTGTTTCCTCGTTGCTGTTAGCTGGAGTTTGCTGGCAGGCAAATGGTATCTGCTGCCAATCTGGGGATTGTTCGGAGCGCTGGCGAAGGAGACGTTTGTTCCGTTCTCATTTATTTTTGCATTGACATGGTGGTTAGTTGAACGACGACAGGCGGGAACCGGAATGTCGAGGTTGAAGTGGATTGTTGCGCTGGGGATTGTGGGGTTGGCGACGGTGATGGCGGTTCACTCCACGGTGTCCGGACAATTCAAATGGCCCTGGCAGATCGCGGGACAGGCGAGAGCGCCGGTTAACTTCTTCGTCGCGTTGTGGCACTGTCTTACCGAACGGAGTTTTTGGTACGTGTTTGGCTGGCTGATACCGTTGGGAGTTTGGCGGCTAAAGTTTTTTCCTAAGCCATGGCTCGCGGCAGGGACTACGACTGCGATATTCGCAATCATGTTGGGGGCGTATAGTAATGCCGGCGGGACAGTGGGCCGCGCTACTTTCAATATCATCGGGCCGTTGCTGAGTCTCTCGGTCGCGGCATTGATCGCGCGACCATTCGTTAACCAACGAGGGGGGGCAAGCCCACCTTCCCGACCATGAGCTCATTGCAATCGAGTCCTGATTCTAGATTGAAAGGCATTCAAGCCAGATCAGCCGCGCTACTCAGAGTGGCTCTCAGGTTAGGAAGGCGGGCTTGCCCCCGCTCTTCGGATGTAGATTTCAACTCAAACCATGCAAACTGAAGCTACTCAAAGGGAGCACTACAACCGCATTGGAGCTGAATATGAAGCTCAATACGGGGACCCTGATGGACTCGTTTACCGCGAGCAGTTTTTGTACGAGCCACTGCTCGCCGGGTTAGACCTTGAAGGGCGAGATGTGCTCGAAGCGTTAAGCGGGAGCGGCCATGCGACTGAGTATCTACTCAAGCACAAGCATGCGTTAGTTACCGGTTTGGATATTTCTGATGAAGCGATCGCCAGCTTCAAGGAGCGCTGGCCGAATTCTGAAGCCATTTGCGCTTCAATTACTGAGTCGGGACTGCCGGCGGAATCCTTCGACTGCATAGTTGTTATTATGGGCTTGCACCACCTGCATCCGCATCTTCCAGAAGCGTTGCGGGAAATTCATCGCCTGTTGCAAAAGGGCGGAACGTTTTGCTTCGCGGAGCCGCATCAGGGATCGGCCTTTGATCGTTTGCGACAACTCTGGTACCGGCACGATTCGCTTTTCGCCGAGAACGAAGAGTCGCTGGACATCGCAGCTTTGAAACGTGAGTTCGCGGATTTGTTTGTATTCAAAACGGAGAAACACGTTGGCGGCGTTGGCTATTTACTTGTTTTGAACTCGATGATCTTTCGCGTGCCTCTGTGGCTGAAGCGACTCTACTCACCCGCGGTCATGCGTCTCGAAAAGATGCTCGCCGGCTTTCAGTCGCGCACATTCTCGTTGGCAGTAATCTGCCAGTGGGAAAAGAAATAAGAATATTGACGCCCTGGTTACAGTCATAGCTGGCCCCTCAGCTGGATCGGCCTATACACTTAATACCCCCTAAAGACCACTTTTTTCGCACCCCAAATCAGCCCTTATTAGCCGTTTGAGTACCGTATGGAAGGCTTTAGGCATTTGGATTGCTGAAGGCCGTACAAGGCAGGAAATTTCAATGGCTGGAAATACGGAGGGAAAGTATGTCAGCAGGATTGGGAACATTGGAGCATTACTCGCAGGTTCAGCGGAAAACGCTTTCGGGCTTAACTTCGGGAGTAGGGCGTTGGATTGGCGGAATATTTGGGTGCCAACACCGTGATATGAGCCGTCCTTTTTCGAGACATGGCGAGACATATCGTGTCTGTATAGGTTGCGGCGCGCGCCGTCGGTTTGACGAAAAAACCTGGAATTCGTCGGGCCGTCACTATTACAAGCCGGCCCGTACCTCGGATCTTCAGGAAATAGATACGAGGGCCCTGCGTTGCGTATGTTGAGAAAGTTGAGAGAGCAGTTCTAAGCACTACTCCAAGCGATAGTTTGGCGCTTCCTTGGTAATGATCACATCGTGTACGTGGGACTCGCGCAGGC
>JBDUAQ010000238.1:0-4338 GCA_040004575.1 bacterium
CCGCTGCCATCAGGCAAGTGCTTATCAAGAACGTACAGATCAAACTCCTGGCTCGTCGCCAGTTGTAGCGCTTCCCGCATGGTGGGCGCGATTGTCACTTCGTAATTCTCTTCGTTTAGTAGGATCTTGAGCATTTCGGACGTGTCTTCGTGATCGTCGATGATGAGGACACGACATCTCTCTTGCGGCATTGGGGGAACCTCCTTGAAATTTAGCAGGTTAAGAGAGAGGGTCGGATTCTAACCTTGTTTGGCGCAAGTCGCTAGCGGTGAGGGTGATCGCGTTTATTGTGGGTCGACAAATTCGGAACCAGGAGCGGTAGCGACCGGGTGCTTAGTGGGGTCAGGGAGTACCTCGAAGTAACTGAGGCGCCGGTTGGATGATTTACTTCTAGAATGAGCCAACGCCAGTAACCCGGTCGCTACCGCTCCCGGTTCTGACTTCTTCACTCCCCGGGTCGCCACGGGTCCTTCATCGCCTTGAGCAACTGATTGATCGCCTCTGTCTCTTCATCATCGGGTTGACGAAGTTCTTTGTAGTGGGCGATAGCGGCGAGGGCCGCGGTTAGATCATTGAGCTTGAAATGGGCCAGCGCCAGATTGAAGTAGACCAGCGAAAAGCGCGGCTCGATTTGCGCGGCTGCTTCGTAGTGAAGGCGCGCGAGTGGAAGCTGACCGGCATCGAAATAGAGATTGCCGAGATTGTAATGGGCCTCGACGTGACGCGGCTCATGCTTCAGCGCCAGCGTGAAGTTGTCCAGCGCTTTGCCGACGTTGCCCAGGTCCTTGTTAATGATGCCGAGATTGCAATAAGCCTCAGCAACGTTGTCGCCGTCATTTATCGCCTCCAGATACGACTCGACCGCCTTCGGATCGTTTTGATCGTCCAGCAGCAACGCTTCTTCAAAGGGAGTGCGGAGATGCGCTATGCGGCCGACGTCGGCGCCACGAAAGAGACTTAACTGTCCCTGAAGCTCCGCCTCGATCTGGCGAATGCTCTGACCCTGCGCGCGCAATTCGCGCACCCGCCTAAACTGCGTCAACGCCTGGAAGTCGTAGGTGTAATCGTTGGTTTCGGACGCGGGCGTGCCTTGAATGATGCCTTGTTCGGTCCAGCGGCGGATGGTGCGCTCACTCAATCCGAAGAGCTGTTTGATCTCATGAATGGAATAGTTTGACTTAACGCGCTGGTAGTCAGCCTTCGCGGGTACACGTGAGGGGAAGGACAAGACCTTATTGCTGTTTTCTTTCATCTATAACGCTGGCTGTAACGCAAACTGTTAGTTTGCGTACTCGGTCCTGCTTTGACGCAAACGTTTTGCTTTACAAGAAACGCAAACTAACAGTTTGCGTTACAACATCGCTTAGGAAGCTTTTCGTCTCTTAACTGCTTTTGGTTTGGCTTCTGCCTTCACCAAAGTAAGCGCTTTTTTCCTGGCGGCCGCGGGTGTCGCTTTAACCATCGGCTTACGGTTCGACGCCTGCAAGCTCTTCTTCAGCGCACTCATAATATCAAGTCTGGGCACTTCTTCAACCTCAAATTCAACTACCTTCTTGCCCTTGATCTTCGAGTCGATCAGTTTCTTGAGCGCAACGTGATACTGGTCGACACTGTCGATCTCCGAAAGCGTGGTCACCATCTGCTCGACGAGCATGGTTGCCATCTTCATTTCGTTCTTGTCGACCTTCGTCGTGGCATCGAGCTCCGGCACATCCTTCATACTTCTAATCTCATTTGGGTAATGAAGCTTCTGCATTACCAGGCCGTCTTCATGTGGAAACAGCGCGACCATGTCTTCGCGGTCTCTTAACACTACCTTGCCGATTCCCACCTTGCCGGTTTGCTTCATCACCTCACGCAATAACGCGTAGGGCTTCTCAGACACTGGGCCATCAGGGCCGGCGTAATAAGGCGAGTCGTAGAACGTCTTCGGAATTTCGGAGCTGTCGACAAAGCCAATGATGTCAACCGCTCTCGTAGTTTTGATTTTGACTTTGGCAATATCTTCCGGCTCGACGATCGCGTAGCGATCCGGCTCGTACTGATAGCCTTTGGTTATCTGGTCGTTGGTCACGACCTGGCTGCATTTCTTGCAGCGCTTGTCGTAGCCGATCGGGCCGTAGTCCTCGCGGTGGAGTTGGTTAAACTGAATTTTCTCGGCCGTCTCGATCGCGTTGTAGATGCGAACCGGGATAGCTACCAACAAAAATCTGATGTGGCCTTTCCAGATGGATCTCATTGCAGTTGTCTCCTGGGAGCGCAGGCATGTAGCCGGTATACACTGTTTCACCGGCTCTGGGCCGGTGTTGGGCCGTATTATGCGGCCCGGACCTCGTCGATGTAAAGAATTAAGTTAGAAACCCCAGGGGAAAAGCGCCCGTCGCAGACGTTGGTTTAGGATAGGCCCGAAGGGCCGGAATTCAATAGCCACGCCCGTCAGGGCGTGGACCAGAATCGCGGATAACGGCTGAGCGCCGAAGGTGCGGCACGAACTAAGATCTAAACGACGCCCTTACGGCGCGCCGGCTCGATTTTTCGGTCGTAAGACTCCCGACAATTACCCGATGCAAGTAACGGCGGATGCACCGCATGGTAGAGGTCACTTCGAAATACGAAACGGCCAGGCTATCGGTCTGGAGTAGCGTCAGAAGCCTCGACCCGGCAATATGCAAACGCTCCGGAAGTGGCTAGCCGGCTCAATTGATATCTTGCGCCCAGCCTCTCCAAATCTTGAACAGGAAGAATAATGTGAGTAGGAGGTGTGCCGCAGAGCGCCAGACGCGCCATGGTATGCTGCGTCGCATCGTCGACACATATCTTCCGATCGGAATAAAAGAGAACCTCTGGTCCGAAATCAATTTCCGGAGCGACGCCCAGCGCACCAGTGTCCTGTCTGGCCCTGATGCTCAGCTCAGCAATGGATTGATGTGCCGCCTTAAGATCCTGAGTGCGAGTCTGATTACGATAGTTACGACAATGCGCCATCAGAGATCAGCGATCCATGACTAGGCAACATGGCTGAGCGCATTGCGCATCGCCTTGGCCGATTGCCAACGGTGAGTCGGATCTTTGACGAGCGCGCGATCGATGATTTCGCAAACGGCCTCGGGCAGATGCGGCGCGCGCTCGCGCAGTGGAATCGCCGGCTGCTCGAAGATCGCCTTGATCGTTTCTGCCATGCTCGTATTTCTGCCGATATTCAGCGCGAGCCGTCCCGACAACAAGCTATAGGCAGTCATCCCAACCGCGTAAATGTCTGACTGCGGTTTGACGTCGCGAAAGTTGCGGAGTTGTTCGGGCGACATGTAGGCGAGTGTGCCCGCCATCTCGCCGGCCAGCGTAACTCCGCTCATGCCTGACCCGGTGAAACTCTTGGCCAGTCCAAAGTCGGTCAACTTCGCTGAAAGATTCGGTAGCGTGCCGCTCACCAGAATATTCTGATCTTTAATGTCGCGATGAATGTAGCCCTGCGCGTGGGCGTACGAAAGCGCGTCGAGGGTCTGCGCAATAATCTCGAGCGTTTCTGCTTGCGGCAAGCGACCGCCGCGCGCATCCGCAAGTTTTGCTGCATCCGCGCCGTCGACAAATTCAGTAACCAAATAAACGACGCCGTTATGAGTGCCGCGATCGATAAACTCCACAATGCTCTTGTGTTTTAGTGACGCGGCCACATCCATCTCACGCATGAAGCGGCGCATCGCCTTGTCGCTCACGGCAAATTCCGGCAGCAGCGTCTTGATAGCCACAGCCTTTCCGGTAGTCTGATGGCGGCCGAGCATTACGCAACCCATGCCGCCGCGGCCGAGCACTCGCACCATATCGTAGCCGGGAATCGGCTGCGGAGTTTTCCGGAGCTCAATACGACAGTCCTCGCAAAGGTAAGTTAAGTGTTCGTCCGCTGATGCCGCCTGCGCTTCTTCGCGCCGGCCACAATTCAAACAAGCCACCGTAATGATTGTTGGCCGTACCGAACTATCCGCTTGCGGACCGCCGGCGCCAGGGTTGAGTTCACCCGTACTCACCTCGACCAGCAGCACCGTCTCGCCACCCTGAATGTGGGCGCCATTCTCGAGAAACGCTTCCGCGACTCTTTGTCCGTTTACAAACGTGCCGTTAGTTGATCCCAGGTCGCGAAGAAAGCAATGCGGCGGCGTGATCTCCAGCAGACAATGATTGCGCGAGAAGAATCGGTCGTCAGTGAGGCAGAGATGGGCGTCTTTACTGCGGCCAATCAAAAACGTATCGGGTTGGGTGAAACAAAAGATGCGACCCTCGTAAGGTCCGGCCACGACTCGTAAGTTGACTTGCATTAGCTAGAGTCCAAAGTCGAAAGTCCAA
>JBDUAQ010000239.1:0-4336 GCA_040004575.1 bacterium
ACATCAAACATGCAGTTGCAGACAATCGCGAAATTGCTGATTGGAAAGTGATCCCCGACGGCTGATGCTTAAGATCATGTTGCTGTACACGATAGAAGACCTTGCCAGAGGCAACCGATTCATTATTTTCAAAAGAAGACTCTGGTGGAAGAAATACGTTCTTGCTTATCTCCTGTTGTTTGGCGTCGGAATGATAGTTTTTGCGTACGCTCAGCAGGCTCCTGACTGGCGCGGCGAGTTCTTGATCATTGGAATCGTTGCTCTTTTGTTGGTTCCTACTTCAATGGCTCTGGAGAGATTGGGGGCCAAACTGATAGCGAACCAGATCTTCAAAAACAATCTTCATGTTCACCATCCTCAAACTTATTCGTTTGAAGATGAAAACTTGAACATAACCGGTGAACTCTTTGACGCAAATCTTAAATGGGAAGGTTTCGTCGAAGCAGCGGAAACTGACACAGACTTTTTTCTGTTTGTATCAAGAGACCAGGCTTACGTTCTGCCAAAGCGCGTATTCGGAGATGGACAAGAGTCGTTGTTGAGAGATTTCTTGAAAACAAAGCTCCAAGACAGAGCTAAACTCAAATTAGTTTAAGGCTGAATTTCTAATGACTGCTTCCCGAATAGACGTATTTAAGGAGATGCTCCAAAGCGATCCCGTCAACAGTAGTATTCTGTTTGGGCTTGCGAAAGAATATGAGAAGACGGGGCAAACCGCGCAGATGATTGAAACGCTCGAGCGTTATCTCGCCAATGCGGACGATGAAGGGAATGCTTTCGGAATGTTGGCGCGGGCTTACGAGAAAGCCGAGCAACGCGACCGGGCCAAAGAAACTTATCAACGCGGCATTGAAGCCGCCACGAAGCACGGCCATCCTTCAATGGCCGAAGAATATCGGGCGACTCTGGAAAGTGAGTTCTGAAGTAGGACAGGCATTTCCTGCCTGTCCTCTAATCGCTTACATAGAGCGCGGCTTAGATCTAAAGACAAGAAGACAGGCAGGAATGCCTGTCCTACAAACATCATGAGCGATACCAAAGTTTTAAAACTTATCCCCAAGTCAAAGGTCAAAGCGGTGGAAGCACCGGCAGTGAAACCTCCTGCGGTTAAAGCTCCCGCGGTTGATGCTCCCGCCGCTCCGGAAGCAAAGCGGGCCCCGGTGCTTTCAATTGGTCCCGCGCCCGTCACCGTTATTGCTCCCCTGGCTCCAACAAAACCCGAACCGCCGTCGCAATCCGCGGTGCAACCCGCGCGCGCTTCCGACGGGCGCCGTCAACGCGGAAAGAACCGGGCTGCCGAGCGCCGCGAGCATCCTCGTCTTTTGCGCGAAGAGATGCTGAAGATGTATCGCACCATGTATCTCTCGCGCCGGCTCGACGACAAAGAGATCCAACTCAAGAACCAAAACAAAATTTTCTTTCAGATCAGCGGCGCCGGACATGAAGCGATCCTCGTCGCGGCCGGTATGGCTTTGAAGCCCGGCTATGATTGGTTTTATCCCTACTACCGCGACCGCGCCCTTTGTCTACAGCTCGGCATGACGCCACTCGAACAATTGCTTTCCGCCGTCGGCGCTGCCGCCGATCCAAACTCCCACGGCCGGCAAATGCCCTCGCATTGGGGCCATACGAAACTAAATATCGTTTCGCAGTCGTCGCCGACCGGCACGCAATTGCTTCAGGCAGTCGGCTGCGCGGAAGCCGGGTATCGTTTCAACTTGATCAAAGAGCTGCGGAAACGCGCGTCAAACTTTCGCAAGGACGAGGTGGTCTACGTTTCGCTCGGAGACGGAACATCGAGCGAAGGCGAATTTTGGGAAGCGCTCAACACGGCCTGTAATCTGAAACTGCCGGTGCTCTTCCTGTTGGAAGATAACGGTTACGCGATCAGCGTGCCGGTCGAAGTACAAACCGCTGGCGGTGACGTTTCGCGGCTGCTCAGAAACTTTCCCAATCTCTTCCTGCAACGCTGCGACGGCACCAACGCGCTCGAGTCGCTGGCGGTGATGAGACGCGCGGTCCAATATTGCCGCGAAGGCAATGGGCCGTCTCTCGTACACGCCAAGGTCATACGTCCTTATTCGCATTCGCTTTCTGACGACGAAAAGCTTTATCGCTGCGAAGAAGAGCGAACGGCAGATGCTGAACGCGATCCGCTTAAGCGCTTTGGTACAGTCCTGATTTCTGAAAAGGTGATTGATGAGGATGGACTGCAAAAGATAAAGGACGAGGTTGACGCCCTGGTAAACGAAGCGACTGACCAGGCGCTCGCAAGTCCGCAACCTCATCCTGAGACGGTGAAACTTTACGTCTATTCGCCTGACGTCGATCCAACTGGGCCAGAGTTTGATACTGAAGCAGGCCTCGAACTTTCCGGCAATGCCGGGACAATGGTTGATTTAATCAATCGTTGCCTGCACACCGAGATGGCTCGCGATCCGCGCGTAATTGTGTTTGGTGAGGACGTGGCAGATTGTTCGCGCGAAGAATCTCTCGACAAGGTGAAGGGCAAGGGTGGCGTTTTCAAAGTCACCGCGAATCTGCAGCGGAAATTTGGCAGCGCGCGTGTGTTTAATTCTCCGCTCGCCGAAGCCAACATAGTCGGCCGCGCAATCGGCATGGCCACGCGCGGATTGAAGCCCGTCGTCGAGATTCAATTCTTCGATTACATCTGGCCCGCCATGCACCAGATTCGCAACGAGCTGGCGGTGCTGCGCTGGCGCTCAGGCGGCGATTGGAAAGCGCCGGTGGTGATGCGTGTGCCGGTTGGCGGCTACTTGAAAGGCGGCGCGGTCTATCACTCGCAGTCGGGCGTCTCCACCTTCACGCAGATTCCCGGTCTGCGCGTTATTTATCCTTCAAATGCGCTTGACGCCAACGGTTTGTTGCGCACCGCGATTCGCTGCGACGATCCGGTCATGTTTCTCGAGCACAAGCATCTCTACCGCCAGGCCTATAACAAGTCGCAGTATCCGCCCGATGACTTCTTGATTCCTTTCGGCAAGGCGAAAACTGTTCGCGAAGGAAACGATCTCTCGATCATTACTTACGGTGCACTGGTGCAGCGTTCGTTAGTTGCCGCCAAACAAGCGGAGCAACAAGGCATCAGCGTTGAGGTTGTCGATCTGCGCAGCCTGCAACCCTACGACTGGAATGCGATCGCAGCTACAGTGAAGAAGACCGGGAAAGTGATCGTCGCTCACGAGGATTCTTTATCGTTTGGCTACGGCGCTGAAATAGCCGCGCGCATTTCCGATGAGCTCTTCGAATACCTCGACGCGCCCGTGCGCCGCGTTGCCGCTACCGACACCTTCGTCGCCTACGCTCCGCAACTCGAAGACATCATCCTCCCGCAGGTGGCTGATGTGGCGAAGGCGATCGCTGAGCTTCATAGCTATTGATCGTCAATAGACTTGAAAAGAGCATACACAAGTGTACTGTTAAGCGTTGCGCTTTAGCGCCTTTCTCGCAACAACCCTCACCAAAACCAGTGCATATGCACTTACTGTGGAATTAACTGCGTAGAGTTTTCCTGCCGCCGGGCTGGCATGATGGTTGCAGCTACCTCAGCACACTAGCTCGTCAACCCAAACAATTTTCCCCCGACAAGACTTAATTGCAGTTGAAGGAAGGTAAGCCCACATGAGTAAGAGCATTTCAATCTTAGCGGTGGCGCTGTTGAGTATTTCATCAGCCGCATTCGTAGCCGCGCAAACGACAACCACGACAGTTCCACAAGCTCCAACTAAGATAATTACACAAACTCCAACCACAGTAGTCACGCAAACTCCAACTACAGTTACCAAAACAATTCAAAATGCGGACGGCACCTACACCGTCATCGAGTATCCACTCAAGAAAGAAACAGTTGTCACGTTGAATCCGGTAACGCTAACGAAATCGAAGGGCGTCGCAACCATTCTCCGCGATGACGCCGGCACCAGGATCGTACTGAACCTGACCGGGGTGCCCGCAGATGTAAACGCGATCAATCTCTACGCAGTGGACGACACGGGGGCAGTTACTTCACTTGGACCGGTGGTGATCGCGAATGGAACGGGAACATTTACCGCCACTACTCCGCTGAGTAAGTTCATGCTCTTCGCCGCGCCAGACGATAAGCTGACCACTTACGATCCAAACACAAAAATCTTCTTCCGCAGCGCCGTGCCGGAAGGCTTTGTGGTAATTCCGCATACGGTCGCAGTTAAGCAAACTCCAACTGTCGTTACGACTCCAACTGTCGTTACGACTCCAACTGTCGTTACGACTCCAATTGTTGTTACGACTCCAACTGTCGTTACGACTCCAACTGTCGTTACGACTCCAACTGTCG
>JBDUAQ010000072.1:0-14640 GCA_040004575.1 bacterium
TGGCAAGCGCAGCGCGACACCGCTTTGGATTTCATGGAGGTGACTCTTGGAACAACCCAAAGCAGGTGTGCGCGAATTTCCCTGGCCGCACGCTCCCGTTCATCGACTCTCAGCGAAAGGAACCTACTTCCTAACGGCGGGAACTTACCAAAAGGAACATTTCTTTCGCGGAGCTAGTCGCGTGCGAAATACGAAACAGCGCCTGAGTGGTAGGCAAGTAATCCAAAGCGCCGTCGCCGCTGCGCTCTGCCGGCGCACTCCAAAAGTCGATGCCTGAACGCGTCAACACACCGATTCGTATCGAAGCGGCCCAGTCGAAAATCGCCGACTTGTTGACAGCGCATGCCGAGTGGTTCTGCACGCTGAATGGCGGAGATTCGCAGGCGCTCAGCAGAGACGAGTTGGATATTGCAGTCGCTTATGGGCGATTGATCCTGACGACTTGGACTGAAAAGGGAAGTTGCTCGTGGAAAATTTTTGACTGGGAATTGACAGGCGAAAAGTTAACGCTCAGGG
Source organism: bacterium (assembly GCA_040004575.1). Taxonomy (GTDB): domain Bacteria; phylum Acidobacteriota; class Blastocatellia; order Pyrinomonadales; family Pyrinomonadaceae; genus PSRF01. Next base: position 517 of record JBDUAQ010000072.1, read on the forward strand.
CCTCGCGCCGCATGGGAGCTGAGCGGCCGTTAATTGAACTCGTGCCGCGCGCCGCTGCCAGCGCCATCGCGCTAACAGTAAAGACGGCGCGGCAACAGCGCTCAGCACAACTGGGCCAACTCGCCTGTTCAATCCAATCAGGCGCAAGGCTGGAACGCGCCGCCTTGAGCCCTGGCGCCCGACGCGGACAGCCGGGCCGTTATGCGCGAATCCTCCTCAGACAAAAACATCAACGCATTGCGGTCACCGGATCCGTTGCCGCAAGCAAGGAGAGCGATGCGGACGCATTTCTCTCGTCGGCGTTGATATGGTTCAAGCGCACCAGCGAACGCGTGCGCGCGCCCTACATTCAACAGCTCTGGTTGGTCGTTGAGAGCGAGCTTGTCAGGCCAATTACTCAACGAGTTGCGATGTTGCGCAGCGGTCTGCGCGAGGCGATTGCCGTTTTCGAAGTCGATCAGCAGTTAACTGAGATGAAATTGATGGATGTGCCCGCGCGTGAAGATTTATGGAAGCGGAAGCTGGCCCGCTTTCCGCCAGTTCCTGCCGGCGAGCCGAGCGAGATTGCGCAGCGACTGATCGAACTGGCTCCAAATGCGATTGATGTCGTTAGCGCCCGGCATGGCGAAACGCTTCGTTACTTTGGCTTGCCGTTCGCGCGCGTGCGCAAGGTGATGGAAAGCGAGCGGCTGTGGTTTGGCGCAGAGGGCTCGCGCCGGTTTGGCGTCGGGGGCGCGCGGCGACGCCTACTGGAAGAAAAGACTGATAACGAATGGCGGAACCTGCTGACTGAATTGCTGGAGCACCGAACCGCGAAGGCTTCTGACCATCACCACGCGCTCTATCGCAACGCCGCTGAAGCGTGGCTTGAATCGATGCTGCGCCGGGACATCACGCGCCTCGATCCTGGCCTGATCATCGCGCCGCTGCACGCACAGTTCAGGACCGCGCGCGGCGGCGTGTTGGGCGTTCGTCCAGTCGATCTACTGGCTCTGCGGCGTGATGGCCGGCTCGTGGTTATCGAGTTAAAGGTTGCAGAAGCGCGCGAGCACGTCTTGCAAGGAGTTGACTATTGGCAGCGCGTTGAAGCTCACCGGCGTCGCGGCCACATCGCACGCGCCAAACTCTTCGGCGACCGAAAAATCAGCAACGAGTCGCCGATGGTCTACCTGGTCGCGCCCACGCTGCGAGTGCATCCTTCATTCAACGCACTGGCACGCTCAATCGATCCCGCCATCGAAATCTATCGCTTCGATATCAACGAAGACTGGCGCGCCGGCGTTCGCGTTATGCGGAGATTGCGCGTTAACTAGGCCATGCTAGTAAGACGATAGCGCCTTCATTTGCAGGCCAAATGCCTGCGGATTCTCGCCGATGATTGCGGCGGCAAAAAAGTGTGGAACGTAATAGACGCTCTCGCTTTGAAAGTTAGCATCAAGCTTGCTGCGGTTGGCAGTTAGCGCACAGATGCCGCAGCGTTTGTTCTCGTCGTTGATGAGTGCTCTTAGGTCGCGCGCAGTTTGCTGTCCACCGCGATTGTAGGCCAGCAAAGCCAACGCCTCTTTCATCGGATCGTCTTTGAATTGATCGAGGCTGTCTGTGATGTAGCGGGCGGCGGCATCAGCAGATTTGTCAACGTCTAATAAATCGTCCGCGGAAAGTCCGTATCGTTCTCCAGTCTTCGGCAGAAACTGAAACATGCCGATGGCGCCCATTGAGTTGGGCGACTGAATGTTGACGTACTCCGACTCGATCCACGGAATGTAAAGACCAATCAACGGCGAGACACTCCGCGCCTTGAATGCAGCACTCAGCGTAGGTGCCTGGGCCTGGCCGCGCTCGAGAACGAGGCGCAGGTCACGTTTCCCTAAACTCGCGTCGCCGGGGCTTGCGATGCGCCGCGTGTACTGGTTCACCGCCTGCTGAATGTCCTCAATGAATGCGGGTGTGAATTCATACTCCCTGCCAGACATCTCGCTTGCGATGCGTCGCGCCTCGGAAGCGACAAACTCCGAGCGCTCACTTTGTGTCATTTGTTGATAGACCCTACCAGCAGACTTTGTTTGCGCCTTGAGGTTGTGCGGGTTGGTTGCCAGAGAAAAAATAAACGCTAAGAGTAATAGCAGCATCTTTTGAAGTTTCATTTCTTGTTCCTCATCTGTTTGGTTTGAAGATAACCGGGTAGCCTTTGGAGCCCCGCCAACTAGTTAAGCGAGAAAACTGGATGCCAGTGTTCAGTGGTTCGGCTGCTAGCGAGAAAACACAGCGAAAGTGTTCATTGATGTCCGACAAATTTTAGCGCGGCGGAAAGCTTACCAGCCGCTACCGCAGACACTCACGACAAACTTCAAAGCTTGCGGGACAAGCGATGTTAGAATCTGCCGCGGATGATGACGCTTACCGTAGACGATCTTACAGGATTGCTGATCGAGTGGGGCCAGGGAGACAAAGCCGCGCTCGATCGCCTGACGCCGCTCGTGTATGACGAGATACGGCGCATCGCGCATCGCTATGTGCAGCGCGAGCGCGAAGGCCAGACGTTGCAAACGACGGCGCTGGTGAACGAGGCATATATACGCTTAGCGGGTTCAGCGAATATCGCATGGCAGAATCGCGCGCACTTCTATGCCGTCACCGCACAGGTGATGCGGCGCATCCTGATTGATCACGCGCGGCGGCGGCATTACCTCAAACACGGCGGTGAAGCGCAGCGAGTTGCATTTGATGAAGCGGCGAAAGAAGCGGCGCTGATGTCGCAGCCGCGCGCGGCGGAGTTGTTGGCGCTCGATGAGGCGTTGGATGAATTGGCAAAACTCGATCCGCGCAAGAGTCAGGTCGTGGAGCTGCGTTACTTTGGCGGATTGAACATTGAGGAGACGGCGAGGGTCCTCGACGTTTCGGCAATGACCGTAAGACGCGATTGGCGGGCGGCGAAAGCGTGGTTGTACAAAAAAGTGATGAGTACTGAGTGATGAGTGCTGAGTAAAAGACAGAAGGAGCAATCTCTTACTCAGTACTCATCACTCAGTACTCATCACTGAACCAAATGACCCCTGAACAATGGCAAAGGGTGGAGGCGGTATTGCAGGCGGCGCTTGATCGCCCACCGCAGGACCGTGCGTCGTATCTCGATGAAGCTTGCGCCGGCGATGGTCAGTTGCTCCGCGAAGCGACGTCGTTAGTTACTGCTCACGACGAGGCCGGCGATTTCATCGAGCAACCGGCGATTGCGGAGGATGCGTGCGTGCTTGTCGGCGAAGACATCAACGACAGGATCGGGCACGAAATTGGTCCTTACACAATCGTCAGGCGCCTGGGCGCGGGCGGCATGGGCGAAGTTTATCTTGCCCAGGACGCGCGCCTGGATCGTCTCGTCGCTTTGAAAATCTTGCCCGCTTACTTTGCTTCGGATGATGCGCGCCTGCGTCGTTTTCAGAGGGAAGCACGAGCTGCTTCAGCTTTGAACCATCCAAATATTCTCACCATTCACGAAGTGGGCGAGTCAGCGGGAATTAGGTATATCGCGACGGAGTTTATTGACGGCCTTACGATTCGCCAGTTACTTACTAAACAGGAATTGTCGCTCGACGAAGTTCTGGACATTGCGGAACAGGTTTCCTCAGCGCTCGCCGCAGCTCACGCTGCGGGCATCGTGCATCGCGACATCAAACCTGAAAACATGATGCGTCGCACAGATGGACTGGTGAAGATTCTGGATTTCGGTATCGCGAAGCTGCTGGAGCCCGAGGCCCACGACTACCAGGAAACTCAACCCGCCGCTGGAACTTACACCGAAGCGGGACTGGTCGTAGGAACAGTAAATTACATGTCGCCGGAACAGGCGCGCGGACTTCCAATCGATGAACGAACCGATATCTGGAGTTTAGGCGTCGTCCTTTATGAAATGCTGGCGCAGCGTTTGCCGTTCAACGGCGCTACTCGCATGGACACGATAGTCGCGATTCTCGAGCGTGAGCCACCGGCGCCATCCGGGGTTGCCAACCGACGCTGCGGCGTTTCTCCGCTGCTCGAGCAAACCATCAATCGGTGTCTGCGGAAGGAAATAGCAGATCGCCTTCACTCAGCGAGTGAGTTGCTATCCGAACTGAAATGCGTGAGAGAAGAAGTCAATAGTGGAACTTTTCTTACTGGCTCTGCGCGCAAACTCAGTAAGCACGACGCAGGCGCTACCAGCAAACCAACCGCTCGTTCCTTGCCGCGACGTTATGCCTGGCCCCTCCTCAGTTTGATTTTGATGGTGCTGGCCCTGATCACTGTCAATATCCTCTACCGGCGTTCCGAAACGCGCGCGCGAGCCACTGCTGCGACAGGCACAGCCACGACCGTAAAACCCTACTTGCAGATGAACGAAGCGGAACAACTGGATTTCATAGATCAGCAAGAGCAGCGGATTGCAACGATGATGGGCGACCGTCCCGTAAAACTTAACGCTGACGCGGTGCGAGTCATCAAGTCATTCGTGGATCGTTATGCGGCTCGCAACGGTGAGCCGGGTGAGTTAGGAGCGGCGAGTATCAGGGTGGTTTACGGAAGGGCTCGCCCATACGTGCCGCTGATTGCGCGTTCGTTTGCGGCGCGCAAGGTTCCGATCATCGTCGGCATTTATTTGCCGTTGATCGAGTCGGCATATCGCAATTGTTATGAGAATAGTATTGGAGCGAAGGGTTTGTTCCAGTTTCTGCCGCAGACCGCAGAAAACTACGGCGTCGCGCGTCAGGATATGTGTGATGTGGAAAAGATGACTCCGGCTGCCGCTCATTACATAGCAGATGGCATGGCCGAACTTGGAGAAGATTCGCAAAGCATGACGCTGGTCCTGCTTAGTTACAATCAAGGGCCGGATTCGGTGCGCAACAATTTGCGGCAACTTAGAGGCACGGCAAATTACGAAAGAAATTTCTGGACGCTATTTGCGCATCGCGGCGAACTCAACGACGGCTTTCGCAACGAAGGTGCTTACTACGTCCCGAATTTCTTTGCGGCTGCGATCATCGGCGAGAATCCGGAAGCGTTTGGTTTGTCGTCGCCACCGCTGTCGAGACTGGCGGAAACCGGTGGAGAGTAGGCAGTAGGGCAGTAGGTAGAAGCAGAAGGCAGAAAGCAGTATGCAGAAGGCAGAAAGCGATGGTTGCAACTAAGCCAACCATCGCCTCTTTTTCTGCGTACTACTTTCTGCTTTCTGCCTTCCGTCCCTCAGTGTTTCACAAAGATATCGTCCCGTTCGCTACGGCTCTGGACCGCCGGGGCGGACGCTGGAGCTGGATGCATCGTGTCGATGGCCTGTTCGGACGAGAGTATTCCGGCAGACCGCATTCTAAACTCGTCAACGTTAGTGGCGTTGTGTAGCGCTTCTTCCATGGTGATGAGTCCGGCCTGGACCAGATGGAACAGCGACTGGTCGAAAGTCTGCATGCCATATTGCGAAGCTCCCGCGGCAATTGCTTCGCGGATCTGTGACGTCTTTTCTTCGTTGATTATGTAATCGCGAATCAAAGCAGTTGAGACCATTATTTCAATGGCGGGCACACGACCCGCGCCTTTGGCAGCGCGAACCAATCTCATCGAAACAACTGCTTTAAGAATACCGGCGAGCTGGATGCGCACAGATTTCTGCTGGTGCGCGGGAAACGACGAGACGATGCGCATCACGGTCTCCGTTGCATCGAGCGTGTGGAGCGTTGATAAGACAAGGTGTCCAGTCTCGGCTGCCGTCAACGCAGTCTCAATTGTTTCGCTGTCGCGCATTTCGCCGACGAGGATCACGTCCGGGTCCTGTCGCAAGGCGCCCCGCAATGCTTCAGCAAAAGATCTGGTGTCAACGTCAACTTCACGTTGCGATACGAAAGCCAGTTTGTCGCGATGCAGAAACTCGATGGGATCTTCGATAGTGACGATATGTCCGCTACGGTGCGCATTTATTCGGTCAATCATTGCCGCCAGCGTGGTGGATTTGCCCGATCCGGTGGAGCCGGTTACCAGAATCAGCCCGCGACGTTCCTCGGTGATTTTATCGATTACCGGAGGCAAGCCCAGCTCTGCCGAGCTCTTTGTTAGGTCGGAAATAACGCGTAACACAGCGCTCACGGAGCCGCGCTGTTGAAAGATGTTCGCGCGAAACCTGCCCAGCCCACTGACGCTGTAGCCAATGTCAACTTCGGAGACTTCCTTGAAGCGTTGCTTCTGGCGATTCGACATCATGGCAAATGCCATGTCGAGAGTGTCTTCCGGTTTCAGCCGGGGGGCATCTCCGATCGGGTGAAGTTCACCGGCGATGCGCATGAAGGGAAAGGCTCCGACTTTGAGATGGAGGTCGGAGGCGCCATGGCTGGCAGCAACTCGTAACAGATCGTCGATTTTAATGGGCATTGGGGCAAAGACCTTTCGAAGCTTCAGAAATCTGGGCTGGCTGCGGTTGGTTGATTTTTCGCGCTGTAAGGGGCGCTTGTTAGAACTTTGGCGGCGCATCACCGGGACCGTGGCCGGATGACGCTGAACCGAATATAGCGTGAGGGAACTAACAGCGTCAACTTTTATCAATCAAAGGCCTGAATTTAGGGGCCTTCGTGCACCGAGCGGCGGAGACAAAAACAGCGAGCAAGGTTAACCTCGCTCGCTGCCGAAGTTTGTAGGGACAAGCCCTGCCCGTACAGATTTGATTAGGAAGACGCCTGATCTCTAGTCGTTCGCCTTAGCTGCTGTCTGAAACTTCAGCGCGGGCTCGGCCGGCTGATTCTTAACGCTGACGTTCGTCGCGGCTTCCGGTTGTGAACCGTTGCTGCCCGGTTGTGCGGCTTTGGCGGCATTTACATAAGTGAGCCACTCGCCCGGAGCTTTGCGTTCGCCCTTAGTGATCTCAAAAAAAGCCTTTTGAATTTTTTCAGTTATCGGGCCACGACCCCCAGCGCCAACCGTGATGCGATCGACAGAACGGATGGGAGTGATCTCGGCGGCGGTGCCTGAGAAGAAGAGTTCATCAGCCACGTAAAGCGCGGCGCGCTGAATGCTTCGTTCCTTCACCGTAATTCCCAACTCGTGGCAAATTTGAATCACGCTGTCGCGCGTAATGCCCGCCAGAATTGAGGAAGAAAGCGGCGGCGTCAGCACTGTGCCGTTGCTCACCGTGAAAATGTTTTCGCCCGAGCCCTCGGAAACGTAACCGCGATCGTCTAGTGCGATGCCTTCGGCGAAACCGTTGATCAGCGCTTCCATTTTGATGAGCTGCGAATTCATGTAATTTGCACCGCTCTTGGCCATCGCCGGCATGGAGTTTGGCGTCAGCCGGTTCCACGTCGAGACGCAAACATCGACACCTTTTTCGATCGCTTCGTCGCCGAGATACTTACCCCAATCCCAGGCGCCGATGTAACAGGCCAGCGGGTTCGGAAAAGGATTGACACCGAAGGCAGGCCGCGCCTCGTCGAGACTGCGGAAAAGGATGGGGCGGATATAGCACTGTTCCAAACCGCTGCGTCCGACCAACTCTACCGCCGCGGCGCATAGCTGATCCAAATTCCAAGTGTGATCCATGCGATAGATTTTTGCGGAATTCAGAAACCGCTGCATATGTTCCCGCAAACGAAAGACTGCCGGTCCCTGTTTGGTCGCATAACAACGGATGCCCTCAAAGATGCTCGAGCCATAATGAAGAACGTGAGACATCACATGCACGCGCGCGTCGTTCCAGGCGATGAATTCGCCGTCGTGCCAAACGACATCGCAAATACGTGTAGTTGCCACATTTTTCGTTTTGTCTTCGTTTGAGAACATGGGTTCTACTCCTTCAGATCAATTTCGGGAAACTGACAGCGAGGAAACTCCAACTTCAAGTCGCACAGAAAACAGGTTCGTAGAAAACTATTCTACAGGAAGACCGGTTCCTTTCGGAAAGGTCGGGGTGGTACCCACCAAAGGTTATCGAGAACGCGGGCACGATACAGTAAGCCTACTTTGCTTGGCAAGGCGCGCTTAATCGATGCTTGATTCAATAAGGTCTTCACGGGTACCATCAAAAATGCTTCCGCAAATAGCAAAGACGGTTAATCCGTCGCGCTTTCCGAAGTACAAGGGGTTTCCTGCGCCTGGTCTGAACCGGGCGTTATTTGTTCGGCCGAAACGGTATCTGATTTTAGTGAACCTAATTCTACTTTCTGTTCTTGCTAACAACTGCCGCATGATTGAAAACACTGGAACCCCCACACCCGCCTCGCAACCAAACACCAGGAATGACGCAACCGCAGTTCACCGTCGGGCGATTGCCATCGATATGCACGCCGACACGCCGCAGCGTCTACTCGACGAGCGAGTAGATCTGGCCCAGCGGCTTCCAGACGGCCATTTCGATTCTGTGCGCGCCCGTGAAGGCGGACTCGATGCCCAATTCTTCTCGATCTGGGTTGAGCCGCAATTGTTTGGCGGCGGCGGTCCAACCGCGATGAAGCGAGCCGACGATCAAATCGCCGCCGTACGCGCGCTGGCCGAACGACATCCTGAGACCTGGCAGTTCGCGACCACCGCCGCTGACATCCGCCGTATCGCGTCAGATGGAAAACTAGCTGCGTTGACTGGACTTGAGGGGGGCTATGCGATCGATGAAAAGATCGAAAACGTCGAGCGCTATTACAAGCTCGGGGTGCGCTATATGTCGCCCGCCTGGACGGAGAGCCTGAATTGGGCGGGCTCGTCTGGTGACGAGGCAGGCAGGTCGCGCGGCTTGAATGAATTTGGTCGCGCGGTGGTCCGTGAGATGAATCGGCTCGGCATGATGGTCGATGTCTCTCACGTTTCGGACAAAACGTTCTGGGACATCGTCAACACTTCCACCAAGCCCGTCATCGCCACGCATTCCGGTTGCCGCGCCATCGCCAACGTGCCGCGCAATCTCACGGATGAAATGATTCAGGCGATCGCCAAGACCGGCGGCGTCGTGAACGTTATCTTTTATCCCGAACATCTCGAGCCCGGTTGGAGCGAAAAGAAAAAGAAGGTGGAGGCCGAAATCGCTGAGGAGGTGCAACGGGCTTCCGACGAAGAGAAGGGCGATGTGGCGCATAAAAAACTCGCCCGCGATCACGTGCGACGCGACGAGTTTGCAAAGCGACTGCCACCGGTGATGGTTTCCCGTTTGGTCGATCATATCGATCACATTGTAAAGCTCGTGGGAATTGACCACGTGGGTATTGGATCTGATTTTGACGGTGTGCAGTCGACCCTCAGCGACCTGGCCGACGTCTCCCAACTGCCAAACCTCACCCGCGAGTTGCTGCGCCGCGGCTATTCGGAAAGCGACATCGACAAGATTCTCGGCGGGAACATGCTGCGCGTGATGGAAGCGCAGCAGTAGGACAGGCATTCCTGCCTGTCCCTTTTTGAAATGACAACGAAATCGATCAAGGGAAGACATGAACGAAGACAGCAAATCGGATTCCACGCACCGATCAAGGGGGGTCTGCACGAGGCACTGATTGTCGCTCGCGATACGGGCTGCGATACGGTACAGATCTTCTCGCGCAATCCACGAGGCTGGGCAGCAAAACCACTTTCGCCTGCGGACGTTGATCTCTTTAAGAAGACACGCCGGGCCACCAAAATCAATCCAGTCGTCATCCACTGCAACTATCTCGTAAACCTCGCCGCCTCGGACGAGCTGATGCTCGAAAAGTCGCGCGCATCATTTCGCGAAGAACTTGAGCGGGCAATTTTGCTGGGAGTCGATTATCTCGTTGTGCATCCTGGCAGTGCGCGTGGCTCGTGTGAAGCCGACGGGATTCGCACGTGCGCCGACAGTATTAAATTCGCTTGTCGCCGCTTGAAGCTTGGCAAGCTGCGGATTCTTTTGGAGAACACCGCCGGGCAGGGAGAGTGTATTGGCCATCGCTTCGAGCATCTGCGAGAGATCATGGACGCGTGCCCAAAGCTTCCGTTGGGCGTCTGCTTCGACACCGCTCACGCCTTCACCGCCGGCTACGACATTCGCGAGGAAGATGGTTTGAAAGCGCTAATCGATAGACTTAAAAGCACCGTTGGCACGCGCAACGTTCGCGTCATTCATTTCAACGACTCGCGCGCGCCTTACAATTCGCGCGTCGATCGCCACTGGCACATAGGCGAGGGTCATATCGGCAGCGACGCCCTGCGCCGCGTGGCCCAACATCCTAAACTCGCGCACGCCGCCTTCATTCTCGAAACGCCCTACGACGATCCGCGCGCGGACTTGAAAAACTTGAACATGTTGCGCTCGTTCGTAGATAATCACTCCTCGTAGTGCCGTTGCTTCCGCTTACCACCGCTAGAGTACGTTGCCCGCTGTAGGGATTCACCCTTCCTTCCGGCCCGTTGACTGTAACTACAATTTGTAACTACACTGCTTATGCGGTTTGAATGGGACGAAGCTAAGCGCCTGTCCAATCTCAGGCGTCACGGATTTGATTTTGCCGACGCTGAGAATGTCATCGCCGGTGAGACGTCTAGTTCCTTGGATGATCGGTTTGACTACGGCGAAATTCGTTGGCTCACATTTGGGATGCTAAATGGAAAAGTGGTGGCTATTGCCCATACAGCGACGGACAAAGTGATCCGAATAATTTCGATGGGAAAGGCATTGAAGAATGAGGAAGAAAGCTACTTCGAGAAAATCAGAGACTGACTGGAAACGCATAGATGCTATGAAGGACGAGGATATAGATCTCTCTGATATACCGGAGGTGACCCCTGAAATGTTCGCGCGGGGCATCCTGCGGCGAAATCTCGTGCCGATACCGCGCAAGAAGCAGTTAACCCTGCGGATTGATAGCGACGTTGTGGAGTGGTACCAGAAGCAAGGACCGGGATATCAAACACGAATCAATTCTCTTTTGCGGGCTTACATGAAGGAGCACCAGCGGAGTACAACCTGATAGCGTAGTTATGAGACAAGGACTAGACAATTCCGCGATTTTTTCGGTAAATTAAATCCATGATTCGGTTCTCGCAGACACCACTTACCAAACTCCTCCTAACGGTGCCGCTTCTGCGACGCGCATTCTGACGCGTGGTCTGGCGGAGCGGCGGACTTTCACTCAACAACTTGTAACGCAAACTGTTAGTTTGCGAACTCAGCAAGATAGCGCATCCAGGTCGGTCCGGTCTTGCGCCGAATCAGTCGCAAACTAACAGTTTGCGCTACAACCGGGATCGCAAACCGACAGTTTGCGTTACCAATAATTCGTGTTAAGTGTAGACCCTGTCAGGAAAAACAATCATGGACGAAAAATATTTTCCGGAAAGCATAGAAAACAAGTGGCAGCAACACTGGGAGCAGACCAAAGCGTTTCAGGTTACTGAGGACGATCCGCGCCCGAAGTTTTATTGTCTCGAGATGTTGCCTTACCCGTCCGGCTACCTGCATATGGGCCACGTGCGCAACTACGCCATCGGAGATGCGCTCGCCTGGTACAAACGCTTGCAGGGTTTCAATGTGCTGCATCCGATCGGTTGGGACAGTTTTGGACAGCCGGCCGAGCAAGCGGCAATCAAGCGCGGTGTTAATCCGCGCAATTGGACGGAAGAAAACATTGCGCACATGCGCGGGCAGATGAAGCGCCTCGGAATCAGTTACGACTGGTCGCGCGAAATCGCGGCGCACCGTCCGGAGTATTACAAGTGGGACCAATGGTTCTTCCTGAAAATGTATGAGCGCGGGTTGGCATACAAGAAGAAGTCGCCGGTTAACTGGTGCCCCAGGGAGAGCACGGTTCTTTCCAACGAACAATCGTCGGGCGGTGTGTGCTGGCGTTGTGGCGCGACGGTTGAAAAAAGAGATCTCGAGCAGTGGTTCTTCCGGATAACTGATTACGCGGAACAACTGGTCGAGGATATCAAGCAGATTGAAAGTAGTTGGCCGGAGAAAGTACTCAAGCGCCAGCGCGATTGGGTGGGCCGCAGCGAAGGCGCGTTCATCGAGTTTGCTGTTAAAGACAGCCACCAGAAGATTCGTGTGTTCACAACTCGTATCGACACGATCTACGGCGCTACCGCGATCGTGCTTTCGGCGGAGCATCCGCTGATTGATGAACTGCTCGCTGAGTCTCCCTTGAAAAACCAGGTGATGGCATTTGCAGAGAAAGTGAAGTTAGAAAAAGCTGCACGCGGCCGCGCCGTGGACGAAGAAGAACAGAAGGAGGGAATCAACACGGGTGTTTTGGCCGTCAATCCTTTTAGCGGCGAAAGCATTCCTGTGTGGGTGGCAAACTACGTGCTGATCGAGTATGGCACCGGTGCAGTAATGAGTGTGCCGGCGCATGACGAGCGCGATTTTGAGTTCGCGCAGAAGTATTCATTGCCGATTCGCCGCGTCATTGAGCGCATCTCGCACGGGCAGGAATCAATCCCCCACGATGCTGCCAGCGAGGATCAGTCCATCGCCATGCAACACGCGTTTACGGACTACGGCATCCTTGTCAATTCCGGAGATTGGAGTGGAAAACTTTCCGTCGATGCGATTGTCGAGATGGCCAAATACGCCGAAGCACATGGTTTTGGTCAGGCTGCGGTGACGTATCGCATACGCGACTGGGGTGTCTCGCGTCAACGCTTCTGGGGCGCGCCGGTGCCGATCATCTACTGCGAGAAGTGTGGCATGGTGCCGGTGCCGGAAGAAGATCTGCCCGTCCAGTTGCCCGATCGCGCTGAGTTCACAGGCTCGGGTGAATCTCCCTTAGCCGGAGTGGCAGACTTTGTAAACACAACCTGCCCAAACTGCGATGCGCCGGCGCGCCGCGACACTGACACCATGGACACGTTCGTGGATTCATCGTGGTACTTCTTCCGTTATTGCGATCCGAGAAACGAGTCGGCGGCGTTTGATCCTGCTATCGCCAAACAGTGGACACCGGTGGATCAGTACATCGGCGGCGATTCGCATGCAGTTATGCATCTGATCTACACGCGCTTCTGGACCAAGTTTATGCGCGACCTCGGCCTGGTCTCTTTTGACGAACCGGTCAAGAGATTGCTGACGCAGGGAATGGTCACGAATCGAGTTGAAGGGACTGACGAATGGAAAGCTATGTCGAAGAGCCTCGGCAACGGCGTGGATCCCGATGAAATGATTGCGGCCTTTGGCGCGGATGCAGCGCGCTTGTTTGTGCTGTTCGCGGCGCCGGTTGAGAACGAGCTGCGCTGGTCTGAATCCGGCATCGAAGGCGCGGTAAGATTTCTGCGCCGCGTGTACACGATGGTTTGGCGTTGGCACGAGCGCCTGACAAACGCAGCAAATGTGATCCCGGGCGATGAACCGCGTGGGGCTGGACGAGCGTTACGACGCAAGACTCACCAAACGATTGCGAAGGTCACGAGTGACTTTGAAGATCTGCATCTGAACACGATCGTGGCGGCGTTGATGGAGCTGTTCAATGAACTCACTGCGTTTGAAGTAGAGCCCGCGACTGCAAGTGATGCGGATGTGTTTGCTGTGCGCGAGGCCTTGGAGTCGTTAATACTGATGCTGGCGCCATTCTCGCCACATGCCGCAGAGGAGATGTGGGCGCACCTGGGCCACCTCGGGGGACTGCTGAATTCCGGAGGCTGGCCGCAGGCTGATGGTGAATTGGCACGAAGCGAGGAACTCGAAATTCCCATTCAAGTGAACGGTAAACTTCGCTCGCGCCTCCTGGCTTTGCCTGAGGTCACGGAAGAAGAATTGCGGACAGCCGCGCTCAATGACGAGAAGATCCGGGCCCTCATTGAGGGACGCGAGATCGTTAAAGTCATTGTGGTGCCGCAGCGGCTGGTAAACGTGGTGGTGAAATAGGCTGACCACTAAGTGGAGCAACAATGCGATCCACGAAATCACACGAAATAACTCGAAATAGGAATTTGCCTAATGTTGTTTAGTCTGGTTTCGTGGATCATAGTCTTTCCCCGGCATTAATCGCCCCAAAGCCTTGGCCCTTGGCATTTTGTCGGTTGCTTGCTCACAGCACAGCCGTTAGAATCACCCTGCGACTGCAGCCTTTGCCGTTTAGAGTTCCGAGATCCTTCTTGCCGTCGTCCGCTTAGTACCGAGCTTCATAAATGAAAGAATGTCCAGCCTGTAGGCGCTGTTTCTCTGACGAAGTCAACCACTGT
>JBDUAQ010000240.1:0-4310 GCA_040004575.1 bacterium
CTCGATCTGCCTCAAGAGATCGAACGCGCATTGTCCCGAGCTGTTTAGTGCCTCCTGTGACACTAAACGTTCAACCTAGTGGGATCCTCCCAGCCTTTGGCGGTTGTTACGAACTGCTTGCCTATTCAACACAAATACGGAACCGGGAGCGGTAGCGACCGGGTGGACTGACCTTACACACAACACGGTTATCACTATCGAACAGCCATGCATCAGCTAGAGAGGTTCGCCCTGATCATACTCAACATATACCACAGCATTAATCACGTCGCGTTCGGTCCGCTGCCGCGATCAACCCATGGGCCTTTACTAGAGTGCCAACCGGCCTCTCTTAACTTTCGTGTGGCATTTGCTTTGAAAGCGGAAAGGATCTTTTCTGGTTTGCACGAGGCTGACACTACGGTGTGGACATGATTGCTCCGCACATTCGTTGTCCAAAACTCCCACTTGCGGATTTTGCAGGTCTCGCGAATTGCTTCCTCAACCGCTGCTCTTTGACGGGACTTCAGTTTCACAGGTGAGTGGTCGAGCGCAGCACGAATAAATTTCTGCCAACCTTCGTTGTGAGGAAGAAGTGGGGTACCGAAACGGTTGTTAAATCGATTTACTGATCCGCGCCGATCGCCATGCAGCCAGGTACCATAAGTGCGAAACGTGATCAGGTAGCCAAGCGGAATGTGTTCGTCCGGGAATTCGCGCGCCATGCAGTAGTCTATAGCGCAAGTTCAACCCGGTCGCTACCGCTCCCGGTTCCGTACTAGTCGACCCACAATGCAAGAATTCTGGCTCACCTAAGCCCTCGTTTACAGTCGGACTACTGCACCGCCGCTACGCGGCGTTACTTCTCATCAAGTTTTCTCCCCGCATTCAAGTTATCGAAATTCATGATCGTGTTGAAGACGAGCATGTAGCTGCCTTTGGTTTGACCACGCCACATCGGGTTAGTTGAAAAGAGCACGACGTGACCACGGCCTGAAGGCACGTCGATCACTGCCGCGTGTTCCGCGATTTCGTCACCTCCGTCCAGCAAGCCTGAGACAAACAAATCTTTCATGTCGGCGTAACGCAGGATCACGCGTGGGCGCTCGTTGTGAGGAATTATCGCGATGCCGAAGTTGCGACGTTGTTCGTCCGTCAAAGGCAGCGCTTCCCAAGTCTCCGCCTTTGGCGATTCCGGCACCTCCGCAGACGGGCGGCCCTGCACCGTATCAGGATCGCCAGGCGTGCCGCGCCCGGTAAAGCGTTGCTCTGGACGTCGACGACTACCGCTCCCGCCGGCGACATTGCTTATATTGAAGATCGGACCGTTCGCGCAGTACATCGCCAACGAGTCGGCGTAACCGTAAGCAATCGGGCTTGCGGCGTCGACAGTCTTCATTCGCAGGATGTCACCGACGGCGCGTAGTCGATTGGCTCTGGCGATCACTACGCCTGGAGTGAAGCCGTAGTTCACCGCAAAGTTCGTGGTGTCGTCCACTGTTATCAAAACACCACCATCGCGCAGAAACTTTTGCAGGTTCGCGAGGCCGGCCCAACCGAGGCCGGGCCGTATGTCGTCAGTCGAATCGATCTTGCCAAGGTTCGGCGTCAGCGAAGTTGTTTTCCACGGCAGCGGATTTCCATACATCGGAAGGCCGTTAACAATCCTCATCGGCTCGCCCGCGCCGGGGCCGAAGACGATCACGTCATACTTCGCTTTCAGGTTTTCCTCGCGGGCCACGTCCTGCGTGCTGATGTAGGCATAGGGCAGTTGCATTTGATCAAACGCAATTCGCCACCAGCCTTCGTCCTGCGTGTTTATCCAGGTGTGCATCAACGCAACTCGCGCGGGCTTAAGCGCGTGGGACTTAACTGCAGGGACATCTGCAACTGCATACACCTGGATGCCTAGATCGGCCACGGCCTTTCGTAGTTCATCGACGGAAGCCTTGCGGATAATAAAAGAGCCGCGATTGAATTTTTGTTCGGCTGCTTCAAAGGGTTCTTCGGCGGCATCAACGTCGGCGTCCTTCAACCGGTAACGCAACGTGACAAGCGCGTTATCGGCATTGTGATTGACGAGGTAAGTTGAACCCGTGCCGATGACGTTGCCAGGCGCGCGCACTTCACCACTAACGCGTTCGGCGGGTGCGTCCAACACCTTCTTGTCGATGATTCGAAAAACCCCGATATTAGCAAGCTCACCCATGGTCCAGGCCGTGTCGTCGTAGACTTGTGTTTGCGGATCGTTTGGCGCCCAGTATTGATAGTCGAGCAGCGCGTCGGCGATGCGACTGTAGGGCTGATCCATACGGATGATGTAGGAGCCGGCCGGGAAGGTGCGTTGGACGATCTTCGGGTGCTTCGGTGGCGGACTGGTTGCAATCCCTGGAGAAGGACTTGCCGACACGCGCGGGACGGCATCGGATGGTGTTGCCGTCGTAGCAGGTTCCTTGCTGGTAGTGTTCGGCGGAGCTGGCGACCCGGTCGCTACCACCACCCCAGCCGGGCTGCCCGGCTGGGGATCCCGGTCCGCTCCCGGTTCTGACTTTGTGTCAACGGTGAAGGGCGCGGTCGCGCGATGAATCTCCACGCCTTGCGCTTGCAGCGTGCGCAGTAAATCCGCCTGGTTGCCTGGATGCGGATCGTCGCCCGGCAACACATACGCAGCCGGTCCTTCGTTCGCCGGCTTCGAGATCGAGCGTTTGCTCTTCAAGTAAAAATTCTTGAGAAAGAGCTTGCTGTTGGCGCCAAAGTATTGCAGCGCCGTCAACAGCCCGGTCTCTTCGTAGTTATTGTTGTTGCGCTGTGACCACTTGGTTTTCGGCAACGGCGGATTCTGGCGATACCAGGTCCGTTGATACTCATCGGGCGACGTCGTACGCTCGAGTGTATCGGCGCCGCCGTTACCGAAAGTTTCGTAGAGACGACTAATGCCGTTATGCGTGGCGGCAATGAACATCAGATAGCCCGGCGACCAGGTGTCGAAGTTGCCGTGGGCGAAGACGCCCGGCATGCCAAACTTCGTCATCTCGGACACATTGTTCCAGCCGATCAATTGCCACTCGTCAGTCAGAATCGGATCGAGCCATGCGTTATATGGGCCGTCGCCAATTGTGTTGTCGTAAAGATAGGGAACTGACTCGTGCAGATCGTGAAGCACCTGTGCTTTCCAACCGGTGAAGGTGTTGAGCACGTTGCGCGTAAGCTTTAACGAAAGGCCGATCGCGTCGCGGTTATTATCATGAGCAACATAGTGGCCCCAGTAGATTAGCGGGGGCACGTTCTGGCCCGGATGGGCCAGGTGCCAGTTGTAAATATCAACCATGCGATCGCGCCCATCGACTTCCACCACCGGAGTAATCAAGGTCACCACGTTTTCGCGAATCGACTTGATGTAGGCGCTTTCGTCAACGGCGAGGCGATAGGCGAGTTCCATCAAGGCTGTGGGGGCTCCTGTTTCCGTGGAATGAATTGTTCCGGTGATGTAGTAGATCGGAAACGAAGCCGCGACGAGCTTGTCAGCTTCGTTGTCATCAAGATTGATCAAACGAGGATCGGCGAGTTTAGCGAGGCGCGCGTGGTTTTCATCGAGACGCGTCAGCAGTTGCTCCGAAGCAACCGCGACCGCAATCATCTCGCGTCCTTCTTCCGTCGTGCCGATTGAATAAACTCTTACGCGCGGGCTCGCTTTCTCCAGCAGCCGCATGTAGCGATAGACGTCCTCTGAGTAAGGCAACTTGCCGGGAGCGCCCGCGACGTCACCCAAGACCGACTTTGGCGTTGGCACGTTCGGTGACGCGGGCAAATAGTCAGTAAGCGGTGAATTGAAGAAGGGCTCCGTCGTGTATTCACGAATCTTCCGGGTGTATTCCTCATCAACCGGCTGATTTGGATCGCGGCCCGGCTTGATTTGACTACTGGCACCGACGCCGGCGGCAACAAGAAAAAGACAGGCAATGAGACAACGTAAGAGTTGACGAGTCATCCGGTTTTCACCTTCCCGCAAAATGTCTTCGCTTAATTTCCAGGGAGAAGAAGCTTTTAAGCGAAACACGCAGGCAAGTCAAATTTTGGGGAAGTTCCGAACAAATCTGTTGCTTGCGGAGGTGTAAGGCAGCGATGAATTTCTGAGGTCGATGCAATGAAGAGCGGAGGCCCGCTAGGGCCGGCATTCAATAGCCGCGCCCGTAAGGGCGCGGTAGAAGTGGGCTCTGATAGAACTCTTAGGCCCGCTAGGGCCGGCACTTCATGCCGATCCGGCGACATCAGTCATTGCGTTTGTGTCGCACCTTCGGCGCTCGTTTGTCTTCTTCAGTTGTGATCCACGC
>JBDUAQ010000241.1:0-4300 GCA_040004575.1 bacterium
ACCGCCGTGCTGGCGTTGCTTTCATTTCCAGTGCTGCTAGGTGGCGGCATATTGCTGTTGCTCGATCGTACTGTCGGCACCAGCTTCTTTATCCCCGGCGGCTTGGTATTTGGCTCGTCGGTGCTCACGACACACACCGGCGGCTCGCCCATTCTCTGGCAACATCTATTTTGGTTTTTCGGTCATCCGGAAGTTTACATCGCTATTCTTCCCGGCATGGGCGCGACCTCGCACATTCTCTCGACCTTCGCGCGCAAGCCTATCTTTGGCTACCGCGCCATGGTGTTTGCGATCTTTGCGATCGGGTTGCTCGGGTTCTTCGTCTGGGGCCACCACATGTTCATCAGCGGCATGAGCCCCTACTCGGCAATGACCTTCTCGATTCTGACGTTGTCGATCGGCGTGCCGTCGGCAGTGAAAACATTCAACTGGCTCGGCACTTTATGGGGCGCGAGAATTCGCTTCACGACGCCTATGCTGTTTGCTATAGGTTTCGTTTCACTGTTTGTCGCCGGCGGAATTACGGGCCTGGTGCTGGGTCAAACATCGCTCGATCTGCCAATGCACGACACCTACTTTGTGCCGGCCCACTTCCATCTGGTGATGGGCGTGGCTTCGATCTTTGGGATGTTTGCCGCAATCTATTTTTGGTTCCCCAAGATGTTTGGTCGCCTTATGAGCGAGAAGCTGGGCAAGTTCCATTTCTGGTTAACGTTCGTCGGCGTCTACTGCATCTTTGTCCCCATGCATACGATGGGAATGGTGGGCATGCCGCGGCGCTATGCGAATTTTGGGGAATACAGATTTCTTGACTCGATACGCCCGCTGGTGATCTTCGTCTCCATCGCCGCGATTATTACGGCGCTCGTCCAGTTTGTCTTTTATTTCAATCTCATTTGGAGCATTTTCAAGGGCAAGAAGGCGGGCGCGAATCCGTGGGAAGCAACTACGCTCGAGTGGACCACTACGAGCCCGCCGCCGCACGACAATTTTGCCGGTGTCTTGCCGGTGGTCTATCGCGGGCCCTATGAGTTTGCGGTGCCGGGCGCGCCAAACGATTACGTAATGCAGACAGAGCCTGACGCGAGCGAGGCAGTAGCTGAAGGGGTGAGCGGCAATGGCCACAACGGTCACAGGCACTAGGCCACTAACAAAAAAGGGAATCGGTGGTGGACCGAAGGGTCGCGGTCCTAATGGCAATGGTGCGCCTAAGCGAAACGGTGATCGCTCCTTCCTCGATTTTCAATCGTCTGCAAATCGTTATCGCATCGGCATCTGGGTGGCGATGGCGTCGATCCTGATGCTGTTTACGGCGCTCAGCAGCGCTTACATCGTGCGCGCTGCATCATCGAGCGATTGGGTACCACTCGCGATGCCGCGCATTTTGCTGTTGAGCACGGCCTTGATTCTCATCAGTAGCGGCACACTGGAAACTGCACGCCGCAAGTTACGGGACGCGTCCATTAGTGCCTACAAATCCTGGCTGCTTTTGACGGTGTCTCTGGGAGTTGGTTTTCTCGTATCGCAACTGCTCGCCTGGCGGCAACTCGTGCGTCAGGGAGTTTATGTTGCCAGCAATCCGCATAGCTCGTTTTTTTATCTCTTGACTGCCGCACACGGAGTGCATTTACTCGGAGGCCTGGCCGCGCTCGGCTATCTCTCGCTTCGCAATCGTACGCCTCATGAAAACGAATTAGCGGCAAGTAAAGTGCAGGCCAGAGCCGATGCGGTGACGCTTTACTGGCACTTCATGGATTTTTTGTGGCTCTATTTGTTTGTGCTGTTGTTCTATGTGCGGTAAGTCGGCTAACCGCCAAGGCGCAAAGAGCGCCAAGGACAAGAACCGTTTGGCGGTTAAGTTCAGACTGTTTCTCCGCCGTGGCGACGTTGGCGCCTTGGCGGTTAAAGCAAGCGACTCGGAAACTTTATTCTTTGGAGGTGACAGGTGAGTACTGAAGCACGCGCAGTACATTTTCCGGCGGACGACTGGGGCGGAGGTGTGCACCCCTACCGTGTCGGTCATCGCAAGCTCGGAATGTGGTTGTTCATTGTTTCCGACTCCTTGACGTTCTCCGCGCTCCTGATTGGCTATAGCTATCTGCGGGCGTCCAACGTCTGGCCCACGCCGTTTCCATTTTATCCGAGCATAGTCTTTTCGTCAGTCATGACTTTCTGCCTGCTCTCCTCGAGCTTGACGATGGTCTTTGGCGTCTCGGCCTCGAGCCGCGGCGACAAGGCGCGCGCGCGCAAATGGATCCTGGCGACGGTCTTCTTCGGCGCGGCTTTCGTAGTGCTCCACCTTATCGAATGGAGACACTTGATCGGCGAAGGGGTGCGGCCGTTTAGCTTGCCGGCGCATTGGGTGGCTACGTTCACAACTTCTGACGGACGACTGCCCACACCGTTGTTTGGCGCGACCTTCTTCACGATCACCGGTTTACACATGTTCCACGTCGCCACCGGAATTATCTATTTGTTGGTCGTGACTGCGCGGATCAAGAAGTTGAATCACGAAGACGTCGAAATTAGCGGTCTCTACTGGCACTTTGTCGACCTCGTTTGGATGTTTGTGTTTCCATTGATTTACATTCTGTCAGTGGATGTTGGTGGTCACCTGGCTAAGTAGTTCGCCAGGCTAGAACCTGAAGCGGAGGAATCGAGAATGAGCGCACACGTTGAAGAAGAGCATTTCGCCGGCAGTAACAAACTGTTCACGTCGATTTGGGTCTGGCTTATCTTGCTGACGTTGATTGAGATCTTCCTGGCTTACAGGCCAATGTCAATCCAATTCATGTTGACGATCCTGCTAGGTCTTTCGATTATCAAGGCGGCGCTGATTGTGGCTTACTTTATGCACATGAAGTTTGAGCGCCTGAGTCTAATCCTGACTATCGTACCGATGCTGGTGGTTTGTATCTGCCTGCTATTCGTCTTTTTCCCTGACAGCTTCAGATCGGCGGGCTTGCGCTATCAGTTTAAGGAAGCGCCGCCGCCGGCCGCCGAGGAACCGGAACATTGATGCGCGCTCGTTTACAATTAGGATCTCTGCTGCCGGTTTTAGCGGCGGTTGCGTTGCTGCTGCTGTTCAGCATGACAGCGTTCGGGCAATGTTCCATGTGCCGCGCATCGCTGTCTGGTTCCAACAACGCGTTCTTCATTAGAAACTTCAACATTGGCGTACTCGTGCTGCTTATTCCGCCAGTGACAATATTCTGTTCGATCTTTGTAGCGTTGAAACGCTACAAAGCGGCGGACCGCGAAGAACCGCGGGAGGATCACACGTCCTCGGAGCCTCGTTAACAATGGCTGAAGAAAATCTTTTGCGGATCGATGTCGGCAAACGAACTACGCGCGGTCGCGTCTGCCCGCGTTGCGGCGGAAAAATTATTCCTTCTGATCGGGCCGTGTATCAGAGCACGACCGATCCCACCGGAGCTTACCCTATTTGGCAATGTGAAAGATGCGGCTATGAAGAGATGTCGGAACGAACTGCGCCGGCAGGTAAGACCAAACACTAACTTTCGGCGAGGCTGCCGGTTTCAGCAACGACCCAGCGGATGCTAACGTAAATGGAAATGAGCGAGACAGGATTTATGAAGCGTGAAGCGACCTTACTCAACCTGTTATGCATTATTGCCGCGCTTGGCTTTGTGGCGCTGGCGGTTTTGAATGCGTTGTTCTCCGCAAGTTTTCTGACCACCGACAATCTTTTCATTACCCTGGTCTGCATGTTGATGGCGCTGATGTTTGCCGTCAATCCTTTGCTCTATCTCAAGGACGAAGGGCGGTTGCCGATTCCTTTTCAAAAGCGCCGCGCGCTCAAAGCAGCGGCGGTCGAAACCAGCGGGCGCGCTTTGCCGCAGTCCGCACCACTGCTCGACGCTAAAGGCCGCGCGGTCCCTCCTGATGTGAAATCAATGATGGCCAATATGAAGCAGAAACAACCGTAGGCCTCCTTTTCTTTTATCCCGCCGTGAATGAAATCGACAAACGCGTTTTGCGAAGCTTTGAGCACTGGGGAAAGGATAAGCTTGATCTGCACACTCTCTTTGAGGCTGGTGAAAACGATCCGGACGCGCGCACCGCGGTCTTCGACGCAGTCGAGCGATTGGTACAAGACGGATTACTTCAGGAAGAGGGAAACGATTTCTATTCGCTGACTGAGAAAGGAAGAGGAGAAGTACTGAGTGATGAGTACTGAATGGAGAGTGATGAGTGATGAGTACTGAGTACTGAGTACTGAGGAGTTGAAGCATCAAACCTCTTTTTACTCAGTACTCATCACTCAGTACTCATCACT
>JBDUAQ010000242.1:0-4296 GCA_040004575.1 bacterium
GTCACCAGGCAGATTGGCGTGCTTGAATCCGGCGGCCAGTTGCAGCAGGAAACGCGGCTTTGGGATGAGCGTGCCGCCGAAACTCGCGTGATGAGATCGAAAGAGGAAGCGCACGACTATCGCTATTTCCCCGAACCTGATTTGCCGCCGCTCATAGTTTCGGATGAATTTGTCGAGCGTGTTCGCGCTGAGATGCCGGAGCTGCCCGAGGCCAGGCGACGCAGGTTTATGGATCAATATGACTTGTCGTTTAGCGATGCTTCGCAGTTGACTTCGGAGCGTTCGCTTGCTGACTACTACGAGAAAGCTGCGGAGGTTTCGGGAAACCCGCGCAGCGCCTCAAACTGGATACGTTCGGAGTTGCTGCGTGAACTCGAGGGCGCAGGCCTGTTTGCCGGCTCTTCGCCGGTTGCTGCCGAAGAATTAGGCGCACTCGTGCGTCTGATCGAAGACGAGAAGATCAGCGGCAAGCAAGGCAAGGACGTGCTGGTTGAGATGTTCAAGTCGGGTAAGAGCGCCGCGACAATTATCGAGGAACAAGGTTTGGTTCAAGTCAGCGATACGGGCGAGATAGATCGCATTATCGACGAGGTTATTGCCGCGAGCGCGCAACAGCTCGAGCAATATCGGGCGGGTAAGGAGACCTTGTTCGGCTTTTTTGTGGGCCAGGTGATGAAGGCCTCAAAGGGCAAGGCGAATCCTAAAGTTGTGAACGAAAGACTCAAGACGAAATTGCAAGAGTCGTAAACCACTTTGCACGAAAGTGAACAGTCCGCCGCTTACGTGAGAGCATGACAACGGTGGAAAGACAATCGGTAGACTTTAATGCTACGGGAGGGATTGAATGATGATGACGAATATGAATAGCAAACTGGTCGCGCGTACGCTGACCTTTCTTGTATTGCTGACATTGATCGCAGGTAGTGTGCTTGACGTTTCCGCTCAAAGAAGACGGAGAGCACGAAGGGGCCGGCGCCCGGTCGCAAGGGTCGTAACACCGGCGATTCAATACTACACGGTTGCGACCGATACGGTGATCCGCGTGCGTATAAATGAATCGCTGAATTCCGGGACAGCGCGCATTGGCGATCGTTTTACCACGAATGTTGTAGAACCTGTTTATGGTGGCAGCAGCGGCGTGGAAGTCGTGCCCGTGGGCAGCAGAATCGGCGGACGCGTTACTCAGGTAAACCGTGCCGGAAAGCGGACGCCCGGCAACATCACTGTTGCATTCGATTCGATAACTTTGCCGAACGGTCGCACTGCCGTAATCAATGGATCGTTGACAAGCTTGGAGGCTGACAACGTGAATGCCGATAACGAAGGCACCGTCAAGGGCGGCAGCAACCGTAAGCGCGACGTAATATTCATCGGTGGCGGCGCCGCGACTGGGGCCATCATCGGTGCGATCGCCGGCGGCGGCAAAGGTGCTGCAATTGGCGGCATACTCGGCGGTGCGCTTGGCACCGGCGCACGCGTGCTCGAGAAGGAGAAGGAAGCGGAAGTGAAGTCGGGCACGGAGTTTGGCGTGATTCTCAATCGCCCCGTGTCATTGCCGGCGACCACTGTGCGGTAGCACTCGGAACCCAAACTCGTAGTTTGTGGTTGCAGTGCGGCGGCTTGGACGCAAACTGATAGTTTGCGTTACAAAGCCGCCGCATTCATAAGCGATGAACTTACCTGGCAAAGTCGCAATCGTCACCGGTGGCACAAAGGGTATCGGCCGCGGTATCGCCGAGGCGTTGGCTCGTGAGGGCCTAAACGTTTGTATCAGCGCTCGTACGGCGAATGAAGTAGCGGAAGCGACTGAAGCGATTAACAAACTCGGCGGCGGGAAGGCCGTGGGCTTTGTTTGTGACGTGCGCGACCAGGCGCAGGTGAAGTCTCTCTTCGAGCGTACGACTAGCGAGTTAGGCGGCGTTGATATTCTCGTCAACAACGCGGGCATCGGCATGTTTGCGCCGGTCGAAGAAATGTCTCCTGAAGATTTTCGCGCGATATTAGAGACCAATCTCTTCGGTGTCTTCTACTGCTGCCACGAAGCCATTCCGCTAATGAAGCAGCGCGGCGGTGGATACATCATCAACATTTCTTCGCTGGCCGGCGCCAATCCGCATCCGCGAATGGCGGCCTACAACGCGTCGAAGTTTGGCCTGAACGGTTTCAGTGAAGCGCTGATGCAGGAGGTGCGTCATGACGGCATCAAGGTCAGTTACATCATGCCCGGGTCGGTGAATACGGAGTTTGGCGGCGACACGTTAAGCGTCCAGAATTCCTGGCAGTTGCAACCGGCGGATATTGCTAGAGTCGTCCTCGATCTTCTCCAACACGATGAACGAAGTCTTCCCAGTCGTGTTGAAATCAGGCCAAGCAGACCGCCTAAGAAGGGATAGTTCGGAATTCATAATGATGAAACAACATCGGGCAGCATTTTGGCTGGTGCCTCTACTGGTTTTTCCCTTCGTGGCTCCCTGTGCCCATTTCATTCAAGCTGCTCTGCGAATGGACATTGATTCCGGCACTCAGCAATCAACACAATCGCAGGAGCAGAGCAAGGCTTCCACTGAAGCAATTGCCGAAGCCGCACAATTGAGTCGGACGGTTGTAAAGCTCTTCAACGAGGGGAAGTATGATAAAGCTCTGCCGCTCGCGAAGCGCGCGCAAGATAAATGCATCGAGTGCTCTGGAACGAAGACCTATGATGACCTCGCTTGAAAACGTCCCGTACAAACGCCTACGGCGCAGCGTCTTTGTTGTTTCTGTCCTTCTCGCTCACTTGTCCGTGTTCTCGTTTTCAGCCTGTAACAAGACAGCGACGGGCGTGAAAGATTTCGACGCTGGTAAAGACTCCGTTGCCAGAAAGGATGTGAAGATTGGAATCAAGCCGCTGCCCGACGAGCAAGTGGCAGTAATCTCAACAGCGGATTACGGCGACATCGTCATCGAGCTCTATCCGAATCTGGCACCCCAGATGGTGGAGCGTTTCAAGAAACTGATCCAGGACGGGTTCTACAACGGTACAACCTTTCATCGCATTAACGCTGCAGCCCGGTTGATTCAGGGCGGCGATCCGCTCTCGAAGGACAACGATCCGGAAAACGATGGCTCCGGAGATTCGCCATACGGAAACGTGCCCGGTGAGTTGAGTGACATTCCGTTTGAACGTGGCACGGTTGGAGCAGCTCGGAGAGGCGCCTCTCCTGAATTCAATGGACGTGCCGCGGTCACGGAAGAACAAGCGCGCAACACCGCTAATTGTCAGTTCTTCATTACGCTGGCCGCCGCGCCACAATTTGACGAGGACTACACCGTGTTTGGACGTGTGATTGCCGGGATTACGAATGCGGAGATCATCGTGGGCGCGCCGGTTGTAGAGGAAACCGAGCGGCCGGCGGATAAGATTGTCGTGAAGAGTATTACGCTGCAGCCAAGATCGAAGTACGCTTCAAATCAACCATAGCAATCTGAGACGACAAAACATTTTGCCTCAGGGAAGTTGGCGATGCTATTTCGCAAATGTGGTAACGATCCCATCCGTTGATAACTTGCGAATGGAGTGGTTGCTCATGTCTGCAATGAATAGATTGCCTTCCTGTGCCCGTCCGCCGATGTTTTGCGAACAGGGATCCATGATGCCATTGCCTGCGAGCGTCGATACCATTCCGTCGGTAATGTTAGCAAGCTCGAAAGTCTAAAATCTGAAGACCTGATTATTCCATTTGCGAAACCGGTGACTCTACCCACTATCCGATCCTGCCGTAAGCGGCAGTGCTAAGCCATAAAATCCTTGCGCCCTTAATGCAGGAAAATGACGCCTGATAAGTCCTGGGCTTGCCTTGAATATCCGAGAAGACAACTTGCCAAATCCCAGGCACAGAAAATCTAGTTATTAGTGCTGGGTAGAGATTTGAACAAGGTTATCAGGCAATAAGTTCCATTTGCCTTGTCTTCAGTTGAAATCTGAATTGAATTTTGGCTGGCTTGCTGGTGCCAACTTTTTGGCGGTTGAAACGCCGCGATATCAAAAGTCTGCGAGGCTTGAGCTAAAGAGCTGGTGGAAAAAGACAGGAAGCAGATAATCAAGAGTAATTGTTTCATGGGTTCACTGTATTCTTTGAGCACTAAGTTTATCCTGGTTGTGTAGCTGGAAGAGTTTCAGGCGTGAACAAAACAGATCGGAATAACAATTAGCAGGAGCGATTCTAATTTCAGGCTTAATTGGGCAAGAGCCGTTCAAATCATGCCGTCAGTTTTCGAACCCTCATCCAATTCAAAACGATCGCGATCGCGTCGCTC
>JBDUAQ010000073.1:0-14546 GCA_040004575.1 bacterium
GTCATGGGTTGAGTGGTGATGCAACGTTTACCCGGTCGCTACCGCTCCCGGTTCTGACTTAGCCTTTGGATTAGGCGGCGCGAGCCCTTGGAACTCGCCGCCGCCGAGCAACTTGTTCGAGGTAACGTTGGGCGTCGTCATACCTGGCGAAGCGGCGCTCATCGAGCCGGAAGGCGGCGGTATGGTAATAACGGCGACCGTTTATCATCCGCGCGGCGTGTTTAATGTGCAGCATCTCGTGATAAATAATGAATTCCACAAACCATTCCGGCACTTGCGGTGAATCGAGCGACTTACTAATCACGATGGTGTCATACACGCGATCGTGATGACCCATGATGCTTCGGGTCTTGCGTTGAGACCAGGTAAGCGTTGGCTTTTTGAGACTGGAATCGAAGTAGCGGCGATTTAGTTTGGAAAACATCTTGTGGAGGTCGTAGGAATTGCCGCGAGCGCTGGAAATCATCTTCCGTCCGCGGCCGCGGCGGGCGATATCCGACGAGCGCATCACTTCCGGCGTTAAAGAGTATTCCCGATAAGTTCGATCGTGAACCGGCGGAATCTTTTTTCCCAGCAACCTCGCTACCAATACAAACGCGAGGGCACGCATCACTTCCGGCGGGCTATCCTTACAAATATCGGACAAACGAACGTAGACTTGGCCTGAACGCAACCTGATCGTATGGCGTAAACCGGCATAGGGATAGAAGCGTACATCAACCACCGGCAGGCCACGCTTGCCGCCCAGGTGATGGAACGCGTCTAGGTAGAACTTCTTCACGTCAGTCATTGCCCAATACTCCCGACAACTCACCCGCGCTAACTAATGACACAACCGCCTTCAAATGTTTATTCCCGATGCTGGAAGAAGCAGGAACGTCCTTGACTCTTGCTCCGGCCGAGACCCAAGGGGCTGGAGTTTCGGAGAGCTGGAGGCTGCGCTCATATTACGGAGAAGTCTTGCCGAGCGTCAATTGTTCCCGGGAATAGCGCAAAAAGCTCAGGAAAAGCACAAATTTGCACCCATACGAGGGCTGCAATTCCTGGTTTAGTCGTAGGTCCAGGGCTAGTCCCTGCTCTCGCGAATAAGACTTGATCGCGGGCGAGGATAAGCCCCGCCCTCTACAGGATTTCGCCGGCCGACAAGTGGCGTAAATGTTTGCAGGAGTGTGGATTGTCCGATGAGCCGAAAGCAGAAAACCTCCGCGGTCGAATGTTTGCAGCGCGACAAACGATTCTTTATACTGCCAGACGGTAGTCATTTACTTTACTTTCAACTGAGATCCGGATGCCCCGTCGCAATTCAACCCTCCAAGCCGCCGAAAAAAGCAATCTCGATGAGCGTGCTCAAACCGTGCTTGCCGCCGTGATCAAAGAACATTTGGTCACCGGCGACGCGGTCGGCTCGCGGGTTCTGGCGGACCGGTTTGCCAGAGGTTCGGGTTGGAGTTCAGCTACGATCAGGAATGTCATGGCGGAACTTGAGGAAGCTGGACTCGTCGAGCAGCCGCACACGTCGGCGGGTCGCGTGCCCACAGATCAGGGTTACCGCTACTACGTCGACCACATCCTTGAAGAGGCTCGGCTCTCTCGCGCTGACCTGCGGGCGATCGATAAGGTGTTCACTTCCAGCGGAGTTGATTCAGCGACTTCTTCGGATCGCATAATGGAGAAAATGTCGCACGCGCTCTCCGAGCTTTCCACCAATGTGGGCATCGTGATATCACCGTCTCTGGCCGAGAACCGTTTGAGCCACATTGAATTCGTTCAGCTCTCTGACAAACGAATTCTGGTGGTGTTAGTAACGACTTCAAACAGCATTCACAACAAGATCATACGGCTGGAAGATAACCTGACTCAGGAAGAACTGGAGCAGACTGCGCGCTATCTGAACACAGAGTTTGCGGGCAAGAGCCTGTTGGCCATTCGCACTGAGATTATTGAACTGATGCGAGAGGAAAAGGCGTTGTATGACCGGCTACTCAGAAATGCAATTCTCCTTTGTGATATGAGTCTGGAGGGTGAAGAGTCCGGCAGCGGAGACGTCTACGTCGATGGCGCTTCGAACATCCTAAGCAAGCCCGACTTCGTTGACGTCGATAGAATGCGTGAGTTGTTTCGAACCTTTGAAGAAAAGTCCCGCCTAATCAAAATACTTAATGAGTGCGTAGCTCGCGAACAACCCACCATGTGGGGAGATGTTCACGTCGTCATCGGCCGGGAACATCCCATCTCCTCGATGCGAAATTGTACGCTGATTACTGCGCCCTATCGCCTCGGGTCAAACGAACATCCGGGCACGCTGGGTGTCGTAGGCCCGATGAGGATTGAGTATTCTCGCATCATGGCTATGGTAAACTACATGGCACGGCTCATTGAGCGCCGTTTGAACGAAGAAGCGCACGTCTAGGGTCCTACCGAAACTTTGAAACGAACTGACACTATTGATGGCTCCTGAAAGCAAAGGCGATAGGTCGAACCGCATTCCCATTAAGTCTCTTGATGCGGAGAGTGAAGATAGTCTGGATGCCGGACTGAATGAGCCAGCGCCCGCGCTGTCAACCGATGATAAAGAGTTGATGGATAATATGGCCCTCGAGAACGACGCAACCGCGGCCGAACCGGAAGCACTTGAGTTGGACGATGAGCTGGAACAGCCCTCGCGTCCGGCCAAGGGGTCACCCGGCGATCTCACGGTTAACCAGGGGGGTCCTGAAGTCGCGGAATTGGTTGCTACCCGTGCAGAGTTGAAACGACTCGAGGGTGAAGTCAAGGATCTAAAAGACAGCCTGGCGCGCCGGCAGGCGGATTTCGAGAACTACCGCAAGCGAATGGAGCGCGAGCGAGCGGAAACCTTCAACCGCGTGGTCGTCGATGTTGCGTCGAAGCTCTTGCCGGTACTCGATAATTTGAAAAGGGCATTGGATACCGAGGCTTCGGTTGAAGGCAGCGAGTCGGATGAATTTCGGCACTTCCTAAGCGGCGTGGATCTGATTTACAAACAGCTCAATGGCGTGCTTGATGCATTGGGCGTCAAGCCGGTGTTAGCCGAAGGGGAACGGTTTGATCCGCATCATCACGAAGCGGTCGTCACGGAACCTACCGACGAACATGAACCTGACACTGTTATCCAGGAGATCGTGCGTGGCTTCCGAGTTGGCGATAAGTTGATTCGTCCGGCGCTCGTTAAGGTAGCGGTCAAGAAAAGTGATACCAAAGACACCTAACGGGGACGGTAAAGTTGGGTAGATAAAAATGGGAAAAGCGATCGGCATAGATCTGGGTACGACGAATTGCTGCGTCTCCGTTCTGGAGGGCGGCGCGGTTCAGATCGTGCCTAACAAAGAGGGCGGGCGGACCACCCCGAGCGTGGTTGGTTTTACTGACAAAGGCGAGCGTTTGGTCGGGCAGATAGCAAAACGCCAGGCAGTCACCAATGCCGCCAATACGGTCTATGCAGTGAAGCGACTTATCGGCCGGAAATACAGCTCCGCTGAAGTCCAGAAGATGCGGGAGACGGCGCCCTTTGAGATTGTCGATTCTCAAAACGGCGACGCCCGTGTGCGCGTGCAAGGCCGGAGTTACAGCCCGCCCGAGCTGTCAGGAATAGTCTTACAACGTTTGAAAGCCGCGGCGGAAGACTTTCTTGGCGAACCAGTAACCGACGCAATCATCACCGTTCCGGCTTACTTCGACGACATCCAACGCCAGGCCACAAAAGACGCGGGGAAAATCGCCGGGCTGACAGTTGAGAGAATCATCAACGAACCAACCGCAGCAGCTCTGGCCTACGGGCTGGGCAAGTCTGGGGCTGAGCGCATCGCGGTCTACGATCTGGGCGGCGGCACTTTCGATATTTCGATCCTGCAGATGAACGATGGCGTTTTCGAGGTGCTTTCCACTTCCGGCAATACGTTCCTGGGTGGTGAAGACATCGACGAACGCATCATGAGCTGGATGGCCGATCAGTTCTTGACTGACACCGGAATTGATTTGAGAAAAGATCGCCTGGCACTGCAGCGACTAAAGGAAGTAGCTGAGCGCTCAAAGTGTGAACTCTCGTCGGCGACTGAAACCAATATCAATCTTCCCTTCATCGCTGCCGATGCCACCGGGCCGAAGCATTTCAACAAGACGATGACGCGTGCCGAGTTTGAAGATTTGATCGTGGATCTGATCGATCAAACTATCGACCCCTGTCGCAAGGCGCTTGAGGATGCGAAGTTGCAACCCGCTGACGTAGATAAGGTGGTTCTGGTGGGCGGGCAAACGCGCTCGCCGATTGTCGAGCGTACCGTGGAGAAGATTTTCGGCAAGAAGCCTTCCGCTGAGATCAATCCTGACGAAGTTGTCGCTATGGGCGCCGCAATCCAGGGCGGGGTATTAACGGGTGAAGTTAAAGACATCGTGCTGCTGGACGTTTTGCCGTTGAGTCTGGGACTGGAAACCCGCGGGGGGTTGTTTACCAAGATCATCGATCGAAATTCAACCATCCCCTTGCGCAACAGCCTGACATTTACGACCGTGGTCGACAATCAGACGTCAGTGGAGATTCATATTTTGCAGGGTGAGCGGGAAGTGGCAGCAGGCAATCGTTCGCTGGGAAAGTTTGAGCTGGTAGGCATTCCGCCCAGTCCGCGGGGCGTGCCTCAGATAGATGTTGCTTTCGAGGTCGATGCCAACGGGATCGTTTCCGTGTCGGCGCAGGACAAAGCAACGAGTCGCGAGCAGCAAATGCGCATCACGCCGACCTCCGGTCTCGCGCCCGATGAAATCCAGAAACTCATAATGGAAGCGACGGGTTTTGCCGATTCCGACGCCCTGACCAAAGAGATCGTCGTCTTGCGCAACAAGTTGGAATCGCTGCTGCGGAATACCCAAAAGTCGTACGCTAAGTTTGGCGGAGCGCTCTCCCCAAATGATCGGGAGATAGCTGAACGCGTTTTCAAGGAAGCTGCGACAGCGAGCAACGT
Organism: bacterium; assembly: GCA_040004575.1. Taxonomy (GTDB): domain Bacteria; phylum Acidobacteriota; class Blastocatellia; order Pyrinomonadales; family Pyrinomonadaceae; genus PSRF01. The sequence goes on from JBDUAQ010000073.1 coordinate 4,974, forward strand.
CGACGGAAAAGATCCAATCAACAAAGCTCTAACAGCCCTCGAGCGAGTGGCCGGCCAGCTAACGTCCGCGATGATGGATCCTACCCGTGCGGCCTCGCAAAAAGGCGTGGATAAGACTGATGAATTCACCAAGTTCTAACCAAACAATTCTTAAATAAGACGAGAGGTTTTCGCATAATTCGGAATGAGTAAACGAGATTACTACGAGGTGTTGGAAGTTAGCCGCACCGCCACTGATCAAGAGTTGAAGAGCGCATATCGCCGTCTGGCGAGGAATCATCATCCGGATACAAATCAAAACGACCCGGATGCTGAAGAAAAGTTCAAGGAACTGTCCGAGGCCTATAGCGTGCTTTCCGATCCCGAACAGCGCCAGCGTTACAACCACTTTGGTCATGCCGGCGTTTCAAGCGGCGCCGGACAAGCCTGGGGAGCGCCGGGTTTTGGCGGTATAGAAGACATCCTTGGCGATCTCTTTGGCTTCAGCGACGTCTTTGGTGGTGGTCGCGGCGGCGCTCGACGCACGGCTGCACAGCGGGGCGCCGATCTGCGTTATGACCTTGAGATCACGCTCGAGGATGCCTACAACGGAATGACTGCGCAGTTGCGTATTCCGCGACTGGAAACTTGCGAAACGTGTAAAGGAAACGGTGCGGCGCCGGGCACACAACCTGAGAATTGCACCAACTGTGGCGGCACCGGCCAGGTTCGTTATCAACAGGGATTCTTTTCCGTAGCGCGAACCTGCCAGCCGTGTCGTGGCGCTGGTCGCGTCATAAAAGCTCCCTGTCAGGACTGCCGTGGCGCCGGTCGCATCGAGCGCGAGAAGCAGATGGAAGTAAAGATTCCGGCGGGCGTTGAAACTGGTTCGCGGTTGCGCGTTCAGGGCGAGGGAGAATCCGGCACGCAGGGTGGCCCATCCGGCGATTTGTATGTCGTCATCCATCTTGCCGAGCATGAACGCTTCGAACGGCAGGGCAGCAACCTCTACGCTTCACAGCCGCTGACTTTCGCGCAGGCCGCCCTCGGCGCGGATGTGTACGTTGCGACGATTGAAGGTGAAGAGAAGATCAAGATTCCGACCGGCACGCAAACAGGCACCGTCTTTCGCATCAAGGGCAAAGGCATGCCGGTGCTGGGCGGTCGTGGCCACGGTGATCTCTTCGTATCCGTGAGCGTGGTTACACCAACGTCGCTGACGCGCGAGCAACGAAAGCTGCTCGAGCAACTTGCGGTGGTTGAGAACAAGGATCTGGAAGACAAAGGCTTGGTTGACAAAGTTCGCGACATTTTTGGGTGACGTTCCGACATCGCTATAGATTGCGCTTTCAAGAGACTTGACTGACGCAGCCGCTTAGCGGCGAAATGTTTATAGCTCCGAGCTTTGCATCATTAGTGTTTTCGGTGTTAACCGAAATGCCGGGCATTTCAGTTAACGCCGAAGAGTTTGAATCGAGCTGGTCACTGCTATAGACATTTCGTGCCTCCGGCACTTTCAGCAGTAGAGCGAATTCACTAGTCATGTGGTGGAGTGAGTCAAAACAGGAGCGTGATATGAATTCCCCCCGCGTTCGCTTTTCCTTTTTCCTTCTTGCTGCGGTCCTAATAGTCAGTTCCTTTTCCGTCCACGCGCAGGACAGCATGCAGCGCTGGCATACTTTCGATTTTGCCACGTCAGCCCTTAAGCCTGCCGACGTCGCCAAGGTTCCCCTCGAAGATTTGAAACTCATGCGCGGCATCGTGTTTGGACGTCACGGGCGGATCTTCAAAGACGCTGAAATCAAGACTTACCTTGAAGCGCAGGACTGGTTCAAAGCCAATCCTGATTTCAACAATTCAATGCTCAATGCGACCGAGAACCACAATCTCGATCTCATTCGTGACGCCGAGGCCGGCAAACATCCAACCGTGCAGCCTGGCGATATGCGTTACTGGCGCGCGCGGGCGCTGACACCGAAGAAGCTCGGGGTTCACAGCGGCGCTGAGTGGCGAGTCTTGCGCGCCGAAGTTGAAGCGATTCATGGCAAGCGCTTTAGCGAGGCCTGGCTGCAGCAATATTTCGATGAGCGCTACTGGTATAAGCCAAGCGACAAATACGATCCGAAATCCCTTTCCGCGCTCGAACAAACAAACCTGGATACGATTGCGACGGCCCAGAAGAAGTCGCGTAAAGTCGCTTTGGCTCCCGGCGATATGGAGCTGTTTGAGAATAGGTTGATCTCGCCGCAGATGCTGCACGGTTTGAGTCTCAATGAGTTGCGCCTTTTGCGTAATGAAGTTTACGCGCGCCACGGCCGGCAGTTTCAGGCGCCCTGGCTGTCGCAGTATTTCTTCAGCCAGCCGTGGTATCAACCCGATGAGAACTTTAAGGACGAAGAATTAACAGGATCTGACAAGACGAACGTTGAAACCATCGTCGCCTACGAGAAAAAGATCCACGATGAGTTGGGCACGAAGCCGCTCACGCGAAGTCTGCTCGAGGGATTATTTGTAGAGGACGCCGCCAAGATGCGCCAGGAGATTTACGCCCGGCGCGGCAAAGTCTTCACCAAGGAACCTTGGTTTCAGACTTACTTCGAGAGCTTTGGCTGGTACAAGGCCGACCCAAAGTTTACCGAGGCAAGCTTGAGCCCGCTTGAAAAGAGCAACATCGCGACCATTGCCGCCTATGAGAAAAAGGCGGTGAGCGCGATGAGCGTCATCGAGGGTTGATAAGGCATAACCCCGGTCTCGCGTGCCGAGGCCAAGAAAACAGTAGGCAGAAGGCAGTAAGCAGTAAGCAGAATTTGGAGGCGGGCACCTTTCAATGGTGTTCGCCTTTTTCGTTTGCGAGTCCTGGATAAGGATTCACAGGCGGTAACGGACCTTCGCTTTCCGCAGCGTGTCCTCTTCGTTGTCAAGATTTTGAAGTCGCAGCGTGACATCCGCATTCAGATCGAAGCCGGCGCGTTCGCCTGCCTGTAGCTTCACTGTTCCTGCCGCCGCGATCATCGCAGCGTTGTCAGTTGAGAGATGAGGCGAAGGGAAGTAAGCCGGAATTCCCAAACGCTCAGCAGCCGCGCGTGCTGCCTCTCGTAAGGCGCCGTTGCAAGCGACGCCGCCGGCGACTATCAACGTCTGCGGAGCATATTCCGGCGCGAGGCGCTCCGTGGTTCCTACCAGAGATCGCACCACTACACTTTGAAAACTCGCCGCCAGATCCTTAATCGCTGCCGACGGTTCTTCTCCATTTCGCACCGGTTGCAGTCGCGTCTCGCGCACGTGTTTGGTGACGGCGGTCTTCAAACCACTGAAACTGAAATCCGCCGAGCCGTCGCCCATGCGAGGCAACGAAAACTTGACCGCCTTCGGATTTCCTTCGCGCGCCAGCCGCTCGATGATAGGCCCGCCGGGATAGCCGAGTCCCATCATCTTTGCCACCTTGTCAAAAGCCTCGCCCGCGGCGTCGTCGCGAGTGCGCGCGAGGACTTTGTACTTGCCGGGTTCAGGAACCAGGAACAGATTACTGTGCCCGCCGGAAACAATCAGCGCCAGCGCGGGATACTCAACCGGCGGATTGCCAAAGGCGACGGAATAGACATGGCCCTCGATATGATTCACTCCCACCAGTGGCTTGCTCAAAGCAAAGGCCATCGCTTTTGCGTACGACACGCCCACCAACAGCGAACCCACCAGACCTGGTCCAACTGTGACTGCGATTCCATCGATCTCGTGCGGCTGGATTTTGGCTTGCGCGAAAGCTTCTTCAACGATGGGAACAATCTTGTCGAGGTGTTCGCGTGAGGCGAGTTCCGGCACCACGCCGCCAAAACGTTTGTGCGTTTCGATTTGGGAGGCGATAACGGAGGAGACGATTTCGCGGCCATCTCGCACCACGGCTGCGGCGGTTTCATCGCAGGAGGTTTCAATTCCAAGAACAAGCATGTGAGGATTCTAGCAACGTTTTCGGAAGGGAGCGAAACCGTCGAATCAGAGGTGAGGTCATTACTTCGATTTTCTCTGTGTTAACTGCGTCCCCTCTGCGTCTCTGTGGTGAATGGTTCTCGAGGTTCACCCACCACAGAGGCACAGAGGTCACAAAGGTTCCACAGAGCAGTATCCACCAAACATTAACTAGCTCATCACCCCGCGAAACGCGGAAACGAACGCATCCATTTGCGGGCGCGTGCCGATGGTTACGCGCATGAAGTTTGGCAGCGCGGGGAAGAGTCGGCCTACCTCCACGCTGCGCGCGCGCATTGCCGCAATCATCGGCTTCACTTCGCGACGCAGGTTAATCATCAAAAAGTTTGCATGAGACGGAATGTACTTCAGTCCCAACTTGTCCAGCTCGGCATAAACAAACTGCTTCACTTCGCTATTGCGCCGGCGGCCCTCCGCCACCTGCGCGGCATCCTGAAGACTTGCCGCCGCCGCAACCAACGCCATGATGTTCAGGCTGTCCCAGGTCTGCTGTTCGCGCATGCGTTGAACCAATTCGGGCCGCGCGACGCAATAGCCGCAACGCAAACCGGCCATGCCATAAATTTTGGAAAACGTGCGCGCAACTATCAGGTTTGGATATTGATTAACCAGCGGGATAACACTTTCGTAATCGTTTGACTCGACGTAGTGGTGGTAAGCCTCATCGATGAGCACGATGGTTTGGCCCGGCACCTTCGCGAGAAACGCTCGAATCTGATCTTTCGGCGTAATGCTGGCTGTCGGATTGTTGGGATTGCAGATATAGACCAAACCGGCATCGCTGGTTGCGTCCAACATCTTCGCAAGATCGTGAGCGTAGTCCGAAGTCAGATCTATTTTCACTACGTCAGCTTGTGCCGTGCGCGCGTGCGCGAGGATCGCTTCAAAGGTGGGGTTTCCGACCACTAACTTCTTGCCGGCGGCCGTAAACGCAGCGGCGGCGACTTTTAATATTTCGCCCGAGCCGTTGCCGAGGAGAATCTGAGGAGCCGCTACGTTGTTCAGTTTCGCCAATGCGTCAACGAGCAACCCTTCATGCTCATCCGGATAACGCCAGGCGAGACTGAAGGCGTCAGTCATCGCCTTCACCGCCATGGGCGACGGGCCATACGGGTTCTCATTCGAGCTGAGACGCACCAGGGCTGTCGCATTCGCTGCTTTACTCATCAGGCGCAACACGGGCGTTGAAAACGACAGTGATGGGTTAAGGGCCGCGTATGCAGCGCTCGTTCCCAATATCTTTGCGAATCCACGACGGGAAAGTTGGTTCATGGTTTCTCCTTAATGTCCTTCGACCAGGCCGGGTGCAATACAGTTTAGTCTCTGTGCTTCCCTAAGTGCGCTCCGTGTCTCTGTGGTGAATGATTCTCCGAAATAGGGCCACCACAGAGACACAGAGAACACAGAGAACACAGAGATTGCACAGAGAGTTTTAAATTATTCCGACATATCTTCAACGGGTTGCCGGTTAGCATCCGTAAAAACTGAGCGCGGATTCGCCCTGTTTCAGTATGCGGCTGCGAATTATACTCCCCGTTTCAGCTTTCAACTCATTTTTATGAGGGTGTTCGACGACCAACAGCCCGTTTTCGGTTAACAGACTAGACGCGTGCGCGCCGAACATATCGAGAATCGGCGAATAGTCCATTGCGTAGGGTGGATCGAAGAAGACGAGGTCCCAGGGCTTGCCGGAGTCTGGCTGCTTTGCCACAAATCGCCGCAAGTAGGTCTTCGCTTCCTCCTGAATTACCTGACTATCGCTTCGCTCAATCCGACAAAGCTCAAGATTTGACTTGATGAGGTCGCACGTCGCTCGCGAGTTATCAACGAACGTAACGTGGGCGGCGCCCCGCGATAGCGCTTCGATCCCTACCGCTCCTGAGCCGGCGCAAAGATCGAGAAAGCGAGCTGCAACTATTCGGGGTGCGATGACATTGAAAAGAGTCTCGCGCAGACGATCCGAGGTTGGCCGCACTTCAAGTGAAGGCGGACTCTTTAGATTTCGGCCACGATATTTTCCGGCGATTACTCTCATTAGAGGTATTTGAACCAAGGCGATTCTATTCAACCAGCCGCGAAGCGGCGGCAATTAATAGCCCCGTGCGTTAGCGCGGCGTTGCGAAGTCATCGAGGAGCTTGAGCGCCGAAGGTGCGACACAACCATGAGCCGGTGTCGGCCCTTCGAGCCTCGACGATGTCTTGTCGTCAGGTCCACGCCCTTACGGATGTGGCTATTGAATGTCGGCCCCTTCGGGCCTATTTTGATTTGGGTAATCTACGGACGTTTGTTCATCCTATCGCTGCTAATCCAAACCGCGGGTCGGAGCGCACGCGTTCAACCAACTTCGCAGCCTCAGCCGACTTCTCGCCTTTTGCCAGATAAAACTCAGCTTCCTTGCGCGCGCCCTCGATGAACTGCTGATCGCGGACCAAATTGGCGACGCGGAATTCCGGCAACCCAGACTGCCGCGTACCCAGCAACTCGCCAGCCCCGCGCAGCTCCAGATCTTTTTCCGCGATGACAAAGCCGTCGTTGGTTTTCGCCATGATGCCGAGCCGCTCCACGGCGACCGCCGTCTGTTTGTCTGACGTTAACAAAACGCAATAGCTCTTTTCCGCGCCGCGACCGACACGGCCGCGCAGTTGGTGAAGCTGCGAAAGTCCGAATCGTTCCGCGTGTTCGACAATCATGACCGATGCATTGGGAACATCCACGCCTACCTCAATTACCGTCGTTGATACAAGTATTTGAATTTCGCCGGCTACAAAGCGGCGCATCACTTTTTCCTTGTCGGCCGTCTTCATCTTGCCGTGCACCAGTCCAACAGTCAGCCTGGGGAAGACTCTGTCGCGCAGGTATTCGTATCTCTGCGTTGCGTCTTTCAAGTCCATCTTCTCTGACTCTTCAACCAGCGGATAGACCACGTAAACCTGGCGGCCGGCTTTAACTTCGCTCGCAATCAACTGCTTAACTTCAGGACGCTGCTCTTCACCGAACACGCGCGTTTCAACCGGCGTTCTTCCGGGCGGCATCTCATCAATAATTGAAACATCCAGATCACCATAGATCGTCATGGTGAGCGAACGAGGAATGGGAGTCGCGGTCATTACCAGCACGTCGGGATTGAAACCGCGCGCGCGCAATTGGGCGCGCTGCATAACTCCAAAGCGATGCTGTTCATCAATCACTGCGAGGCCGAGGTTCTTGAACGAGACTGCTTCCTGAATGAGTGCATGCGTGCCGATGCAGGCATGAATATCACCGGCGGCAAGTTCCACCTGCAGTTTCCTTTTCTCGGCAGCACGGAGCGATCCGGTCAACAGCTCCACGCGATAGGGCGACTTCGCGAGCAGTCGTTTAATGTTGCGCGCGTGTTGTTCGGCGAGGATCTCAGTTGGCGCCATCAGCGCGGTCTGATAGCCATTTTCCATTGTGGCCAGCATGGCGATTAGCGCGACTATCGTCTTGCCGCTGCCGACGTCGCCCTGCAGCAGACGATTCATCGGCGCGTCCGACTTCAAGTCCTTAAATATTTCTTTGACGACGCGCCGCTGCGCCTCGGTCAACTTAAACGGCAGCACTGAACCGATCCGCAGCTTGGTCGCCTGGTCGAGTTTGATCGTCGTTCCCTTAGCTTCCTTTACGCGCCGGCCGCGTTTCAGGCTAATGCCGAGCGCCACCCAGAAAAAGTCTTCGAAGATGAGCCGCAGATGTGCCGGACTGCGCGCCTCGTCGTAGAGCGCTAGCGGTATGTCTTCCGGAGGGAAGTGAATGTGGCGCAGAGCTTGGGAACGGCTGATGAGTTTTCTTCGTCGCAGCAATTCCGCGGGCAGCGTTTCTGGAATCGCGGGTTCGGGTAACAACGCGAGCACCCCATGCATGATCTCGCGCACACGTTTTGAACTAAACTCGCCCAGCTTTCGGTAGACAGGGACGCGACGGCCACTGTGAATAACGGCGAGGGCCGGATCGTCGCTGCTGTCGGGCGTGTTCAGCTCGATCGCTTTGGCTGCTTTAATTTCCGGTTCTGCTGTCGCCGGCTCTGCCTGTGCTGTTGCCGCGGGCAGCATTTCAAGTTCATCAGCGGGCTTGTTCAATTTCAGTGAGAAGGTCGCGCGACGCTTGTCCCAATCCCATCTGCCAAAAGTGATGAACCGTGCTCCGCGCGTGAAGCGTTTGGTGTAGTAACTAATGATGTCGTGTGCGTGTGACCCGGAAACGAACCACCAGACGACGATGGGCCGGCCGGTCTTTTCCGGATCGGTAGCAGTCACTTCAAAAATGAAGAGGCTTGAACGCCCCTGCGAGCGCCGGTTCTTCACCTGGAAGGCGCCGGCGATCTTGACGATGAGTTCCAGCGACGCCTCCATCCCGTCAGTCAGATCACGTATGTGGGCCGGACTCGAGCGATCTTCGTAACGCATCGGCAGGTAGCTCAACAAATCCTCGACAGTGGCGCTGCTTGAGTCTTTCTTGCTGGAGAGGCTGGCGATATCCAAAGCGAGTTTGTGGGAGAGAGTTTGGCCGAAGCGGGGCAGGCCGTATTTGCATAGTTCTTCAACCAGCGTTTTGAGACTGAAAGGAGGCGGCATTCGCGGCGGATCATAGCATAGCCGCCGCGCTGGGATTCGCCCGTCCGGCGAGGCACGTCAGGACTTGAGTGAACCAAGTATCTTGCATTAACGTTCTAACTATTAGCGATGAACAGACTCGAATCATTAACTGAGAAAAGGCTGCGAGAAGCGATTGAGAACGGCGAGTTTGACGACTTGCCGGGTAAGGGCGAGCCGATTGACCTGCGAGAAAATCCTTTTGAGGATCCGGACCTTCGAATGGTGCACCGGTTGTTGCGCAATGCCGGTTTTGCGCCGGCTTGGATTGAAGAGCGGAAGGATATCGACGCGGAGCTGGAAAAGGCCAAAACGAAGTTGGCGCGCGCTTGGGCACTGTTTGGCGAAGGCGGAAAGTCTCCGTCTGAGCCGGAGTGGGAAAGAAGCGTGAAAGAGTTTCGCGAACTGGTTGTGGAACTCAATCAGCGAGTCAGGATCTACAATCTCAAGGCGCCCGCTGCTGTCTTTCACCGCAAACACATTGACGCTGATAAGATCGTCGAATCGATAAGAACATGACTTCTGAAAATGAGTTAACCGCCGAAACGCGCCAGCAACTTACCAAAGTCCGCTCAGCGTTATTGCTGCTGCACAAGACGCTGCTCGATTTTGAGCGCGATGGTTATGAGCGCGCGCGCGGAAAAATTGACAACAGTTACGCCTATCTCCAACTGGTGATGAGCGACCCGTGGTTTGCCTGGCTCCGGCAATTGTCAGAACTCATCGTTGAGATGGACGAACTTCTGGCGGCGAAGGAAACGCCCAGCGAGGCCACGGCACAGGCTCTAATTCAGCAGGCCACGATCCTGCTGACACCTTCTGAGGCGGGTAGTGAGTTTCAGAAGAAATATTTTGCGGCGATGCAGCAATCCCCGGAAGTGGTGCTGGCGCATTCGGAGTTTGCTGCTGTGCTGGGCCCGGCGAGACTATCGAAAGAGATTCACTAGCGGTTAGACGTTGGCTGGAGTCAAGTAGTTCAGAGTTCAACCTTTAGGATGC
>JBDUAQ010000074.1:0-14465 GCA_040004575.1 bacterium
CATCGCCATCCGCATCAGCCTGATCCGGATTTCTGGTTCGGACGCAGTTGTCGCAAGCGTCGCCCACCCCATCGCCATCCGCATCAGCCTGATCCGGATTTCTGGTTCGGACGCAGTTGTCGCAGGCATCACCCACGCCATCACCGTCCGTATCAGTCTGATCAGAGTTGGCCCTGGCGCAATTGTCGCAAACATCGCCTACGCCATCACCGTCGCTGTCCGCCTGATTTGCATTAGGCGTCGTACGGCAGTTGTCGCACGCGTCGCCCACTCCGTCGTGGTCTATATCAGCCTGATCGGGATTCTTCGTGCCGATGCAATTGTCGCACGTGTCGCCGACGCCATCGCCATCCGTATCTGCCTGATCGCGGTTAGGCAATCTACAGTTATCGCACACGTCTCCGACACCGTCGCCGTCAGAATCTAACTGATCCGTGTTGGCGTTTGTGCGGCAGTTGTCGCACGCGTCGCCAACTCCGTCGCCGTCGGCATCGGCCTGATTGGCATTGGCCGTCCTGCGGCAGTTGTCGCACGCGTCGCCAACACCGTCACCGTCAGCGTCCTCCTGGAGAGGATTGGCCGTGGCGCGACAGTTGTCGCAAACGTTACCCACGCCATCACGGTCATCGTCGGCCTGATCAGTGTTTGGAGTGATCTTGCAGTTGTCGCAGGCATCACCAACTCCGTCACTGTCCGTGTCGAGCTGATCGGTATTGGCGGTGGTCTTGCAGTTGTCGCAGGCATCACCAACTCCGTCACTGTCCGTGTCGAGCTGATCGGTGTTGGCGGTGGTCTTGCAGTTGTCGCACGCATCACCGACTCCGTCACCATCGGTGTCTAGCTGATCAGTGTTGGCTGTGGTTGGGCAGTTGTCGATGCAATCCGCCACGCCATCACCGTCAGTGTCTGTGTCCGGCCTTCCGCAACCGCAAGCGCCGGGAGCAATCTTCCCAGGATCTGTCGGACAAGCATCAAAGCAATCCGGGGTACCATCATTATCTGAGTCCCGATCAGAAACGCCACAGCCGCAAGCGCCGGGAGCGATCTTGCCAGGATCGTTCGGACATGAATCGAGGCAGTCCGCCGTGCCGTCGCCATCTGAGTCCGTATCAGGAATACCGCAACCGCAAGCGCCCGGCGCAGTCTTTCTAGGATCGTTCAGACACTGGTCCGTGCAGTCGGGCGTGCCATCGAGGTCCGTATCTGTTTCAGGCACTCCGCAGCCGCAAGTTCCTGGATAAGCTTTCAGTGGATCGGCCGCGCAAAGGTCGCAGGCGTCGCCGATGCCGTCTCTATCTGAATCAGCTTGGTTAGGGTTAGCAGTGTGTACGCAGTTGTCGCAGGCGTCGCCTACGCCATCGCCATCAGCATCGGCTTGGTCGGCATTCGGTGTATCGGGGCAGTTATCAGTCGTGTCGGGCACGCCATCGCCATCCCTATCCGTGATAATCCAGTGCTTCTGTGCCGTCGCCGCCTGATTCGCGCCGGTGGCGTCGGTGAAGCTGGCCTTGATCGTGTCGTTCCCGACGCCATTCGTGCCGGTGTAAGTGAACGAGACATCGCCGTTGCTGTCTGTCTTGCAGAGGGCGGGCGAGCAAGTGCCGGCGGCACCCGCGTTCTGTCCCGTGACGGTGAAGGTAACAACTTGACCGACGATCGGCAGGCCGCCACTCGTGACGTGGGCCGTCACGGTGTGGGGGGTGTTGACCGGGTTGGTGTCGTCGAGCGGCGAGATCGAGATGCTGCCCGAGGTGACGACGATTGATGATCCCGCGATCAGGATGTACGCCTGACCACAAGCGCTCGCCCCTGTGTTGGGATCGACGCCGCAGGTCGGTTTAGTCGCCGTGTCGGTGGCAACCGCCAGCGCGCTCCAATCGCTCTTGAAGGTCGGCCACGACTCGTGTACCGAGCAACCCCAGCCTTGCAGGGACGCGGTGGTAAGGGCGGGCGTGAAGGACGGCTCCGACGCGATCAGCGAGACATTGCCGCCGCATGGCGGGGCAGCATTATTCGTCCAAACTCCCGACCCGGTGCTGAGGGAGTTGAGAGCGGTGAGAATTGTTCCGCCCCCGCCCGAGCAGGAGGCGTCGAAGTAGAGACCGGTGCGCCCGGGCTGCTTACCGGCGAAGTTGATGCCGGTGCGAATGATCGCCGCCCGCGGATTTAGATATGAGCCGCCGTCATGGAACACCGGGTCGGTGCCGATCAAAACCCTGTTGCCGGCGAGAGTCCTGCCGCCCGCGGTTCCCATCACTACAGGCGCCCACACAGCCGCATTCGCCGCGGCATTTAAATTCGGGATGGCCTGGCAAGTAGGGTCGCCGATGATCAGCAAATCATACATTCCGAACTGGGCCTGGGTCATCAATTGCCAATCCGCGTTGCTGACGACGGTGACGACGTAACCCTGTGCGGTCGCGGCCAGCGCCTCTTGGCTGGAAGCCCCGCCGCTGACAGTGCTTGCGTTGATGAGGGCCGTTGGCGGCGGCGCCGGCACGGGTGCCGGCGCAAGTGCTGCCGCCGCGAAGTTGGTGCCGACCAGTATGCGAGTCTCGGTGGCCCGCATCTCCTTGCCGGAGGCGGGCATTCCCGACAGCGCGTGAAAGCTGGCCGCTGGGGTGATCGACGGCGACGCGGTCTTCCCAGTCGACGTACTTAAGGCGACAACAGCAGTGAGCAGGGTTACTAGCAAAAAGAAGCCTAAGAGAAAAGGCCTGCGCGTGGACGGACGATGAGATCTGGGCTTCATTGAACTCTCCTTGTGCACAAACATGAGCAGCTGCCGAGCCGACTGATGTAGCGCCGTCCTCCGGGAATCAACGCGAAGAAAGATGCGCCAAACAGGTTAGAACTCGAAGTTGAGAAGAGCTGCCCTCTTACCATCAGAAGGGCTGCGCCATAAGGCGGGGACTGGAAGGTTTGTGCGAAAAAGAAGGTACGCTCAACCTCGGATCCAGGTATGAGTTGCTGGGGGATGGTCCAACTCATAAACCGTCTCAGAGAAAAACGTCTTGCCTAGGTACGAAGAACCGTTCAAGGGAAATGCGGCGGCATCCTACGCGTAGACTGTCTCTCTGTCAACAAAAAAAATAATTGAAAAAGTAATAATTGATAGTAACTGTTTTTAGCAGGATTGTTTGCAGTACCCGCTCCGACCTGCGAGCAGTGCAACTTATTTCTTTAACCAGCCGAACAAGCCGTGGACGATCGTTTCGCGGTTTTCTTCGTAGATTGCGCGGGTGAGGGGAATGCCCATCGGGCAAGCTTTGATGCAGTTTTGTGCGTTGCCGCAGTTTGTGATGCCGTCTTCGCCCATGATGCCTTCGAGGCGCGCGTCGCGCGTGGCTTCGCCGCTGGGATGCATGTTGAATAGTCGCACCTGCGCGATCGCCTGCGGGCCAATGTAGTGGTCCTCGTCATACTGCGGACACGCTTCCAGACAACAACCGCAGGTCATGCAACGCGAGTACGCGTAACGTTCCTGTACGTCTTCCTGATCCATGCGCGGCCCCGGACCAAGATCGTGTGTGCCATCAAGCTCGATCCAGGCGTTCACGCGTTTGAGGTGATCGAACATTTGCGAACGATCGACTACAAGATCACGAATGTTGGGAAACTTCGACATCGGCTCGAGCTTAATTGGCTGATCGAGGTTATCAATCAACGCGGAACACGATTGGCGCGCGCGTCCGTTGATGACCATCGTGCAGATGCCGCACACCTGTTCGAGGCAGTTCATCTGCCAGACGGGCGGCGTGGTCTTTGTGCCCTCCATCGTCACCGGATTTTTTTGAATCTCCATCAGGCACGAGATGATGTTGAGATTCGGGCGATAAGGAAGCTCAAAGCGCTCCCAGTATTGCGGCGAGTCGGGATTCGCCCGGCGCCTGATGTGAATTTCGACGGACTTGGGCGGAACGCGTGTGGTCTTTGTATGTACTTGTGCAGACATATGGCTCGCTATGATTGGACAGAAGAAGCACCGAGATTCAAAGGGATCTCTAAGACAGAAAGGCTCAGGGTTGGGAAGGGTGGTTTACCCCCGCCCGCTGAATGCCGCTCAACGCCAGCGGGGGCAAGCCACCCTTCCCAACCCTGAGCTTTTCCGTCTTGAGTCATTCTCTGATTCTCTGTGCCTTGTGCGATCTACGCTTTCGCAGTTTCCTTTTTGGCTTTGCTGTAGTCGCGCTTCCGCGGCGGAATTAGCGAGACGTCAACGGGTTCATATGAAATCACCGGGCCTTCGCCGGAATACTCCGCGATGGTCGTCTTCAGGAAATTCTCATCATCACGATCGGGAAACTCCGGCTTGTAGTGCGCGCCGCGCGACTCGTTGCGATTAAGGGCGCCGAGCGTGATTACGCGCGCCAGTTCGAGCATGTTGTCGAGATGGCGCGCATGCGGCAGCGCCATCGTCGCCCAAAGATTCGAATCGTTAATTGAAATGCGCTTGTAACGGTCCATCAACTCCAGCAGTTTGTTATCCGTCGCCTTGAGTTTGTCGTTGTAGCGAACGACCGTTACGTTGTCAGTCATCCATTTGCCCATCTCCTGGTGGAGCATGTACTGGTTCTCGTTCCCGCTCTGCTTGATCAGCGCATCGTTGATTTCCTGCTGCTTCTTAAGTTCCTGATCGTAAATGCTGGAACCGTCCGCTCCGTTGCGTTCGACATTCTGCGCATATGTGATTGCCGCGGGCGCGGCGACAAAGCCGCCGTAGACACAACTCACGAGCGAGTTCGCGCCGAGCCGGTTGGCGCCATGGATCGAATAGTCGCATTCGCCGGCGGCGAGCAACCCGGGAATGTTGGTGCGCTGATCGGAGTCGACCCAGAGACCGCCCATTGAATAGTGAACGCCTGGGAAGATGCGCATAGGTACATGCCGCGGATCGTCGCCCACAAACATTTCGTAAATTTCCAGAATCGCGCCGAGTTTTCTATCCAGTGTTTCGGCATCGATGTGCGTCAGATCAAGGTAGACCTGATTCTGCGCGCCCACGCCCTTGCCTTCAATGCAGACCTGGAAAATTTCGCGCGTAGCGATGTCGCGCGGGACGAGATTGCCGTAAGCGGGAAACTTCTCTTCGAGGAAATACCAGCGCTCACTTTCCGGTATCGACGATGGCGCTCTCGTGTCGCCCGGCTTTCGCGGCACCCAAACGCGCCCGCCTTCACCGCGCGCAGATTCAGACATCAGTCGCAGCTTGTCTTCGCCGGGGATCGAAGTGGGATGCACCTGAATAAACTCGCCGTTAGCATATTTAGCGCCTTGCTGGTAGCAGGCACCGACGGCACTGCCCGTGCAAACCATCGAGTTGGTCGACTTACCGTAAATTAAACCGGGCCCGCCGGTAGCCATGATCACCGCGTCGGCAGGAAACGATTTGAGCTCGAGAGTCTGCAAGTTCATTGCGATCAGGCCGCGACAGACCTGCGCTTCATCAAGCACCAGCGACAACATTTCCCAATGCTCAAACTTGCGAACTCTGCCGGCCGCTTCGTAGCGTCGCACTTGTTCGTCGAGGGCGTAGAGCAACTGCTGTCCGGTTGACGCTCCGGCGAATGCCGTGCGGTGATGTT
This sequence comes from bacterium, assembly GCA_040004575.1. Lineage (GTDB taxonomy): Bacteria > Acidobacteriota > Blastocatellia > Pyrinomonadales > Pyrinomonadaceae > PSRF01. Next base: position 5,586 of record JBDUAQ010000074.1, read on the forward strand.
TGGTTCCACCAAAGCGACGGAAATCAAGCAGACCTTCCTTGGTTCGTGAAAAGGGAACGCCCATGCGATCGAAAAGGAAAATAATCGACGGAGCCATTTCACACATGGCTTTGGCCGGCGGCTGGTTCGCGAGAAAGTCGCCGCCGTAGACCGTGTCATCAAAATGTTCCCAGGTCGAATCGCCTTCGCCTTTGGTGTTGACCGCGCCGTTGATACCGCCCTGCGCGCAAACTGAATGAGAGCGCTTCACCGGAACCACAGAAAAAAGATCCACCGCATGTCCTGCTTCGGCAATTCGCATTGCGGCTGCGAGGCCAGCGAGTCCACCACCGACGATTGCGATCTTGATGCCGTTACTCGCCATCTTTTAGAAGAGTCCTCCCAGCAGGCCACCCGAATGTATGAAAGCGATCGCGGCGTTGATACCGACCAGCAGCAGGAAAACACCAAAGCCGATGCAGGCGTAGCCGGTCAATCGTTGCGCGCGCTCACCAATGGTGATGCCCCAATCAACCAGGAATAGCCAGATGCCGTTTGCCAGGTGCCACACCGTCGCGGTGATTCCAATCAAGTAGACAATGAAGATTGGCACCATATGAAATTCACCTGAGACGATATCGAAGGCTTGCCCTGGGTGGTCCGCAACGGAAATCGTGTTCAAGCCGGGGATCATTCCGAATCTGAAGTTCAGCACATGAAAAGTAATGAAGAAAAAGAGAATTACGCCCGTTATTCGCTGGATTAGATAAAACCAGTTGCGCGGGTATGGATAGTTCAGGTTATTTGGTCGCGCCTCGACAGTGATTACCAGACCATAGACGGCGTGGTAGATGAGCGGTATAAAGATTCCACCAATCTCGACGAATAGGATATAAGGAATCGACTGCAGGTCTTTGACGGCATTGTTGAAATCCGCTGCTCCGGTGAGGGCCTTCGAGTTTGTGTAGAAATGTTCCAACAGGAAAAAGCCAAGCGGCATGATGCCTGATAACTGATGAAGTTTGCGCAGGAGGAAAGTCCTGCTCAAATGAATCGCCAAACGCGCGCTCCTTTGCCGTTGGACTTCAACGCTAAAGCCGCTGGTCCAAACTCAAGCAAGTTGTAATTGAGATTTTCCGTAGCGAAGAAATTATAGTGAGAAGTCTCTGAAAAGCAAAACGGCGCCACTGAACAGTAATCGTGCAAGTTGGGTGATCTACTGCTCTCATTCGCACCGTGGCTTTAGCCCGGTGAAGAGTAACCGATTGAAAACGTGAAACCGTTTAAACGGTTTCTGGTTCTGTGATGGGCACTATTTCCACCGGGCTGAAGCCACGGTGAGAATGAGATTGGAAGTGAAGCATCCATGAGCGGTAGCCGTCACGCGTAGTCCTATCGGACGCAAAACTGGCAAACTGAATGACTAATCCGACCCAAGAGTCCCTAAGCACACTGGCGAAATCGATTCACACGGGAAGCGTTTCACCCGTCGAGGTTGTCGAAGCACATCTGCGCCTCATCGAGGCGATTAACGGCAAACTCAACGCGATCGTAACGCTCGCGCCCGACGCCCTGGAGAGGGCAAGGGAAGCAGAAGCCGCAGTTGCGCGCGGCGATGACCTCGGTCTGCTTCATGGCGTGCCGTTGACAATCAAAGACACGATCGAAACAGCAGGACTCAGAACAACCAGCGGCTCGTTGCTGCGGGCGGAGTTTGTCCCGAAACGCGATGCGCCCGCGGTCGCGCGACTAAAAGCCGCGGGCGCGATCATTCTCGGAAAAACAAACACCGCTGAGATGGCGATGGACTACACGACGGACAATCCAGTATTCGCCCCGGCTCTAAATCCTTATAACCCGGTAATGACCACCGGCGGATCGAGTGGCGGCGAAGCTGCCGCTATCGCTACGTGCATGTCTCCCGGCGGCATCGGGAGCGACCTTGCCGGCTCAATTCGAATTCCCGCTCACTTCTGCGGCGTCGTGGGCCTGAAGCCAACCGTTGGGCGCGTGCCGGGCGAACTCCAATTTCCGCCGAGCACCGGGCCGTATTCGCTCGGCGCTACGATTGGGCCGCTGGCCCGCACCGTCACCGATCTTCAGCTTTTGTTCAACGTACTCGCGGACATTGAGGCGCCGGGAGTGTCCGTTTCAACGCGTGGTTCGCGCGTCGCCTTCTACACCGACGATACCGTTGCTCCAGTTACAGAAGAAACCCGGGCTGCGGTCGAAGCTGCAGCGCGGGCGTTAGCTGACGCGGGGCTGAACGTTGAAGAAACGCGGCCGCCGGGAGTTGAACGAGGTCATGATCTTTGGCTTAAATTGTTTTCGCGAGCCTCAGTCGTGCAGCTTCGCAACGTGTACACCGGGCATGAAGAAGAGGGAGGCGAGTTTGTTCGCTGGAGACTCATGACTGCTGACCAGATGCCGCAGCCTTCGCTCGACGATTACATAAGGGCGTGGCTGGAACGAGATCGTTTGCGTGGCGAGCTCTTGGAATGGATGGAACACACGCCTTTGATTGTCGCACCAGTCGGCGCCACGCCTGCTTACAAACATGGAACGCACAAGGTCACGGTTGGCGAGCGCACGATGAGTACGTTTCGCGCTTTCAGTTATTCGCAAACATTCAACCTGTTCGATCTTCCGGTAGTGGTGGTTCCCGCCGGACGTTCTGTTGAAGGCTTACCCGTTGGCGTGCAAATTATCGGCCGGCCTTTTGCGGAAGATGCAGTGCTGGCCGCCGCCGCGATCATTGAGGACGCCTTGGGAGGTTGGCAGATACCGAGCATGGTATGAGTACATTGCAAAGTTTGTCGAACAAGTTGCGTTCCGATATAGTTCAGCCTGGTTGATCGAACTATGCATTCAAACTTGCCGAGGAGTTGACTATGGGAGCCATTACCGGGCTGCTGGCCCTTTTCTTCTTTGGTTTTTTGGCAATCGCGCTGCTAGTCATTGCAGCGAAAGCGATCAGAATAGTTCCGCAGGCGACCGTGATGTTGGTCGAGCGGCTGGGCCGGTTCAGTTTCGTGGCCAACAGCGGCTTAAACCTGCTGTGGCCTTTTATCGACCGGCCGCGGGCGGTCTACTGGACCAACACCCGACCCGGCATCACCTCGATCGACCTGCGCGAGCAATACATAGATCTGCCGCCGCAGCCCGTCATCACGCGCGACAACGTAACGATTCACGTTGACTCCGTTGTCTACTGGCAAATCACCGATCCGGTCAAAGCCGTTTACGAAATGAATGACCTCGTCGGCGGCATTGTGCAGTTGACCATAACCGGCATGCGCGCCGTGATGGGCGACATGGATCTCGACCACACACTTTCGCAACGCGATCAAATCAATGCGAAGCTGCGAATAATTCTCGATGAAGCAACGGACAAGTGGGGCGTGAAGGTCACGCGTGTCGACGTCAAGAACATTAATCCACCGGAAGACGTGCGCATTACGATGGAGAAGCAGATGACTGCCGAGCGCAATCGTCGCGCGCTGGTGTTGCAGGCAGAAGGCGATCGACAGGCGGCGATTACGCGTGCGGAAGGCGAGAAGCAAGCGGCCGTCACGCGCGCGGAAGGTGAGAAGCAATCGGCTATTCTCGCCGCCGAGGGCGCCGCGCAGGCGCGGCAGCGAAACGCCCAGGGTGAAGCCGAAGCCATCGCACTTGTCGCGGAGGCCATGCATGAGCACGGCAACCCCGCGCAGTATCTGATTACTACCCGTTACATCGAGAGCCTGCGCGACATGACGCGAACGAATAATTCCAAAGTCATCTTCATGCCGGTGGAAACGTCGGCAATGCTCTCGAGTGTGGGCGCGATAAAGGAAGTGTTGTCGCAGACTGGTCAGTCGAGCGGCGAAAAAGATCCGCTGTCGCCACCGAAGCCGCGCGAGTTGCCGCGTTAGATCGATCTGCAGTCCCGAGCGGAGTCTGAGGTTCAGTTTAGGCCCGCAGGGCCGATATTAAGTAGCCACGTCCGTCAGGGCGTGGTTGGAATAGGCTCGAACTTTCTTAGAGGCCTGAAGGGCCGACACCTTGTTGCAATTCCTCCGGGTAATTTGTTCCGCACCTTCGGCGCTCACTTGTCTTTTACGACTCTTGATCCACGCCCTGACGGGCGCGGCTATTGACTGCCGGCCCTTCGGGCCTTCGAATCAGTGGATGTCGCGAGACCACGATATACCTCGATCCTGCGCTACTCAATTCACTCCTGATCACCACTAACTCCGTTACAGCGAACTCCAGCGGCTCGAATTCCATCTGTTGGTGAGCGGCCGCGAGCGCTCGCGCGTTGTCGGGCTGCCGCAATCGAGCAATCGTCAAGTGCGGGTGAAACGGACGCGCTTCTTTCGCAAAACTCTCCGCCGCTGCCGCTTCTTCAAGACGCGCGTGCAACTCGGCAAGCGTCGCGGCCGTGTCATTGATTCCAATCCACAAGACCCGAGGTTGGCCGTGGGTGGGGAATACGCCGGTCTGCTCAAGACGAATTGGAAAAGGCAGCACGCCTGCAGTGGCTCGGGATGCCGCCTGTGAAAAATCCGGGACTGAAGTTTGTGGTATCTCGCCGAGGAATTTCAGCGTGAGGTGAAGGTTCGCATCACGAGACCAGGACGCGCGAGCAGCGGGCACGGCTGCTTTCAAGCTGTCGATATGACGCAGGACGAGGTCGCGAGTCGGCTTTGGTAATTCAATGGCGCAGAACACTCGCCACGTCTTGCTGGGAGCGTTCGTCATGGTAGTAGCAGCAGGGCTATTTCTTTGGCTCAAGCACCCATGTTTCCTTCGTTGCTTTCGCAACCGCAGATTGACTAAAAGGAAACGCTCGCGGCGTGACGGCGCGCCAGTCAGCGAGTTGGTCGGTCCAATGCGGGCTCGATGGAATGCCGGATTCGCCGAGCGTAATTCCGTGTTGCGTCTGGTCCCAATTGCTCGTGTCTGCGATGAACCTCATTGAGACATTCGCGCCAACGTTGACGGTCGCTGCCAATCCACCGGTTCCATTTTGCGGGATCGGAGCAATTGCAAACTGCAATCCAATCAAAGGAGCCGCGGCCAGCGGATGCCTGAAGTTAACCTTAACCGCCTCGCCCCACTTCCACTTCGACTCGTCTTCGCCAAGATTCTTAGTCAGGACTTTGCGAGCATCGTCGTAGCAAGCGCGTAGCAAATCGGCATAACTGGTGAATTCCTTTGGCAGCCAATCCTTCGGCTGTTCAGCTATCAGGCGATCGATCGTGGTATCGAAATTAGACCACTGGTAGATCTTGATGAGGTCATCGCCAAGCGCAGCCGTCAGGATCCGCGAACGAAAGGCAGCGCGCATTTGCTGCAGCACTGGCGCCACGCGTGAATCTGCATTGACCAATCCGTCCCAATGATCGAAGGCATCGAGCAACTCAGCAAGCTTTGCTTCGTCGGGTTTTAGTTGAGGGCGCAATATCTTCACGCTCTCGCGGGCGAATGAAACCTGCCCAAGGGAGTAAACGTCGCCCTGAATCCGGCGAAAGTCGTCCGTGCTCAATTTCGGTTTCTGGTTGAGCAACTCAAAAATTCGACGCGCGCGATAAGGCTGGGCCCAGGAATGACTCAGAAAATAAGGATAGTTAGTGCCGACTATGCGCTGGTTTGCCGTGACGATAATTCCCGACGGTGGATCGTAAACGGTTGGCAGGTCTTTGATCGGGATGTATTTGATCCAGTCGCCGGCATCGGTTGAGCCGTCATAGGGAACGCTGCCGTCACCCGATTTTCTGATCGGCACAATGCCGGCGGCGTGATAACCAATGTGGCCGGCGCTGTCCGCGTAGACGATGTTTTGCGTCGGGCCAGTGAACGACTCGACGGCCGCGGAAAACTCTTGCCAATTCCGCGCGCGATTGATCAGGTAGGCGGAATCGGCCGTATTGAGCGTGGGATCGAGCGCCGTCCAACGTAGCGCGTAACGCTTGCCGGCCTTTTCGAAAATGATCGGGCCGTGCTGCGTTACGGTCACGTCTAACGTCACGGTATCAGTCGCCGAATCGGTGAAGCCTTTGCGAACCTTGATCTCTTCATGACGCACCTCGGCGTCGCGCCAACCACCGGGAGCCAGGTAGCGCTTAGCGTTGTCCGGATCAAACTTTTCCTCGTAGAGGTCCTGTACGTCCGGACCAACATTCGTCATTCCCCACGCAATGTGATCGTTGTGGCCGATAATCACGCCGGGGCCACCCGGCGCAGTTACGCCCGCGACGCGCAGACCGGGAGCGCTCAGATGGACCATGTACCAGATTGAAGGAGCCGTTGCCTGCAGGTGAGGATCGTTGGCCAGCAGCGGTTTGCCTGAGACAGTGTGTTTGCCGCTAACCACCCAATTGTTGCTGGCGGCCAGTCCTTCTGCGTAAAGACCTACGCGCGACAGCGACTCGGTTGCTATTTCCTGATCTCGGGCGAGCGCCAGGAGTGTTTCGCGCGAAAAAGATTTCTTTGAATCTTGAATGGAGCCGGTTTTCTTAGAGTTGACCTTTGAGTCTTTGCCAACGACCAAAACATCCAGCGGCGAAAACTCAGGCATGAGGCCGGCACGTTTCTCAGAGGGCAGCGCTGCTAAGGCGGCGCGCATGATGTCGAGACGCCAGGTAGTTGAGAGCGCTTCGGCAAACAGCTTGCCCACGAGTAAAGAATCAGCGGTGGTCCATGGCCGGGGTTTGTACTGCAGAATTAGAAACTCCGGTGGCAAGCTCTTCGCATCGAGTGAGGCTATGTAAGCATTCACTCCGCCCGCATAAGCTTCGAGCACGGTGCGCGTCGCTGGCGTAGCTCTGGCGAGTTCGGCTTCCACTTCCGGCGTGAAGCCGAGCGTGCGATGTTGCTTGTCCTGTTCGAGTGCCCCGCTGCCCAACACTTCGGCCAATTCACCACGCTCGCTGCGTCGCAGCAAATCCATCTGCCAAAGGCGATCGCTGGCCGTCACGTATCCCTGCGCAAAATACAAGTCCTCGTCATTCTTCGCCTCAATGTAAGGAATACCGCGCTCGTCGCGTCTCACTGTTACGCGGTCGTGTAGACCAGCGAGCGCCAGGGTCTTTGTGTTTGCCTGATCGGCAGTCTCTTGTTCTGCGACGACTCCAGAAGGCGAGTATGACAGCAGCAAGAGAAAGGCAAAGCTGAGCGCAACAGTTGCGAATTGTCTCTTCATTCAGGGGAACCTCATGCTTGTGGAGTTGCCAGATAGTAGCACAGGGATGAATCTTTTCTGGTTGACGGTTGGAGCGGAAGAAAAATATTAGGCAACTGAAAAATCTCTCAGGTAGGGAAGGGTGGATTGCCCCCGCTCTTCTTGGTTTAGTCATCTGGAAATCGCTTGTAATACGTTCCCCAGCCCATTACAATCAGCGCCGTAGCGAAAAACCGAACCGATGTCCACTCGAAACCTCCAACATCTTTGCGTCGCAGTTGCACTGACTTTCTTCATAGCCCAGTCAGCGCAGGCACAGCAGCGCCCACTAATTACAGAAGACGTAGACATCATTCCGCCGGGAACACTGCGGATCGAAGCAGGAATTGACTTCCTTCAGGGCGCGAAGTTTCCAGTATCAGGGTTGACCGGCGACGAGACCCGGGTCGGTGTACTTGGGATTAGCATCGGCTTTGCTCCGAATGTTGAGTTTCAAATCGAAGGCGTCGCGCAGAATTTTCTCAGCATCAACACCCGTGGCCCATCAGCTATTCCACTGAACCTGGCGCCGGGAGCCAACTCGACCAACGGTCCCGGGGATTTCATCCTGTGGACCAAACTCAAGCTGCGCAACGAAACAAGACGCGGACCGGCCGTGGGTTTTCGCGTCGGCGTTGGACTTCCTAATTCTAATCAGGCAACCGGAATTGGTTTGAACCAAACGAATGCGTACGGCTCGATACTGGTGGGCAAGAAGTTTGGCCGCAACGGCCGCTTCAACACCTTCGGTAACCTTGGCATTGCCATTCTGACCGCACCCACTCGACTGTTTACACAGAACGATATGCTCACGTATGGCGTGGCTGGAATCTTTCGCTTGAATAAACAGTTTAGCTTCGCCGGTGAAGTTAATGGCCGCGCCAACACCAGATCGGGCGCCGCCCCGTTGGGAACTGAATCGCAGTCGGAAGCGCGTCTGGGAATGCAGATTCGCGCCTCGGGACTGCGCTTTGATTTCGCCGGCATCAAGGGCCTTACACGCTTTACCCACGATACGGGTTTCACAGTCGGCGTCACCTACGACACGCCTGCCATCTTCGCTCCTGCGAAATAAAACTAAAAGAAGTGATGAGTACTGAGTGATGAGTACTGAGGTCGGTGGCAGTGATGTGACCATACCTTGAAGTTGACTCTTGTTCCTATGACTTCCGGGGAAAAGTGTGTTTTGATTCCATGATGAAACGAGAGCCATGAGCTGATGCTTTTACTCAGTACTCATCACTCAGTACTCATCACTTAAGAATATGTTTGATTGGTTACGCGCCATAGGCCGCTGGCTTGAGCTGTATGTGATCGGTCTGCCGATCTACTATGCCGCTCCGGCTATGATCTTGATTGGCGCGCTTGACTCGTCGCTACTGTCTCTGCCGGAAATCAACGACTATCTGGTCGTTGGACGTTGTTTCAAGCAGCCGAGTGCGGCGTTCTACTTTCCGCTGTTCGCCGCGATAGGGTCAGTAATCGGCTGCCTGGCTCTCTACACGATTATGCGCCGCGGCGGACAGGCGCTTTTGCGACGGCGTTTCAGCCGGGAAAACATCGAGCGAGCGGAACGCGCCTACGCGCGCTACGGCTTTCTGGCGATCGCTATTCCGGCCCTGTTGCCTCCGCCCATGCCCTTCAAGATCTTTGTCGCCACGGCGGGAACTCTGGAGTATCCGCGCTGGAAGTTTTTG
>JBDUAQ010000243.1:0-4260 GCA_040004575.1 bacterium
TTGATTGGCATAACTCCCACTCTTAGCAGCAATCAATGTCTTTAAATGGCAAATGAAAAATGGCAAATTTTCAGTGTCTCTTAACCTTGCGGCGCTTAGCGCGGGCTCGCTTCTTTTCTTCCTGTCGGCGCGATTGCTTAAACGGAATGTGTTCCTGAAATTCCTGTCGCAGGCCCTGCAACTTCTCCTGGGCTGCGTGCTCAAATTCCTGCAAGCGCTCCGGGTCGGCTTCTTCAACTTTTGGTGAAAGCCAATAACGTTCTGCCAGATAAAAGCCGGCAATGCCAACAACGACAATAACCAACAACACTTTACCGAGCCGCTGAAAGTCGCCGATGATTCCCATCACCGCGCCGCTAAAAAAATAGCCGGCGCCACTAAGCAAAAACACCCAGGCGAAACAACTAGTCAACGACACTAGCACAAAACGCACGTACGACATGCGTCCGACGCCATGAAAGATGCACGACGCCCAGCGTAGCCCGTAAATATATTTAGAAAGAAAAATCGAAAGGCCGCCGAAATTCTTCGTTAGTCGTTCCATGCGCGGCTTGGCAGCGCGATAGAAGCGGAGATCGCGAACACCTTTGCGAAACGTGCGGCCACTGAGGTAGGCAATGTTGTCGCTGACGGATCCGCCCAGCGTTCCGGCAAGCAGGACCCATGCAAAACTGTGGTCGCCAAAAAAATAACTATGGGCCAGCACGCCGGCCACGAGCAGCGTGATGTCCCCCTCAATCATTACCAGGAGAAAAACCGCATAAAGACCGAAGCGGCTAATGAAGTCGTAAAGAAAATCTAGATGCATGATCAAAAGTGAGCAGTAAGCAGTAAGCAGTAGGCAGTAAGCGGTGAACAATAAGCGGTCCGGCTGATCTCCTTCAACCACCGAAAACTGCTTAGTGCTTACTGCTTACTGCCTACTGCTTTCCCTCCTCGTCCGCCGGCGGTTTCACAACCAAAACGGGACATGATGCATGGCGCACAACCGCTTCCGCGGTGGAACCAAAAAGTATTCGTCCCAATCCGGTGCGCCCGTGCGATGAGATCACAATCAGATCAACCTGGCGCTCACGTGCGACGCGCACAATCTCAGCAGCAGCGTCACCGTGAACGATCAATTCCTCCACCTCGAGGCCGGCGCATTCTTCACATTCGGCAAATTTTGGCAGTTCACGCTCCGCCGAGTCTTCGATTTGATCGGAAATATCCGCAATCGGCAAAGGCTCGGTCATGCCGGAGTACCCTACCGTTGGCACGATCGGTTCAATCACGTGAACACAAATCATCGAGGCCCCAAACGTCCGCGCCAATGAAGTTGCATAAGAGAGCGCGTAGTTGCCGCATTCGCTGAAATCGGTCGGCAATAGAATTGAGCGTACCTGCATAACCCGAAACCTAACTTTGTAGTTTGAGCTTTGTACCTGGCGCTCTTGACTCGCAGGCCTGAACTCCGACACCCAGGTTCAAAGCACAAAGTACAAAGTTCAAAAAGGCGATTCCTGAGAAGAACTTCAATGGAGGCGGGTTATTCTACACGCAGAAAGGCATGTTTGACAGCCCCAGTACCCTCTATTATGCTTCCGCTTTGTTTCCTCAATACTAGGCAGGTCACAGGAAGGTTGCTCAACCGCAATGCCGTCTACATCGGAATCAAGTTTCATTGGCATCGAGCTTTCCGGGTCCAAACTCCGGGCAGCGACCGTGAACAACGAAGGCGTGATCGGAGAACGTCGCGAAGCAGAGTTGCAGGCTGACGGACTGGTCGGGCAGGTGGCCCAATTAGTCAAAGAGTTACGGCAGAACGCCAATGCAATCGAGGCGGTCGGGATTGCGATTCCGGGTTTGGTTAACCGGCAAACTGATCGCGTCGTCGCTTCGCGAGACATTCCCGGTATAGTTCGCGAAAATCTTCACGCCGAATTCATGGAAGCCACGGGCCTGCGCTTCGAACTCGAAAACGACGCCAATGCCGCGGCGTATGGTGAGTTTAAGATTGGCGCCGGTCGCGGCGCCCACGATCTTTTCTACATCACCATCGGCGAAGGAATCGGCGGCGCAATAATTCTGGACGGAAAACTTTGGACAGGCGCTTCCGGCCTGGCAGGTGAAGTGGGCCACATCACGATCGACACGGAAGGCGACGAATGCGTGTGTGGCAACACGGGCTGTTTAGAAACAGTGGCCTCAGCGCCAAACATTGTGCGTCGCGCCAACGAGCGACTGAATCGCGATTCGACGTCGTCGCTTTCAAAGTTGGCAATGAACAAGGATTTTACTGCTGACGACATGGCGCGTCAGGCAAAAGAGGGCGACGATTTTTCACTGATGATGATCGAGCGCACCGGCAAGTATATCGGGACGGGGGTGGCCAGTATCATCAACCTCCTGAATATCGAGCGCATTGTTCTCGGCGGCGGAGTGATGCAGGCAGGCGAATTGATACTCAACCCGATTATTCAGGAAGCAAAGCGGCGCGCGTTCCTGCCTTGTTTTGAGGCAACTCAGATTGTGGTCGCGGCTCTGGGCGAAGACGCGGCTACTATCGGTGCAGCAATGCTGGCGCGCGACGCGGCGATTAGCTAGAACCACCCTCGGAGATTTTCGTTCACTCCAAATCCTGCACGCACCGCCCCCAGTCAGTCATGCCTCTTAGAGACGCCGTCAATTCTCTTTTGTTCGCCGCTTTGTTGGTGCTGCTGGTTTGTAGTCTGATTGTTCACTCTCTAACGTACTTTAGTTGCGATCCGCGTGACCTATCGTTGGGCCTTTGGTGGGGCTTACAGCTTTGTAGTGTCGGCGCCTTAACTCCCGCCATTATCGTCAGCCGCAGACATGAGAAAGAACCTTGGCCGCCTCTCCCCTCGAAAGTTAGACCTCTGCCGGCGACAGGTAAAGTCATCGGCTTCTGTCTCTGTCTATTTGTCGTATATGGCGCCTTCAATTGGATATTCACTGGTCACTTCTTGCTTCATGATGCCGGCCCGCAGTTGGTTAATGGGCACTACGCGATCGGGTCGCATGGTCACTTCACCACGGTTAGCAAAGAAGAATTCATGAAAGCCAGTGTCTATGAGGCCCGACTGTTCTCCGGGCACTGGATGGCCTTCTATCTCCTTGCCATTACAACCTGGCTTTGGCGGCTTAGAGAACCCGCTGACTGACTCTCCGACAATGAAAAAGCGAGCGTGCGAAAACCTGGCCGCGAAAGCTACCGCGAAGTGGCCGATAAACATTGGTTCAGTTCCTCATAAATCTTCAATCTTTTGAAACAACTTCCGCGTAGCTTCAATCTTTTCCTGTTCCTTTGTGTGCTCATATCAAATGGATCGCGACGCGAAATAAATGTTCGCTACCGCTGCGCGAGGGGAGAATTTGAAATATTTTGGTCATCTGATAAAGTACTCAAACACTCTGTAAGAAAGCAGTTGGCCCACGGGTTTTACGGACCGTGCTCCGGTTTGGTGTGGCCAATGTCACGGAGTGGTTGTAGCCGGTCGTTCTTAAGTCTGTCTGGCGGATTAAGCAAAGCCCAGGGCGATGCCTCAGATTTTTCACCACAGCACCAACGCACTCGCGAAGCTGACGATCTATGGCGCGGTGTTTATTCTCGTGGCCGCGCTTTGGGTCACCGCGGAATTGAATCGTTCATCGTGGAACACCGGCCAGTGGGTCGAGCGCCAGCAGCCAGTCCAGTTTAGTCACAAGCATCACGTAGGCGATGACGGTTTGGATTGCCGCTACTGCCATACGTCGGTCGAAGTTGCCGCGTCGGCCGGTCTGCCACCAACCAGCACCTGCATGAATTGTCATAAACAGATTTGGGCTGACAGCCCTTATCTGGAGCCGGTGCGCGCGAGTTTCCGCACGGGCAAACCGATTGAGTGGATCAGAGTGCACGACCTGCCGGATTACGCATACTTCAATCACAGCATTCATGTGAACAAGGGTGTGGGTTGCTCGACCTGCCACGGCCGCGTGGATCAGATGCCCATCGCTTATCAGGCTTCGACGCTGCAAATGGAGTGGTGCCTGGGCTGTCATCGCAACCCGGAAAAATTCGTGCGTCCGAAGAAAGAAATTTTCAACATGGAGTGGCGGCAGGAAAACAAGACTGAGGATGAACTGAAAGAGGGTAGATCGCGGGTGGCGGAGTATCACATTCAACCACCGAAAGTGTTGACGAGTTGTTCGACCTGTCATCGCTAGGGAGCGCAGGCATCCTGCCTGCAAGTGCTGGGACCGCGGGCACGCCCGCAA
>JBDUAQ010000075.1:0-14384 GCA_040004575.1 bacterium
CTTCCGACCAGGCAAAGTTGGCAATGGGCGTTTCGGATTTCGTTAGTTGAATTGCTTCGCCGCCTGCGGGATTGATAACGAAGATCTGGTTCTTGTCATCGATGCGATTGCTGGTAAACGCCAACCATGCGCCATCCGGCGACCAGCGCGGATTAGTGGAAGACTTCTCGCCACGCGTCAACTGGATGTTGCGCCCGGCGCCAATCTCAACCAACCAGATTTGCGAGACGAAGGCATCCTGTTTGAAGTCGCCATTGCTAACCGTGTAAGCCACCAACTTGCCATCAGGCGAAATTTGTGCGCCGCCGATTGATTTGATCGTCAAAAGCTCATCGATTGTGGGAACGTGCCGACTCGCCTCGTTCGCGTTGGCGACGCACAGACCGACAATGGCTACGGATACAACGAGGGATGCAACCAGATAGACAGCTCTGTTTACGATTAAGCGGCGAATCATAGGAAGGTCCTTTCAAATGCTGCTGTGGACTCTAAAAGGTATCCGAGTCGCGTCAGTCTAAAGCTGTTCTTCTGGTTTGATCTTAACGGACGAAAAGAATTTCTCACCGACTTTAGCAGCCAGCGCAGTATCTATATCCTTCCGCCACACGTACGAGAGGCTAAACATGCTGGTGCCCACCACGTAGAATCTGGTTCGTGAAAATACGACGGCGCCGTTTTCGGTGGTTATGGACATCGTTATTTCGCGACCGGGGTGGCCATCCAAACTAAGTTTGTTTTCCGACAGCAGGGTTCCCTTAATCGCCTGGACGATGCCGTCACGCGTCCCATCCAGATACTTCTCGGGATCTGTGATGGGAGCATTCTCGAAATACTCAATAACAAAACCGTAGCTCCCCTCAAAATCGTTAAACCTACTGTGCGTAAGTGTCTCGTTAGTCGACTGGCTATCAACTTCGAGTTTGAGCTCGTGGGGAGCGAGCAGAGAAAAGAGTGCTTTTGGCGAAGTGAACTTTACCCATTCAGTCTCTGCCTGAATTCCATAGGCAAGAGTCGCGGCACTAGTCAGCAGAATGAACGTCGCAAGTATCTTGTTACGCATAGGTCTCCTCAGCGGTGGTTTTCTTGATCGCTACAGAATTAGGTTACGCAACTGCCAACAACTACTGATCTTTCCATTCCGGAATGCGACCCGGGGTCCATGGCGCGCCGGCAGCTTCCATTTGTTTCTCCAGTCTCACGAGGTCGCCCTCGATCAACTGGCGCAACTGTGCGAGCGTCTGTTCAAAGTCCTGTGCAGCCGCCGCGTATTGATTAATCTGAGTCTGCGTCGGACGAGCGGTAGACTGACGCTGCGTACCCACGATGTCGCCGACGCGTTCGGCGATCGACGGCGGCAAGTTGACGTTGCGCGCGCGCAATGCACTATCACCACGCAGGGCACGCAGAATTTCGTTGGTGCGTTTATCCAGCGCCGCGGCGTCATCGAGCAGCTTGTCGCCTGCCGCTGGAGTTTCCAGTAAGGCGCGACGAATCAGCGCCAACCGTGGTTTCAAAGCGTTTGCGGCCTCGAGCGCTCCCTGCACAGCGCGCTGCAATCTTGCGACCTTCTGCTGAAACTCGACCAGCGCGGCGCGGTCGCTCGGCGACATCCCTTCCTGACCCGGCACTACAACGTTAAAGTCTTGGGGCGTGCCCAAGGTTGTCATGACTCCGTCAACTCGCTTGGCAAGGGAGACTTTATACAGGCCGGGCATAACCAGCGACCCGCCTGGCCCATCGCTGAAAGGATCTTCGAGGTCCGGGTTTGGTGGCGGCGGCAAAGTGCTTGGTGGATAACGAAGGTCCCACGCGACCCGTTGTATCCCGGCCGTAACCGGCCCAGTCAGTCGTCTGACGACGCGCCCGGTTGAATCAGTGATGGTGAACATTATCGCGGGCGCTTCCTCTTCTTCCTCGGCGCTGAGATCGGTTAAACGCGGAAGAGTTACTGGAGTATTTTTCTTCGCCGCTTCTTTCTCGGCTTCCTGCCGCTTTGCTTTTTTGGTTTTCAGTTCGTCCTTCAAGTAGTAACTGAAAGTCGCGCCGAAGGGTGGATTCTCCGCAGTGAAATATGATTCGCCCTGGAAACCCTTGCCGCGCAGGCCGATCGGCTGCGACTGGATGTACATCAACGCATCTTTAACTGGAAAGAGCTGGGCCTCCTGCTTGAGCATCTCAGGCTTCAGTAGTCGCAGCGGTGTGTAGTTGTCGAGGATGTAAATACCGCGTCCAAATGTACCGACGACCAAATCGTTTTCACGTTTTTGGATTGTGAGATCGCGCACTTGAATCGTCGGTAGTCCACCCTTGAGTTGGATCCATTTCTGCCCGCCGTCAATCGTAAAGAAGAGACCAAATTCTGTCCCAACGAATAGCAGGTTCGGGTTAACGTGGTCTTCCGCAATCGCCCAGACGGGTTGGTTCTTCGGTAGATTGTTAGCAATCGACGTCCAGGTGCGACCGGCATCCGTGCTCTTCAGGAGATAGGGTTTGAAGTCGGCGTTCTGCCGATTCTCAAACGCGGCGTAGACCGTGTTCGCGTCGTGATTGGAAGCAAAGATGCGGCTCACATATGCCATGTCCGCCACGCCCGGAAACGTTTCCAGCTTGCGCCAGTTCTTGCCGCCGTCCTCAGTCACCTGAATCAAACCATCGTCGGTGCCGACGTAGATCAAGCCGTCCTTCTTCGGCGATTCCGCGAGCGCTGAGGCATTGCCGAAGTACGCAGTCGATTGATTCTTCGCGACCGCATCCATGCTCCAAACTTTGCCCATCACCGGCAGCTTGTCGCGATCGAGCCCGCGCGAGAGTTGGCCGCTGATGACTTGCCAGCTATCGCCGCGATCGTCACTGCGAAATAGTTTGTCGGCGGCAAAGTAAAGACGCGTGTGCGAGTGCGGGCTGATGATAAACGGCGAATCCCAGTTCCAACGGAGCGGTTCTTCGCCGCGACCGACTTGCGGTTGAATACCCATGCGCTCGCCGGTAACTTTATCGAAACGGGCGAGGACGCCGTTCTGAAGCGCAGCGTAAATTGTGTTTGGATCTTCCGGATCAACCTGACTGCGAAAACCGTCGCCGCCATTGGTTACAAACCAGTCGGCATTGGTGATGCCGGAAGCGCTGCGCGTGCGTGAGGGGCCACCAAAGCTGAAGTTGTCCTGCGCGCCGCCATAGACGTTATAAAACGGCGCGGCGTTGTCGGTCGTTATGTCATACAACTGCGTGACGGGCAGGTTGCGTTTGAAGTCCCAATTCGTGCCCCGGTCGTAACTCTCGTAGACACCGCCATCGCAACCGACCAGGTAGTGATCGTTGTTGTTCGGATCGACCCAGATGTCGTGGTTGTCAACGTGTTTCGATTTTTCGCCAAGACGCCGCAGGGTTTTTCCGCCATCATCCGAAACCATCAGGAAGACGTTCATCACGTAAATACGATCCACGTTTTTTGGATCGGCAACGATGCGCGCGTAGTACATCGCGCCGGCATCAAACTCATTTCGTCGTTCCCAACTGCCGCCGCGATCGTTTGAGCGGAAGATGCCGCCCTTTTTGTCGGCGGCTTCCACGGTGGCGTAAATAACATTGGAATCCATCGGCGAAATCGCAAGACCAATGCGTCCCATATCTGTAGTTGGCAAGCCGGCCTTCAACTTGTTCCAGCTCGCGCCCGCGTCGGTTGATTTGTAGAGCGCGCTCTCGGGCCCGCCGTTTATCAGAGTCCACATGTGACGGCGGCGCTGATAGGCTGCGGCGTAGAGCGTCTCGGGATTTTGTGGATCGACGACCACATCTGTGACGCCTGTGTTGTCGCTGATGGTCAGGATCTTGTTCCAGGTCTTGCCGCCGTCGGTTGTTTTGAAGAGTCCACGATCTCCACCTGGACCCCAAAGCGGGCCCTGGGCCGCGACGTAAACAATATTCGAATCTTTCGGATCGATGGCGATGCGTCCGATGTGCTCGGAAGCTTTGAGGCCGACGTTCTTCCACGTCTTACCGCCATCATCCGAACGGTAGACGCCGTTACCATAGGAGACGCTGCGCTGGCTATTGTTCTCGCCGGTGCCTACCCAAACGGTCAGTGGATTTTTTGAGTCGAGCGCGATCGCACCGATTGAATAGGAGCCTTCTTTGTCGAACACCGGCGTCCAGGTCGTCCCGCCGTTGATGGTTTTCCAAACTCCGCCTGAAGCAGCGGCCACGAAATAGCGCGACGCATTATTGGGATCGACAGCAAAGCCGCTGACGCGACCCGAGGTGAACGCCGGGCCGATAGATCGGATTTTCAAGCCGTTGAAAGTCGGCGACGACATCGGGTCGGCCGGCTTCTTGTCTTCTTCCGCCTTCTCCTCGTCTGGTTTCTTTGCTTCGCCCTGCTTTGCAGCTTCAGGCGCCTCGGACGATACCTGTTGTTTGGCCGCAGCTTCCCGCCGCGCCTTCTCGACCGCAGATTTTTCTACCGCTCTTTCCTCCTGCGCAAGCGCCCCGAGGGGCAATAGAGTTAACACGGCAAGTAAACCGAGCAAAGCAAATAATCGCTCAGGTCCCGATGCCAAAGCACTGGCGAGACGGACAACGAAGGCAGGGCGCATAAACAAAATGATCTCCTCGATGTTTGAGCTTAACTATCTGGAACTAACAGCTTCAGCCGCGATAGAACATTTACTCGCAGCGGTGGTCGACTAAAGATTTTTCTCGATTTTTCCGTTGAATCCCGGTATCAACACCCGGCAGTACGATCAGCTTAGCGGCTTAAGGCCTACTCTTTTGACCAACTCCGCGAAACGTGGATCCGGTCGAAGATTATCGAAGCGAGCATCCGCGATCAAGTAGTTGAAAAGAATAGAGCGGTCCTCCATGGCTTTCGCCAACCATGCGAAGGCCTGATCCTTCTGATTAAGACGAGCATAAAAGAGTGCGATATCGGCCGGCGACACGTACTCGGTTTTTGAGCGCGCGAGCAACCCATCGAGCCGGTATTGCCAAACGCCTCTAATTCCCGAGGAGGCGAAAAGATTCTTCGTCTGCGCGACAGTCTCTGCTGACGCACCGTGCAAGCGTTCCTCGAGAGCCTCGGCGTACAATCCCTGAGCCTCATAGACCTTTGCGAGTGTGCTGCGGGCCACTCCATAGTCGGGATCCAAATCGATCGTCTTGCGGAGCTGCTCTATCGCCTCGGGATATCGCCTTGCAAGATACAGGATATCGCCGACATTTTCATTTATTGGGAGTGACAACGGATCAAGCTCGCGGGCCTTCCTTGCTTCCGCTATAGCTTCATCGAAACGGCCGGTAATCGGCAGAAAGAGAGAATACCTCTGGTGCGCGGTGGCGTAGTTAGGGTTCAACTCGATCGCGAGCTTGAATTCGTGTTCGGCGCCGGCCCAATCCCACTCGTGAGTAGTCTTGATCGCCGCCAGTATTGCGTGTCCTTCCGCTAGCCGGTCGTCGATCTCCAAAGCTCTTGTCGCAGCTGCTTTCGCATTTTCATAAGCTTCCTTTGGCACCACATATTTGTACCAACCTCTGGAAAACCAGGTATCTGCCAACCCGGCATAAGCAAGCGCATAACTCGGATCCTTTTCGATTGCCTGATTGAGAAACTCAACTGACTTCTCCAGCGACTCGGCGGTGCGCTTGTTCCAATGGTAACGACCTTTCAAGTAGGCCTGATATGCTTCAGAATTGTCGGTGTAATGCTTGGCCAGACGACCCTCATCCGGAGCCGAGAGCTTCAAACGTAAGTTAGTCGAAATCTGGCTCGCGATTACGCGTTGCATCGAAAGCAAGTCTGAGACGTTCTCGGTGTACTGTTCACCCCAAAGTTGCTTATTCTCACGCACGTCGATTAGCTCAGTACTGATCGTGAGGCTATCACCATGCTGCATGATGCGACCTGTCAAGACCGCACGCACACCAAGTTCCCGCCCGGCGGCAAACGGATCGGTTTCCTTACCCTTGTAACGAAATACCGAGCTTCGAGCTATCACTCTGAGATTGGGCAACTGGGCAAGGCTATTAATGATGCTCTCCGTCAAACCATCTGAACGATATTCTGTCTCGGGATCATTGTTCTGATTGACAAATGGCAACACTGCGATTGAGTCGATAGCAGCTTCACTTTCGCTCTTGTGTAGATAGGAGCGCAGGACGATCGCGCCGACCACAATAGCAATCAACGAGAGTACAGCGATGAGCCTCGTGGCGGTCTTTAGCTGTTTGATTTCACTGGCCACGTATTCGACACTCGCTTCACGCGTCGAAACCGGGCTGAGAGGCACGTCAGTGCTACGCGCGGTTGGCGGCGCGCCAACCAGAGGACCTGAGTAAGCTACGCCTATAGAAACTGGCGACCCGGAAGCGCTTGAATGTATAGCGCTGGTTGCCAATTCGCGTCGCAGTTCCTTTAAGTCGTTGGCAACGTCCTTGATCGATTGATAACGTTCGTCCGGATCTTTCTCCAGGCAGCGGCGTACAATCTTCTGCAGTTCAACGGGGAGTTCAGGACGGATGGTGGCAATAGAGGGTGCAGGCTCACGAATGATCTTGTTGAGCGAATCGATAGCATCCTCACCCGGAAAGGCTTTTCGGCCCGTCACGGCCTCAAACAGAATGCAGCCAAAAGAAAAAATGTCAGAACGCTGATCGATTTTTGTAGTTCTTCCCCGGGCTTGTTCGGGAGACATGTATCCCACAGTCCCGAGAATGACTCCAGACCTTGAAAGATGTTCCAAAACAGTGGCTACTTCGCTGTCGGAACTGCTCCACGTTTTTTGTGGTTCTATTAATTTTGCGAGTCCGAAGTCGAGAATCTTGACGTAACCGTCCCGCGAGATCATGATATTTTCCGGCTTCAGATCGCGATGCACAATTCCCGCCCCATGGGCTTTCGCCAGGCCCTCAGCCACCTGCTGTAAATACCGTAGCAGCCTGGGCAGATCAGCCTCGTCGCTATGCACCCAATCGCGCAGACTTAGACCGTCGACAAACTCCATGGCAATGAAGTTGGTGCCCTCACTTTCGCCAACCTCATATATGTGCGCGATGTGCGGATGATTGAGCGACGCAGCCGCCTGTGCTTCCTGCCTGAAGCGCTGCAAACGCTCGCGATCGGCTGCGAAACTAACGGGCAACACTTTAAGCGCCACATCGCGGTTAATGCTTCGATCTCGCGCGAGGTAGACGTCACCCATCCCGCCTGCGCCAATCTTCGAGCGGATTTCATATCGGCCTAAACGTGTTCCGGCGTCGATAGTCAGGTGATAATCCCCTGGACTCTGAAATAAGACTAAGTTCGCGGATAATTTTATCAGACGACGGCGGCGGCGGATAGATTTGCGAGTACTGATGCAGTTTGAGGCGAAACTAACAGTTTGCACTGCAACCTTGCTATGCTTGGGAATATGGCTACGCCACAAAATGATCCGGACAAGTCTGCACGACTATTTGCGCGCGCACTCGAACTGCTGCCGGGCGGCGTCAATTCGCCGGTGCGTGCCTTTCGTGGCGTCGGCGGCACGCCGCTATTTATCCGGAGCGCCAGCGGGCCAACCATTGCCGATGTCGATGGCCGCATCTTCATCGATTACGTCGGTTCCTGGGGGCCGATGATCTTGGGCCATGCGGACGCAGAGATTGTCGCCGCGCTGGCGGCGGTGGCTGCTAACGGCACAAGCTTCGGAGCTCCTAACGAGTTGGAGATCGAACTCGCCGAAGAGATCGTCGCGGCCGTGCCTTCGATTGAGATGGTGCGCATGGTTAATAGCGGCACCGAAGCTGCGATGTCTGCTATTCGCCTGGCTCGCGGCGTTACCGGTCGCGATAAGCTGGTCAAGTTTGAAGGTTGCTACCACGGTCACGCCGACAGTTTGCTGGTGAAGGCTGGTTCGGGTGTCGCGACACTTGGGCTGCCGGACAGTCCAGGCGTTCCAGCGTCGCTGGCGCAACACACGCTCACCGTTCCTTTCAACGATCCCGCCGCGCTTGCAGATGTTTTCCAACGACACTCGGACATTGCGGCGATAATCATCGAGCCCGTTGTCGGCAACATGGGTTGCGTTGCTCCGGAAACGGGTTTTCTAAAACTTACCCGCGAGCTAACCAGGAAGCATGACGCGCTGTTGATATTCGATGAAGTGATGACTGGCTTTCGCCTGGCGCGCGGCGGCGCTCAGGAGCTCTTCGGCATAACGCCGGACATCACCTGCCTCGGAAAAATAATCGGCGGCGGTCTACCCGTCGGAGCTTACGGCGGCAGCCGCGAGTTGATGCACAACATTGCACCCGTCGGACCCATTTACCAGGCGGGAACACTCTCGGGAAATCCGCTCGCGATGACAGCGGGACTATTGACTTTGCGCCGGCTGCGCGACCCGAAGATTTACGAACAACTTGAAGAGCGCTCAGCGAAGTTGTGTGCGGGCTTGTCGCAGGCAGCCGTTGAAGCCGGGGTTAAGACGACTACAAATCGAGTGGGTTCAATGTGGACTACTTTTTTTGCAGACGGTCCCGTTACAAACTGGGCGACGGCAAACAAGAGCAACCGGGAACTCTACGGCAAGTTTTTTCACGCGATGCTTGACGAAGGCGTCTATCTTGCCCCATCGCAATTCGAGGCGGGCTTTGTCAGCATCACACACACGGAAGCGATCATCGAACAAACGATTGCGGCAGCGCGGCGAGCCTTTCTATACTTAGTCTCCTAAAAGCTATAGACCTGGAACACTTGCCATCCCCAAGTAAAAGAGATCTTGCAAGGGTCAAAATCGCCAAACCAAAAACGAACTTTGATCTCCTTCCGCCATCAATGCAACCATCCTTCAAGCTACATCACATTACAGGTCAGGAAGGGGGCCTGCCCCCGCTCTTCAAATGGCGCGCAAATGGTCAACCAGAATCTACCCGGCGCCCTATATTTCGTTACGGGAAATCTCGTCGACAGAATTCCGATTTTCAAGCGAGATGATTGCGTGAGTCTTTCCTGAAAGTCTTTGGCGACCTATTGGGTGATTGGCCCTGTAAACTTATTGCTTATGTTCTGATGCCTGACCATGTTCATCTAATCGTCAATCCTCGGGATGGCCGGATCCGTGAATTCATGGGCAAGCTCAAAGGAGTATCCGCAAGATCAATCGTGGAGGTTACCGGCGGCGATCGCTTCAAGAAAGAATCAGATGATGGCTCGGACCACCAGGTATGGCAGCAAAGCTTCAAAGCGCAGGCACTCTGGAGCACATGGATGATCTGGCAGAAGATTCATTACATTCACGCCAATCCTCTGAAAGCCAGGTTAGTCAAGTCTGCCAAAGACTATCGCTGGTCGAGCTTTCGGGCATTCTATTCAGACTCCGGTGAACCATTCGCCGTAGACCACGATTGGTGGTGGCCAGACGACTCTAAGAAGTTGTCTGAGGCTGTGAAAGCGTTAGGATGGCGGAGTTGGGAGAAGAGAAACTGTTGAGGAGCGGGGGCATGCCCCCTTCCTTACTGCGCTTTCCATCGTAGCTCATTCTTCCATGAGGCAATTCCTTACAGCGGCAAGTCGATTCTGAACGTCGTGCCTTTGCCTGGCGAGCTGTCCACCGTAATCGAGCCGTCATGTTGTTCAACGATCTGCTTCACGATAGCGAGACCCAAACCCGTGCCGCGCTTCTTGGTTGAGAAGAACGGTTCGAAGATGCGATCGAGCGTTGCTTTGTCCATTCCGCTTCCCTGATCTGCAATCGTCACCCGCGCTTGCTTCTTAACTACGCGATCGTCATCGCTCCCCGTAACATCGATCACTTCTGTTGCGATGAGGACGGTCGCCTTTTTGGGGCTTGCATCAATGGCGTTGGCAATCACGTTAACGAATACCTGGGTGAGCTGATCAAAGTCCCAAAGACCGATGAGCTTCCGATCCGTCAATCTTGTTTCAATCGACGTTGCTTTCTCGTTGATCTTATCTGCCACCAGATCGAGACTGTGATTAACAAGTTCGTGCAGGTCTACGTTTGCTTGCTCAAGCGCTTTGCGCCGCGAGAACTGGGCCACATCCACAACCAGTTTGCTCAGGTGTTTGATTCCCCGCTCAACAAGTTCAATCGTATTCAAGCCTTCCTGATCATTAACGCTGTCACGCAACATCGACACGCCCAGCCGTATGCTGCCGAGCGGATTCCTGATTTCGTGCGCAACCTGGGCGGTGGCCTGGCCCACCGCCGCCAGTGACTCTTGTCGCCGCAAACCGCGCTCGGCTTCGGCAGCTTCTGTCACATCCACCAACGTCAGAATTTGGCCGTGAGCGCCGTTGATCGCCAACGGTGACGAATAAACGTCAAAAGTCTGTTCCTGTTCGCGATCAGTATCAGCAGCGCAATTCCAACGCCCGCGATACGAGGCGCGGTCCACGCGCGAAGCGGTCGCGGCCTCCAACAACTTCAACGAAGCATCAGACGCAAATTTTTCATAGATCGAAGCGCCGATAGTAGCCCGCGGAAAAATGCGGAAGAAGGCGGCGTTGGCACTGCGGATACGATCGTGCTCATCAATCGCCGCCACCGCGCTCACCATCCCTTCCAGCAACTGACTGGTGAAGCCGCGTTCGCGCCGCGCTTCTTCCACGCTCCGCCGCATCTCTCCAAAGCGACGTTGAATTTCCCAGATGGTTCCCGCAGCCACCAGTGCGCCGAAGATCAGAGCGATTAAGCTCCAGTTGCGAATCGATCGTGCGGCTGCCTGTTCAATGCCCTCACTCTTGTTAAAAATTTCTACTTGCTGTTGATTTGAACCCTCGAGTAACTGGTTGAGTTCTGAATCAACGACTTTAAACTCGTCGAACCCTTCGAGCGAGTAGCGATGAAGGTCTCTGGTGACCTCGACGTACGCGGCCAGGTCGCTACGAAATTTGTTCCAGGCTGGATCGCTCAGGAGTGACGGCCGTTGGAGTTCCGGCAACAGGTCGTTGACCTCACCTCTCGCGGTGTTCAAGCGAACTTCGAATGGCGGCTTGAGTCCGCCGCGCGCGTCCGCATCTGCACGCGCCCGCGCTTCGTTGTCAAGCCTGGTGACCGCGAGACGAAGCCTGAGCAGTAAGCTCAGTTTGGCCGCGTGCTGGTGTTCCAGATCCAAAACGTCGCGGCCCACCTCGTCCATACGGCGCATGCTCAAGAATCCAAGCACTCCAATAAGTATGAGCAGCAACAGAAAACCGACTATCAAGGGAATGGTTGCCGGCGAAAGCTCGTGCGTCCCAATGCTTCTGACCCTCGGTGTCGCTGCCGCCGCGCTAGCGTTGGGATCAGAATCCGCCCGGTGATAGACAATTGTGGGCTCATCGAGTTCCTCGATCGGATTCGCGGCAGGCGACTCATCGGCCACCGCTGACGCGTCGACCTTTTCACGTTTGTCCCTGTTGCTTTCTTCTTTCTCGATCATTCGGTATCGCTTCAACTACTTCAGGCTAGCACCTTATTGACTCTCTCCTTAAAATAAAAATGAGAATTGAAAAATGATAAATGGAAAATCTGTTTTGTTTGACAGGCAGGAGCGCCTGTCCTACTACGGTTTCGCATCCATCCAGTTGTCCGCAATGCCGACGTCTACGATCAAGGGCACATCCAAACTCACTGCCGCTTCCATTTCCCGCTTCAAAACGTCAGCCACATGTTCGGCTGCCGCCGCTCCTGTTTCAACCAACAGTTCGTCGTGGACCTGCATCAGCAGTTGGGCCTCGAGACCTTCACGTTTGAACTCCTCATCAACTCTTAGCATGGCGATCTTTACAATGTCGCTGGCCGTGCCCTGAATCGGCATGTTGATGGCCTCGCGCTCGGCGGCCTTGCGAATATTGGCATTGCGATCACTGATGCCGGGCAGCGGTCGGATGCGACCATAAATCGAACGAACGTATCCGTGCTCGCGCGCTCTCAGCGGTACCTCTTCCATGTATCGTCGGACGCCTTTGTAAGTGTTGTAATAGTCTTCGATGACTTTCTTAGCTTCCGGCCGCGAAATGCCAACACGTTGCGACAATCCCCACGGCTCGATCGCATAGGCGATAGCAAAGTTCACTATCTTCGCAAAGCGGCGAGCCTCCTTTAGTTCTTCATCGGTCTTCGCGCCAAACACCAGCCGGGCCGTCCGCGCATGAATGTCTTCGCCGTTTTGAAACGCTTCGAGCATGACCGGATCCTGTGTGATGTGGGCGAGTAGGCGCAGCTCGAGTTGCGAGTAGTCTGCTGAAATGATCTTGTTTCCTTTTTCAGCGACGAACGATCGCCTGATGCGTCGGCCCAGCCCAGTGCGAATGGGAATGTTTTGCAGGTTCGGGTCGCTTGAGGAAAGGCGACCGGTCGCAGCCACTGTTTGATTGAGCAGGCAGTGAATTCTGCCGTCGGCCGCAATCTGATGCGGCAGGGCATCGGTGTAAACGCTCTTGAGTTTATCAAGCTCGCGGTAGTCAATGATCATTCGCGGCAGTTCGAAAGTCTGCGCCAATTCTTCGAGCACGGCCTTGCTGGTGGAGATACGACCGGTCGAAGTTTTCCGGCCCGACGTCATCTCCAGCTCGGATAGAACTTCGCCCACCTGTTTGGGAGAGCCAATGTTGAACTCCCGGCCGGCAAGTTCATAAATCTTCAGCGTCAGTTTCTTCAGCTCCAGACCGAGATAGTTTGAAAGGTCTGACAGCACGGCCCGATCCACTTTCAAGCCAGCGCGTTCCATGCGATAGAGCAAGGGCGCCAGCGGCAATTCCATCTCGCTGTAGATCGTTTCCAGTTTCTTTTCGAGGATGCGCTGATGAAGAACTTTCGCGGTGCGCGCCGTTAGATCAGCCGCGGCAGCCGTTTCCCACTGCATGTCTGACCAACCATTTGCCGGTTTACTAATACGCTCAACATTAACTGCGTCGCGCGCGAGATCGTGGAGCTCATACTTGCTGCGATTCGGATCGATCAGGTAAGCAGCTATCAGTGTGTCGTCTTTAACCCCCTCGAGCGTGATGTCGAGGCGGCTCAGTAAACCGATTGCACGTTTCAAATCGTGAACAGACTTTTCAATCAAGCCGTTGGACAAGACCTCTCGCAACGAAGCGAGCGCCGCTTCGCGTCCTTCGGCAAACCTATTGAAATCGACGAACGCGGCACTACCTTCCGCGAATGAGAAAGCTATGCCCTCAGCAATTTCGTAATCGATTACACACTGCTGATCGACTTGCGGCTCGTCTGCGTCTTCGCCCTTTTCCGTGGGCCGGTTCGAAGGTGTGGAATCAGCGATCGCTATTCCCACGCTCTCAGCATCCCAGAGGCTCTTGATCAAACTGTCCAGTCCGGCGCGCGAGTCAATGATCTTATAGTCGAGCTGGTCACGGGCACCGGCAGGCGCGGCGGTGGCGGCATCGGCAAACTCGCGGGTCAACGCGGAAAACTCGAGTTCCTTAAAAAGTTCATAGGCGGCGGCGCGGTCCGGTGGTCTGGCCTGGACTTGATCGAGATCGAGATCAAGTTCAACGTCGAGTCGAATGCGCGCGAGCTCGCGCGATTGACGAATCAAGTCGGCATTGTCGCGCAGCGATTCGCGATAAGTCTTGTGCTTAACTTCCTCCCAGCGCTTGAGCGCTTCTTCAATTGAGCCAAACTGCGTGATGACTTGCACAGCGCCTTTGGCGCCAATGCCCGGCGCGCCCGGTATATTGTCGATTGCGTCTCCCATCAGACCGAGCAAGTCAACCACCTTGTTTGCCGGCACGCCAAACTTCTTTTCCACCCAGGCTTCGTCGCACCACTCAATCGGCGGCACAAACTCCTTACGCTTGACCACCTGCGAATTCGTCCGCATGCAAACGACATAAGGATCGGAAACCAACTGGCACATGTCTTTGTCGTTCGAAACAATCACCGCCTGGAGTTTTTGTGCGGCGATCTTTTTGGCCAGAGTGCCAATGACATCGTCCGCCTCGAAACCAGGTGAGTTGATGACCGGAATATTGAGGGCCTCACAAAGTCGCAGGATGTAGGGAATCTGCGAGGCCAGGTCTTCCGGCATGGCCAGCCGGTTGGCTTTGTAGCCGGCAAACGTTTCGTGCCGAAACGTCTTCTCTTTTGATTCGAAGATTGCCGCGATGTAGTTTGGCTTCTCGTCCTGAAGCAACTTACGCAGCATGTTCGTGAAGATGTAGACGGCCTGCGTGACCTGTCCGCGAGAGTTCGCGAGCGGTGCAGCGCGATTCGCCATCGGCGCAAAGAATGCGCGAAAGATATGCGACATCGAATCGATCAGAAAAACGCGTTCGACTGGCTTATTACCAGCGGAAGCTTCCTTGGGTGGCATGTGTTTCGATGATAGAGAGGCGATTTAGGAGTGTCAAACAAAGGATAATTACACTCAAGCGAATTGCTGGGACT
>JBDUAQ010000244.1:0-4227 GCA_040004575.1 bacterium
TGTCGTACCTCGCCGGCATGGGCGTCACCGCGATTTGGATTTCTCCGCCCGTCGATAATTTGAACACCAACATTCCTGACGGCGGCGGCAACCCGACGGCTTCTTACCACGGCTACCAGGGCCGTGATTTCAAACGAATAGAGGAACACTTCGGCAACAGCAGTAACACCTGGACGGATTTCGATGCCATGGTTACCGCCGCACATGCAAATGGTATTAAGGTCATCATCGACTTCGCACCCAATCATTCCACGCAGGACAACGCCGGCGAGTTTGGCTCGCTTTACGACAACGGCACCTTTCTCGGCAATTACACTTCCGACACCAACGGTTATTTCCATCACAATGCCAACATCTCCGGCGGCGGTTGGGACGATCGTTACCAGGTCGAATACTACACGCTCTTTGATCTCGCCGATCTCAATCAGGAACACGCTACCATCGACGGTTATCTGAAAGCCTCCGCGCAGCTCTTTCAACAACATGGCGTGGACGGCTTCCGCATCGACGCAATCAAGCACATAACGTGGGGTTGGGAATACAGTTTAGCCAATTCCATTTACACCTACGGCGACAGCTTCCTGTTTGGTGAGTGGTATCAGGGGAACACATCAGATCCGCTCTATCACGACTCCTATAAATTCGCTAACAAGAGCGGCATTTCGATGCTTGATTTCCCGCTCAACACGGCCATCCGCAGCGTCTTCGCTTCAAACTCAAACTTCTCCGGTATCGATTCAGTCATCACGCAGGAAGGAACCAACTTCAGCTGGAAAGAAGACCTCGTGACCTTTATCGACAACCACGACATGGCGCGTTTTCTTTCCGTCAACAATAACAACAACCGTCTGCATGAGGCGATGTCGTTCGTGCTCACCGCGCGCGGCGTGCCGTGTATCTACTACGGCACCGAACAGTATCTGCACAACGACACCAGCGGCGGCACCGATCCCTATAACCGTCCGATGATGCCCGGCTTTTCCACGACGACCACCGCCTACACGCTCATGAACCGGCTCTCGTCGCTACGTCGCAGCAATCCGGCAATTCCCTACGGCTCCATGGCGCAGCGCTGGATGAACAACGATGTCTACATCTACGAACGCAAGTTCTTCGGCAGCACGGTGCTGGTCGCTATTAACAAGAATGAGACAACGAGCTACAGCGTCAGCGGATTGAATACCGCGCTGCCAGTCGGCACGCAGACGGATTACCTGACGGGTTTGCTCGGCGGCGTTTCGATCACGGTCGGCTCGGGCTCAGGCGGCAATAATCCGGTGACGAATTTCACGCTGCCCGCGCATGCTGTTTCCGTTTTACAGTTCACCGAGGGTGCAGCCTCGCCGGAGATTGGTTCGATCGGACCAACTGCCGGTCAGCCCGGCGTGAAGACCACGATTGCCGGCCGGAACTTTGGCACGGCCACCGGCACGGTGAAGTTCGGCACCTCTACAGCGACTGTTAATTCGTGGTCACCCACGCAAATCGTTGTCACTACGCCGTCAGTAACAAACGGCAGCTACAACGTGACCGTCACAAATTCGGGCGGCACTGTCTCCAACGGCATTCAATATACGGTGCTGACTGCCAAGCTGATTCCCGTTACCTTCACGGTCAACAACGCAACACCCACGACTACCGGCGACTACATCTTTCTTACCGGCAACACGGTCGAGTTGGGAGCCTGGAGCACGACCTGGGACGGCGCAGTCGGTCCGATGTTGACGCCTAATTATCCTAACTGGTTCCTGACAGCCAGCGTGCCCGCCGGGCAAACGATCCAGTTTAAGTTCATCAAGATTGCGGCCGGCGGCGCGGTCACCTGGGAGGCTGGTTCAAACCACACTTACACAGTGCCGACCAGCGGCACCGGCTTCGTGAACGTGAACTGGCAGTATTAGAGAGGGTGATTTTCTGCCTGCGCTCCCGCGGTCACTCAGCTTTCTCAAGCGGCGGAACAACGGCAACAAAATCATCAGCGAAGCGTCCAGCATAGTCAGTGAGTAATTGCTCGACGCGCTCCAATTTTTTCGACCGCACAATCAAGCCGGCATGATGGCGTTTCTTCACTCGATGGACGATCTCTGGATCGTCATAAGAAGAAGTGTCGGGGTCCTCTTGTTTGGAAAGAGAGAGGACGATGCCGGCGTATTCGTTTCGCGGCGGTTTAACTTTGACACTATCTGCGCTCCGCCCTGCTCCTGCCGTCTGCCCCTGCCGTCTGCTCCTGCCGTCTGCCACTTCCATCTTCGCCCACTCGCGCCACAGGTTGAGTCCTGAAGCAGCTTCCAAAACGTCGGCGATGTAAGCGCCGCCGACGCGCGCCGCGATCTCGAGAAAATAGAAACGACCATCCGCGTCGCTCTTGATGAACTCCGCATGCGTCGCGCCGCGCTCTTGTGTCAGTGCCTTAACTAACTGGCGATTGAGCGCAAACAACTTCTTCTCGTCCTCCGAACGATGCGTGACCGTTCGCGAGACGGAAGCGCCGCCTCCGTGCGCGACCTCCAGTGGCGGCCGTCCATACCGGTTCGCACCCGCGAATACGACACGACCATTAGCAACCAGCGAATCAACATGAAAGACCTCGCCGGCAACGAACTGTGCCAGCAGATAGTAGGAAGCGCGCTCGCGCAAGTTTTCGCGCTCGTTCATCGCTTCGATGAGTCGCCAAACTTCCTCAGGGTCGTTTACTCTGCGAATGCCGATCGCAGAAACATCGGAGCGGGGTTTAACTATCCATGGCGACGGCACGCGTTCCATAAACTCCAGCACCTCGTCCGCATTAATCAGCGGGACGAAATCCGGAAGAACAATTCCCGCAGCTTTCGCCGCTTCAGCCATCCTAAACTTGTCGCGAAAGGTCTTCGCCGT
The DNA here is from genome assembly GCA_040004575.1 of bacterium. GTDB lineage: Bacteria > Acidobacteriota > Blastocatellia > Pyrinomonadales > Pyrinomonadaceae > PSRF01. Next base: position 2,875 of record JBDUAQ010000244.1, read on the forward strand.
CGAACTGCTCATCCCCGGAAGACAGAAATGCTCGCGGATTAGAGCGGCGGTCATTACGTCAAACTCTTCAAGCGCCACCACGCGATCCACTTTCATCTTGCGTGCAATGAAAGCGGTGAGGTCGATCATCAGCGCAGGACCAGCGTCATTCGGCACTGCAATCAGATCCTCAAGACAGTCGCGCGGCCAGTCTTCCTGAAGCATCTTTTCCTTGGTAATGAGAATGATGTTACAACCGAGGCGTTTACACTCGCGAATGAAGTCGCCACCTTTGAAGTAAGTGGCGAGGCAGACAATGTTGAGTGGGCAAGCTTCGGATTCTGACATAGCGGGTTTGTTCTATGGATAGCCTAATATAGACCTTTTGCTGAACGCTGGTCACCTGATAAGGTAAGCGCCCATGATCTTCCGCGGACCCTTCCCCGAAGTCGCGATACCCGAAATTCCGGTAACTGCCTTCGTGCTCCAGCATGCGAACGCGCGTGGCGAAAAACCAGCGCTGATCGATGGGCCGAGCGGACGAACGATCAAGTATTCGGAACTCAACGACCAAATTTCTCGCGTCGCTGCCAGCCTCTGGAAACGCGGTTTCAAGAAAGGCGAGGTCTTCGGAATTCTCAGTCCGAATCTGCCGGAATATGCAATCGCCTTCCATGCGGTGGCGACTCTCGGTGGGATCGTCAGCCCGGTTAATCCCTTATACACCGAACACGAGATCGCGCATCAACTGAAAGATGCAGGCGCGCGGTTTCTGGTTACTGTGCCGCAGTTTCTGGAGAAAGCCACCGCCGCAGCTCGCGAAGCTGACATCGAAGAGTTGTTTACCTTTGACGAAGTTGGCGGCGAAGTGGACGGAGCCACGCCGTTCTCGTCGCTGTTGGAGGGCGACGGAAAGTTTCCCGAGGCTGACATAAATCCGCGTGAGGATCTGGTCGCGCTTCCCTATTCGAGCGGCACCACCGGACTTCCCAAAGGCGTCATGCTCACACACTACAATCTGGTCGCCAACATGTGCCAGATGGAAGGTCTCGACTACTTCACTGAGAACGACACACTGATCTGCGTGTTACCTCTCTTTCACATTTACGGCCTGGTTGTCGTCTTGAACATGGGTCTCTATCAGGGCTCCACCATTGTGACAGTGCCGCGTTTTGAACTCGAGCTCTTCCTCCAGTTGCTCCAGGACCACGGCGTGACCCTGGCGCATCTGGTGCCGCCGATCGTGCTCGCACTCAGCAAGAACCCGGTGGTTGACAATTATGATTTGTCCAAACTGAAAACCATCTTTTGTGGCGCGGCGCCGTTAGGTGAACACCTGACGCGGGCCTGCATGCAGCGACTGGATTGCGATGT
>JBDUAQ010000076.1:0-14286 GCA_040004575.1 bacterium
ACTGACCACTGACCACGGACCACTGACCACTGCTTTATGAAAGACCTTCGGTTTTCAAAGTTTGTGCTTTTCGTGAACGCTCTGGTGCCGCTGGCCTTGCTCCTGTGGGACGTTTTCCACAAACGAGTGGGTGCCAACCCTGGCGAGTTCATGACCCGCACGACCGGCATGATGACGCTGATTTTTCTGATGATTACGCTGGCTGTTACGCCGGCGCGAAAAATTACGGGATTGAACTGGCTCGTGAAGTTTCGCCGTATGCTTGGGCTCTTCGCGTTTTTCTATGGATGTCTTCATCTCCTTACCTACGTCGGGTTTGATCGTTACTTCAATCTTCTAAGCATTCCCCGTGATGTGGTAACACGCCCGTTTATTGCTTTTGGAATGACAGCCTTCTTCCTGATGCTGCCATTGGCTATCACCTCGACCAGCAAAATGGTTAAGCGCCTGGGCGGAAAGCGCTGGAGCAAATTGCACAAGTTGGTTTACGCCGCGGGCATAGCCGGCGCACTTCATTTCTGGCTGTTCGTAAAGTCGGACACTCGCTTCCCGCTGACGTTCGGCTTTATCCTCTTGCTCCTGTTGGGACATCGCCTGTTCGTTAAGTTTTACCCGCCAAGTGGCCCTGTGTCCGAAGGCACTCTGCTTCCACGCAAGTAACAATCGTCCAAGAAACTTCAGAAAGCTTGGATTAGGACTAGTGCCGCGTAGTGGCACCTGAATTTAGCCCGGCGTTGAAACGCCCGGATAAAGTCATTTCGACGCTACGCGCCGAAGGAACTCGTTTTAGAGTTTCGTTCAGCTCGCCGAAAGCTTCATCACTCTCAGCCGGTTTCGGCTAGAATCCTGCCATGAGTGATCCTTTAGCTCGTTTTTCAACCCGTGCTGACAACTACGCCAAGTTCCGGCCAGGTTACCCTGCCGCTGTTATTGAGATTCTCAAGTCAGCGTGTGGACTCGCTGAAAATTGGGTAATCGCAGACATCGGCTCGGGCACCGGTATATTGTCTGAGTTGTTTCTGAAAAACGGGAATTCCGTGTTCGCCATTGAACCAAATGCGGCGATGCGCCGGACGGCTGAGGATCTGCTAAAGAAACACTCGAAGTTCAAGAGCATTGATGCTACCGCGGAAGCCACGACACTGGATACAAAAACCGTTGATTTTGTTACTGCCGCACAGGCGTTCCATTGGTTTGATCGGAATAAGGCCAAGAGGGAATTCCAACGAATATTGGAGCCGGACGGTTGGGTCGTCCTAATCTGGAATGAACGGCGGCTGGACTCAACCGCTTTCCTGCGCGCTTACGAAGAACTTCTGCTTCGCTACGGAACCGATTACGAAAAGGTGCGACACGAGAACGTCGCCGGCGAAATTGCAACGTTTTTTGCACCCGAAGCTTTCGAGTTGCGAACGCTTGAAAACGCGCAACACTTTGATTTCGAGTCGCTCAAGGGACGGCTTCTCTCGTCGTCATACGCGCCTGATCAGAATCAGCCAAATTTCTCCGCAATGCTTAGTGAGCTTGAGGAAGCATTCAACCGCAATCAGAAAGAAGGAATCGTCAGCTTTGAATACGACACCAAAATCTATTACGGACACCTGGGCCTTTCAGAATAGTGATTCTCCCTCTTGCAATCAGGTTTGCATCGGAAGGTGACTTTGATATCTTTAGCCCGCTCCTTCGCTCGTTAACGCCCGGGCAACATTGAACCCTCGCACCGAAATGAATCTGACTAAAACGACTCAACACTATGGCGCGCGCATTGAGCTGGCACTGCAAAAGGTCAGGTATTCTCTTCGCGGACGATTTTCCCACGCCAATGAACAAAACATTCTCGCTAAGTACATCGAGCAATTACTGCCAAAGGATCGACCCCGAACAGTTGTTGATATCGGAGCGGGTAACGGTGTGCGCTGGTCAAACAGTTATGCACTCTTGTTGGCAGGCTGGAAAGCGTTGGGTATCGAGGCTGATCCGCAGAAGCACGCCTTGCTGGCGAAGGTCTACAGCAAGTTTCCTCAAGCTCAAGTCTCCAATTCGCTGGCAGACCCGAGCAATATCAGGTCGTTACTTAAAGATTGCGACGTCGAAGAGAACTTTGGCGTTCTTTGCCTCGATATCGACGGAAACGATTACTGGGTGCTCGATGCGGTGTTGTCCAACTTCCGGCCGGGCCTGGTGGTTACCGAGATTAACGAGAACATACCGCCGCCACTCAGGTTTGTAGTGAAGTTCGATCCGGACTTTCAACTCCGGTATCATTTCTATGGTTACTCCATCGCCGCCCTTGAAGATCTCTGCGACCGCCACGACTACGGCATTTTGGAGCTGGAATACAACAACGCCTTCCTTGCGCCCCGCGAATTAGGGGCGGGCCAATTTCGCGATGCGAAATCCGTGTATCGGGAAGGCTATCTCGACCGGCCGGAACGCAAAGAGCGATTTGCGTCCAATCTCGACATGGAGGCGTTGCATTCGCTGAGTACCGAAGAGGGAATTGAGTTCTTGCGCAAGTTTTATGCGGATGATGCGGGAAATTACTATCTGACGGACGACAAGGAATCGCTTTCGGAGCTAATGACGCAAACTGTTAGTTTGCGATCCTGACGCTGCTGACAACACGCAAACTAACAGTTTGTGCTAGAAGGACGCACTGAATGACTGACAACAGACGTAGCGACGAACGAGTTGCAACCAACCTCTCGGCGAAGTGGGGCGGTCTTGACGGCGACCACGAAGGCCGGATCGAAGACCTGAGCCTGGGAGGATGTTTTGTTAACACAGTCGGCAGGGTCGATGTTGGCGAAATCGTGGGCGTGGAAATCAAGTTGCCTTCTGGAGAATGGCTGCAGTTGCGAGGTGAAGTAACTTCCTTCCAGCTCCGTATCGGGTTTGGCCTCGTGTTTAGTTTTCTAACCGAAGACGAAGAACAAGCGCTGCGAGAATTTCTTGGGTCATAGCACCCTCGCGTCTACCTGCCTCCTGCCGACTTTCTTTTCAAAATCGTAGCGACAAGCAACTGAGGCCCCCATCCATCTTTTGAAATTCCGACATCTCAAGGGTGATGGTCTTGTAGCCCAGATTTGCGAGCGTCCCCGCCAACCCTGGATAGCCAGCCGCAATCAGAACATTGTCGTTAACCCGCACGCAGTTGGCCGCATACTCTTCACTCGTGCTCACGCGCACGAGATCATAGCCGCTAAACTCTTCGCGATCAGCAAGCGCTTCTGTAACCACTAACCGGTTATCGTCCAAGTAAGCCACGCCACTCTTCAAGTGCAAAATGTTTTTAACGTCGCGTATGTCGACGAAGCTTGAGGTGTAACCCTTGGAGGTCAGGAACTCCGCCAACTGCCCGGCGCCGGCCTCATTCGTGCGTTCTGAAATGCCGGTAAAGAAATGATTGCCTGCTTCACAGATGTCGCCGCCATCGAGCGTGCCCGGTTCATGTATGGAATGTATTTGAGGGAAAAACTGGGAAAGCAGTTCCTTGATACTCGTTACTTCTCCCATTCTGCTGGCCGCGCCCGGTCGCGTGAGTATGCACGCTATGGCAGAAGCCTGACCGTCAGGGAGGGCTTGGTTCTGTTCCAGGAGATCGAAGCGCGCGGGCCCTTGCTCAAGCGCGGGTTTCTGCCTGACCCTGACTAATACAGCGGTATCTTCGACAAAAGTCGAGTCAGGATATCCTTCGTCACGCTCTAATCGCGTTAAATCAAGCCCACACTGCTCGAGCGCATCGCAATATAAAGCATGTTGTCGTAGCGCACGTTCATAATCCGGCAAGCCGAGATTTGTAGTAGTCAGTCCACCAATAAAACTAGTGCTGGGAACACGGACGATCGCCCTCGTCAAACTCGCATCGCTCATACTCATACATCCGTGTAAATACTGGGACGGTCTCACCGAAGCCGGGCGGTGGTAATGAGAACTACTGATCCGGTTTTTTGCGAGCCTTCACGTCGGTCATGACGATTGTGCCAACCAGTATGAGGCCAGCGACGGCAGCCAGCAAAAAGAAGATCATCGCAAAGCCGGGATAGCCGAAGATCTTGAACGGAGTCTCAACCCGCATCAGCATTGCCGCGCCAACGATCAGCGCCGCAAGCACCAGTCCCAGCGCCACGCGGTTTGCAACTTTCTGCAGACCCTCGAGCACGATCTTCTCGTCGATCGCATTAACGTCAATCTTGAATTCGTTGTTACCTATCGTATCGAGGATTTTATTGACGCGGCCCGGAAGTTTTTCAGCAAACTCCTTGAGCTCGACCACTCCGCCGATCAGGTTTGCAGGGGTCACACTCTGGAGCAGGTTTCGTTGCAATATCTCCATTGCGCGTTGGCGAATGATTCCCGCTGGTTCAAAGGTGGGGTCGAGCGTGAGCACTGAGCGATCGAGATTCAACAAAGCTTTGGCCACCAGCGTGAACTCGCCCGGTAGCCGAAACCAGCAATCAGCGGATATCTTTGTGATCTCCAGAGCGACCTGGCCGGAGTTGAGCCGGCTCAGGCTGGCATCCGCATTCTCGGCGACCACCGCGGCGATGCGTTTAGTGAAGTCAATCCTGTCAAAACGTGGTTTGGGCTCACCCATACGAATGGTGACCTCAGCCGCCTCTTCGCCGCGTCCTTCGCTGATAGCCAACAGCAGTCGCAACACGTTGTCGCGGAGACCAGGCAATAGACGCGATACCATTCCCAGATCCAACAACGCGATCTGATCGTCGTCAGTGAGGAGAACATTGCCGGGGTGCGGATCAGCATGGAGAAACCCGTCAAGCAAAATCTGTTTCAGGTAGGCGCGAAACAACTCCCGAGCGAGACCGGGCCCGTCGATTTCCAGCAAACGCAGCGGGCTCAAATCTGTAATCTTCTTACCGGGTATATATTCCATCGTGAGGACGCGGGAAGTACAAAAATCTTCGACGGGCTCGGGAATAACTATGCGATCAAACTCCCGCAGGTTTTCAGCGAAGGTGATGAGATTGTTGGCCTCGAGTTTGAAGTCCAGCTCACGCAACAGACTGGCGCGCAGTCCGTCCAGCATGTTCTCAAAATCGTAGCGCTTGCCAAGTTCGGTGTGAGCATCAAGAAACTGGGCGATCTGGCCCAGCGCTTCGAGGTCCTCAACTATCTGGTCGCGAATGTTCGGTCGCTGTACCTTAACTACGACCTCGCGGCCATCACGCATGTGGGCGCGATGAACCTGGGCCAGGGAAGCGGCAGCCAAAGGGACTCGATCGAAGTCGGCAAAAGCTTTGGAGATGCGCACCCCGATCTCACCAGAGACGATGCGATCAACTTCCTCGTACGCGAACGGCTCGATCTGATCCTGCAAACGCGTCAGAGCTTCAAGGTAAGCAGCCGGCAACAGGTCGGCGCGCGTGGAAAGCAACTGGCCCAACTTGATGAACGTCGGACCAAGCTTCTCCAGATCGGCAGCCAACTCTTCAGCCTTGGGAGAGCTTTCCGCAAGCGCCTGCTCGTCAAGTTCCAGGTGGTCTGCGAGTCCCGCCTGCTTCACCAGATCCGAACGTCCATACTTTACTAGCAGCAGCGCGACGTCTTTGTATCGTTTCAGTCGTTCTGGTTTCAGCGAGACCATTCGATTTCGGTTCCTTGTTCCGGACTGGGATCTATTGTACTAAACCTTGCCCCCGCGAAGCGCCAGGGTTTATGCTCTAACTGGATTTGCAGGCAAATGTTTGTCAGGGGAAGGACGGAAGTCTTACTTAAGAATCACGTACCTCCTTAACGCGGAGTTCAATGTCGACTCGGAATAGTTTCCACGCTGTTAATTCAAAGGAGCCGAAATGATAAAGAGATTCGTACCACTGATCTTGTTGCTGGCGATTCTTGCCCTGCCGGCGTTAGCGCAGCAACCGGCTGCCTCGCCTGCACCACCCCCACCAGCGCCACCGAAAACCCATTTGAAAGTTGGCCAGGCTGCTCCCGACTTCACGCTCACCGACACTGAAGGCAAGCCGGTTAGTCTGCACGATTTCAAAGGCAAGAAAAACGTGGTGCTTGCCTTTTACGTGCTTGCCTTCACCGGTGGTTGAACGAAGGAACTGAAGGCGTATCAGGCTGATATCGCCAAATTCGAAGAGACGAATACGCAGGTTTTGGGAATTAGCATGGACAGCTCTCCGGCCAACCGGCGCTTCGCGGAAGACATAGCTGTGAAGTTTCCCTTGCTCAGCGATTGGAACCGCAAAGCAGTTAAGGACTACGGCGTTTACAACGAGCTAACCGGATACGGAAATCGAGCGACCTTTGTGGTGGACCAGAACGGGATCATCAAACATATCGAGGAAGGGCGCACGGCGGTGGATCCAACCGGCGCATACCAGGCCTGCAACCTGTTTGATAAGAAGAAGACCGACTGAGGAAACTATTTCGCCGAAACTTTAGGAGTTGAATTGGCGCCGGCGACTCCGCGATCGATCAACGCGCGCAAAGCCTCAACACTCATCTCACGCAGGGCCAGGCCATTTACGAAAATTGCCGGCGTGCTGTCTATCCCGTATATCTCTCCGTCGTCGCGGTCATGTTTTATTTCGGCAACATATTTCCCGCTATCAAGCTCGGCATCAAAACGCGCCCGGTTCAAGCCGATCTCGCTCGCGTATTTTTTCAGCGAGGGAACATCCAGCGCATCCTGTCGCTTGAAGAGTAAAGCCGTGTATTCAACAAACTTTCCCTGAGCATTTGCCGCATTCGCCGCTTCCGCAGCCTTGAGGGCGTTTGCATGCATCGCCAGCGGAAAGTCACGCACAACCAACCTCACTTTGTTGCCGTAAGATTTCAGTACCTCTTCCAGTATCGGTTGCATGGCCGCGCAGGACGGACATTGGAAATCGGTGAACTCGACGATCGTAACCGGGGCGTTTGCATCACCGCGAACCGGATCGTCGTCAACGCTTATCATTTGTACTGGGAGCGCGGGTTCGGAGATCAGCAAGCGGATGTTAGCGCCGGCTCGAAGGCGTGTGGAAAGCTCCTGGTCCAACCGCTGTCGCTCCTGCTCCTGCAAGTATGTCGCGATTTGGTTGCTGGCTGCTGCAAGCTCAACCGGAATTGTGGCTTTGTTGTCAGCATAAAATTTGGCGATCTCGGCCTCAGTGGGAGAATGGATCTTTTCGGTTATTTCCTTGCGCACAATTTCTTCCGGAGCAACGTTGAGCCGGTTTGCTTCCGCGAGCAATAGTAAATCGTTGATGGTCAGATCCAATGCCTGTCGAGCAAGTTGATATGTGTTGAGCCGGAGCTTGTAAATGATTGGCTTGAGTCGCTCCTCGATTGTTCCTGCGGTTATGGGCCGCCCACCGACGGTCGCAATCACCGCGGTCGGTGGCAGAGCCGCAGCACTTGTGGGAGCCACGATCAAAACCGGATTGGAGACGCGGGCACGTTTGATGAATTCATCCGTGAGCCTCGCTTCCTTGTCGCCTTTCAAAAAGTCCGCTACCTGCCGGCGTATCGCAGCGGGATCAGTTTGATCGATCTGATCGCGGTTTTCCTGAATGAACTTATCGATTTCAGCCGCCGTTGGTTCAGTTATCTTTCGGCCGATCTCAAGCTCGTACAACTGCTGTGGACTCATCCGCCGCTTGGCAGCTTCATTTTCCAACAACAGCGTGTTGACCTGGAGTTCCAGAACCTGCTTGCGGGCCTCGGCGATTCTCCCTTCAAGAGCATTCACCTCTTCGCGCACTTTGGGATCGATCTCAGCGCTGGTGATGCTCTGCCCGTTGACGACCGCCAGAGGAATCGGCGCACTGGGAAGGGCCGCCACCGGCGCTGTTGTCACCGGCTGCGGTTGCGAGAATGGCTGGCTGGCAGCGGGCTTGGCAGTCGCCGGAGATCGTGTACCTCTACGGGGCGGACCCTGTGCCCCGGCTTCAGCGGCAAGGGCGAACAAAAGGCCAACTATGAAAAAAGTCTTTAAAGTGTTCATTGATTAACTATCCGCGAGAATCGAAACCGAATGATATTTGCAGCAACCGTTAGAGCGCAAACGAACCAGCGACGTTGCCCTAACCGCGCGCTATGGGATGCTTGATACCAAGGAAGGAAGAACTCGAAGTCGGCGACTTGGCTCTCAATGATAGCGGATGATGCTCCGCCGGCGAGGCTTCGCCGGTTTCCGCGACGACAGCAAATTCTTTTGTCTGCCATTGAGGATGAAGGCCAAACCCTGATGCGTCACGCCCAGCAGGCGCGCAGCGCGTGTAACGCTGCCATCAGATGCTTGCAGCGCGCGCCTGATCAGTTCGCCCTCGTAACGAAGGACCTGTTCTTCGAGCGAGCTATCAGAAGAGCTGGCCGCCGGCGCCGAACCATCTAATGGAGGTGTCGACGAAGAGCGTACCTCATTAGCAAGCAGCGTTCGCGCACATCCGCCCAAACGGGAGCGAATGGCAGCGTGTTGAGAATGCCTCAGCGAGGCCTCGGCGCTGCGGTAGTGGTTTTGTAATTCTGCCGGCGACAGTACCGATGACAGTTCTTCAATAATTGTGATAGAGGAAATTCCTGCATCTTCTGGATCGCCCACCTGCGTGGCCGTCCTTACAGCCTCGTTGAGCATTGCAAGAGCATCGCGGTGCCGCCCGAGCCTGGCGAGTATGGTCGCATGTGTTGTTAGGGCCGCTGCCAGATGACCCTGTTCGTCGCCTTCTCTAAACCCTTTTACCGCCGAAGCGGCAACCCTGTCGGCTTGCTCGAGTTTTCCCTCAGCCAGAAAGACTCGGGCGCGTGTATCCTCGAATTGAGCCCGACGCCCTTTGTCTGACTTAGTAGCGACGGAAAGCGCGCGGTCAAGATGCGCATGGGCCTCTTCAAATCTTCCCAGGTGAATAAACATAAGGCCCAGGTTGTTCTCAACACCGGCCAGGAGGCGCTCATGACCCACCTTCTCAAATTCGATACTAGCGGCCGTGTATTGCATCAGGGCCCGATCAATATAATCCTCCCGGCCTTCCACCATGCCCACATGCTTGAGCACTGTCGCAAACTCGTTATGAAATTTACCTCGCAGCATCTGGTTGCCGCTGGTTTCAAACAACGACTCTGATTCCACAAGAATTTTGACCGCTTCTTGCAAACGGGAAGATACATGTTCGACGATCGCTTTATTTAGAAGGGCCCTAAGCCGTTGTTCACTTTCGATGTCTCCAAGGAGTTGCAAAGCATCGTCGAAGGTAATCCTGGCCTCATCAAAAGAGCCTTCGCGCCAGTAACAAGTGCCAAGGTCGACGCGCGCTTCAGCTACCCTCTCCGTCATGTTCAACGCTTCAAAGATTGCAGCGCTCTCGGAAATGAGGTCTTTGGCAATTTCTTGTGCTCCGGGAATCTGATTGGCAGTTCCTATCCAGCCCGAGAGAGCGCCGACGCGCAAAAGCAGATCAGCTCGGACGGGTCGTTCGAGGCCGTCAAGCTTTGGACGCTCACCTATGCGCTGCCAGAATTCACCTAGAACTAACCTGGCATCTTCATACTTTCCTGCTTCCTCCAGCGTTTTAGCGCGCGCGCATAGTTCGAGCGCCCGTTCGCCAATCGTGGTAGCCAGAATGTCAGATTGTAGCGATTCCATGTGTTTTATTTTCATGTGAGGGCATCCCTTCTATAATAGTGCAAGAAACCTTGCAACAGAATTACCAGACAGCTATCATGCGCTTCGTTAGACCGACTGGTTTCCTTCATCGTGCGATTGTATCTACCACCCAGAACACTTGGAGACAGAATGAAAACTACTAAAGCAATTTGCGCCGCCGCGCTTCTAGCGCTTTCCCTTAGTATTCCTGCGTATGCTGACGACCCTACGCCTACGCCTGGTGAGCAGCACACCCCAGGTTGTCCAATTCCGGCCCCCGGTGATACCGAGACTCCGAAAGCGCCCGAAAACGGCGGCTTCCCGGCTGGATCATCAGCGACCGATGGCGACATCAGTTCCCTGAACATCGCGGACATTCTGTGGGCTTTAGGCTTGGTCTACTAAGATAAGAAAACGTCGAACAAGCTAAAGATTTCAAGTTTCCGCTGATTGAGTCACGCCATCGCCTAAGCTAGTGTGCGACTTGCCGGTTATCCTGTCGTACTCACGGCGAGGGGGCGCTGACTGGGCGCATGCTACCTTCATTTTGCCAGGGAAGGCAAGAGCCAATTGATGACGGAGTAGTCCGGACATGCCCCTATGGGCTGCTAAGAACTTGCCAGTGATCTCGAGGCGGGCAAGTTTCGCAGCCCTCGGGCTAGTTTGTGTTTTCGGCGACAAGCTTTTGAACCGTTTCCAGCGTATCGATCTCACTTGCTTTCTTGTCGGGCCGCAGTCTAAGGATTCTGGGAAAGCGGAGCGCATAGCCACTCTTGTGTCTTTTCGACTCCTGGACTCGGTCAAAGGTCACTTCAATTACTGTCTCCGGCTGAACTACGCGGACTCTTCCGTGAGCGAATTCCTTGATTGTGTTTTGAGCAAACCACTTGGTCATCTCGGCTAGCTCGGCGTCTGTCAAACCTGAATAAGCCTTACCTATGTTCAGTAGCTCGTCATCTTCGTCCGAGCGGCGCACTGCAAACGTATAGTCCGAAAGCAGGTTTCTCCGTTTGCCATGACCCACTTCGACCGCGGTGACGACTACATCCAGCGTGGCGATGGCTCGCTTCAGTTTTAGCCATTCACGTCCGCGTCTACCGGGTTTGTATGAGGACGCCGGACTCTTGATCATGAGGCCTTCGTTACCGCGAGCCCGCGCCGCGTCAAACTCCGTATCGAGGGCAACAACAGCGTCGAATCGTTTCGCAAGTGACACCCGCACGGGTCCTTCTAATGGAATCATTTCCTCGAGAAGCCTGCGTCGCTCCTCGAGTGATTCATCCGTTAATACTCGCCCGGCTGCGTACAAGAGATCATAGGCCACGAGGATGACGGGAACCGCTCGTAACAAATCTTCCCCAACGTTTTTTCTGCCCAGACGCTTTTGCAGTTCGCTAAATGGCAGGATGCGGTTGTCGCGTGCGGGCACAATCTCGCCATCGATGACGGCATCGACGTTGAGAGTATTCAGGGGAGATATCAGCTCGGGAAAGCGATGAGTGATCTCATCCATGGTGCGGGAGTAAATAGCTACGCGCCCGTCTTTTATGTGTACCTGCGCGCGAATTCCGTCAAATTTATCCTCCACGAAAAACTGAACCGGCATCGTGCGGGCGACATCCGCGAGATCAGCAGCAGGTGTTGCCAGCATGAACTTGATTGGGTGAAACAGGCGCATGTTGACGTTCTGGAGATCGTCGGCCCGGGCGCGCACCGCGGTTTCGCCTAAGTCGCCAAGGAGCATGTTTACTCTGGCTACGTTCGCCAGCGGACGCTCAAAGGCTCGGGCGATGGAATCTTCAACCAGCCCTTCTCTAAGCCCGATTCGCAGATCACTCGCCAATAGCTTGATCAGGTATTTGGCTTCAAGCGGCGTTGCGTGATCCAACACCGCCACCAACAAGCCGGTCTTGTTCTTAATGCCCCGCGTTTCACTAAGCCTGGTGATAATTGACTCTGTCTCGGCAAGACTAATCGTCGGGAGATGGAAGCGCTTTGCCGCGTTAACGACTTCGTGCGCAGTTTCGCCGGCATCTCCAAGCCGAACATAGATAGGGGCTAGTTCCTGCTGACTAAAACCAGTCGCTTCGCTTAAAGCCGCGCTGATGATACTGCCACCGACGTTTGTTGTGCGCGCGTCGTTCTGTGGGAATTGGTGGCCGGCGAAATAACGAGCGGCGCGAGCCAGGTCTTTATCATTAAGTTGCCTGAGGTAGGCTCCCACCAGCGCGGTTTTCTCAAGTTTCTTCGTCGTAGACGCAACTTGCTCCGCCACTTCAGCGAATCGCTCGAGGAGAGCGGTCGCGGTATCAGCGATTGGCGGTGTCACCTTGTCTTCCAGCGGAACCATAGAATCTTCCTGAATACCCGGAGGATCATTCACGCTTGTCGAGGTCTGTCATTTGAACTAAGAGGTTGCGGGACAGCGAAGCCAGGTGTCAAGCAACCAGATATGGCAGATTCTGAGTAGGATTGAGAAGCGAAAGTGAGTTTGTGTACTTGCTACCTTCTGGTTTGTCAGACCACGGGTTACAATCTTCCACCGCGAAAAGGTGTCTTCCCGGCAACCGCGCTGAAAGGTATTTGCGAAAGTGGTTTTATTGATTCTCGAGTCGCTCGGCAGTACCGAGCTGGTTTTCATCTTAGTGATGGCGCTGGTGTTTTTCGGCCCACGCAAGCTCCCGCAGATCAGCCGCAAACTGGGTAAAAGCCTGGCAGAGTTTCGGCGTGCCTCCGAAGATTTCAAGCGCACCTGGGACAGAGAGGTCAGTCTTGAAGACGTGACTGGCGCTAATGGTTCAGCACTGCCCGGGCAAAGTTCGATTCTGGATCCTGAAGCCGAGGGTCCGTTGCAAGCCCCGAGCATTTCGACCGTAACTCCAGATCAGGTAATCGCCCGTCACGCGATGGGTTCGGATCCGCTTTATTCTTCCAGCAAAACCGACTTAGCTTCCGATCAGGGTGACGTTGAAAGGGTAACTGACGAACCCAAACACTCGCCCAAGAATGATTGGTTATGAGTTAGATCGCGCGAAAATAATTATTGATGTCAACGTTTCAAAGAGCACTCGGAACAGGTAAGCCCAGGGAAGAAGAACTCGGCGGCCAGATGTCTTTCCTCGAACATCTGGACGAACTGCGCAGCCGCCTGATGCGCTCCATTGCGTTTGTATTTATCGCCGCCACGCTTTGCTGGTTTGTATCCGATCGCATTTACAGTTTTCTTGCGAAGCCGGTTGAGCGCGCTCTTGCCGAAGCACAAAGGCGCCAAGTGCCGATCAACGGCCTGACCGGTAATGAGAAAATCCTGCCACTGACCGCGGTCAAGGAAAACGATATCGGGCGTTATATCTTCTCGGAGGAAACAAAGATTGGAACGAGCGTGATACCGGCAGGCGCTTCGGTGATGGCCCGCGTTGCCAAAGACTCCCAGGGACAATTCGCACTGTTTACCGAAGAGGCTTTGTATGCGGGCAACACGATCATACCGAAGGGCGTACGTCTGCCCGTCGACTTCAAAGCTTTGCCCGAGGACTATGCCGGGATTAGTGACAAGCTGATAGTCAACAGCCTGATAGATCCCTTTTCGCTTTACATGAAGGTTTCGATCTATGCAGCAATTTGCCTGTCGGTGCCGTTCCTGCTGTGGCAAATCTGGGCCTTTGTTTCGCCCGGGCTGTATCCACACGAACGTGGCTACGTCACCCCATTTATCGCCCTCTCGTCGATTTCGTTTGTGCTCGGAGCGGCGTTCGCTTACAAGATCCTTTTCCCACCCGCCGCGAGGTATCTGCTCGGGTTAGGCCAGGACTTCAGGCTCCTGCTAAAAGCCGACGACTATTTCGACTTCATCATCATTGTGATGTTAGGCATGGGTGTAGTTTTCCAGATGCCGGCAATTACTTATGTGCTGGCTCGGATTGGGCTGGTGACCGCGAAGTTTCTGATAAAGATTTGGAAGACGGCGCTGATTGTGATTCTGATTGCCGCGGCCGTTCTCTCGCCCACTAACGACATTCCCAACATGCTCTTGTTTGCCGCGCCCATGATTGCGCTCTACATTGTATCGATATTCGTCGCCTGGATTTTTAGTCGGCCAAGAACGACGGTTTGAATGGAGAAAAAGGCAACTTAGAGCCGTATTTATGGCATCTTGACTGTGTTCCCGGGGAAACCTAAAATCCTTTAGTCTCCGCAACGAGTTAGATTCATTGTCAGTGTCTCGATTCAGTCTTCATAAGACGTTTGCATCAGTGATATCAGGAGTTTAGTTATGTCGTACCAGAATGCCTCTTTTCGCCTGGCCGTTTTCTCGTTGGTCCTGGCTGGGACCAGCCTGTTTGGGTTCGCGCAAGACAAAACGAAAAGCCAGGATCCGATGGACAAGCCTCGCAATGTGAAGCCGGAACTCAAGAAGGCTTACAAGGATTGGCTTGAGAAGGACGTCACTTATGTGATTACCGACGAAGAGCGAAAGGCTTTCAAGAAACTGGCCACCGATGATGAACGTGAACGGTTCATTGAAGAATTCTGGCGCCGGCGCGATCCCGATCCTGACACTGATGAAAATGAGTTCAAAGAGGAATACTACGAGCGTATTGCTTATACGAATGAGCATTTCGCTTCAGGCATGCCGGGTTGGAAATCCGATCGCGGACGGATCTGGATCATGTATGGCAAACCTGACG
>JBDUAQ010000245.1:0-4204 GCA_040004575.1 bacterium
TCATCGCCGGACACAACAATAGTGTTCCGGAAATAATCGCAGCCATGGGTGGGCCGCAGTTACCAATCATTCCGGAAACAGAGTATGACAACCTTTACATCCTTACCGTTTACAACAACGGCTCCGCAAGACTGCTGAAGATGAAATACGGCAGCGCGCTCGTGCCCGTAGGAAATCAGGGGATGGTGAAACCGTAGGCAGTGAGCAGTGAGCATTGAGCAGTGGGCAGAACTCAGAGCAGCGCCGGGGCAGTAGCCCGACACCGGGGTCCCCAGCCGGGCAGCCGGGCCGGGGTGGGGCAGTTATGGAGGGCTTTGGTCACGAGAGCACGAAGCAGGAGGAGATCACTACCTTGATGAAGATATCCGACAGCAAGAAGAAGCGAGTTGAAAAGTCGTCAACGTCTGAAGTCAAAACGGTAAACCGGCGCACGTTCGTAAAGCTGGTTCCAGCGCTGGGCGCCGTAGCGCTGGCGACGCCGCATCTCAATATCGCAACAGCCCTCGCGCAGACTCCATCTCCCAGTCCGACGCCCTCGCCAACGCCCGCGCCGTTGCGTGTAACGAAAGACATGCTGCGCCAGGCCGAGAAACTGATTGGCATTGAACTCACCGACGCACAGGAGGCTATGGCCCTTCAGAACGTAAGCGCGAACCTCGATCGGTATGAAGCGCTGCGGAAGATCGACATCCCGCTCGATACCGAACCGGCGACTTTGTTTCATCCAGCGCTTCCGGGCAGTAAGTTCGACCGGAAACCGGCGAAATTCAAGTTGAGCAAAGTCGAGCCGCCAAAATTTGGTTCACTTGAGGACCTGGCTTTTGCACCGTTGACTCAACTTGCTGAGTTAGTTCGCACCCACAAAGTTTCGCCAGTTGATCTAACTAAGATGTACCTCGCTCGCCTGAAGAAGTTTGGACCAAAGCTCAACTGCGTCGTGACGCTGACGGAAGATCTCGCACTGGCGCAGGCAAGCGACGCCGAACGCGAAATCAAAGCCGGGAAATATCGCGGACCGCTGCATGGCATCCCCTGGGGCGCGAAAGATTTGTTCGCGACAAAAGGAATTCGCACTACCTGGGGAGCAGAACCGTATCGCGATCAGGTCATCAATTACGACTCCACAGTCGTCGAGCGTTTACGCGAAGCGGGCGCGATCCTCGTTGCCAAGCTTTCGATGGGCGCGCTCGCGCAGGGAGGCCGCTGGTTCGCCGGCATGACGCGGAATCCGTGGCAAGTCGAGGAAGACAAAACGGGCTCGAGTGGGTCTTCAGCCGGGCCGGCATCGGCGACCGCTGCCGGACTGGTTGGCTTTTCAATTGGCACTGAAACACTGGGTTCGATCATTTCGCCGTCATCGCGTTGCGGCGTAGCCGGCTTGCGGCCGACCTACGGACGCGTCAGCCGATATGGCGCGATGGGACTCAGTTGGACGATGGACAAGATCGGACCGATCTGTCGCAGCGTTGAGGATTGCGCCGCCGCTCTCAATGGAATGTATGGACCGGATGGACGAGACTTGACGGTAGGCGACGTTCCTTTCAACTGGGAGCCGGCCAGGTCGCTTGCCAACATGCGGATTGGTTATCTCAAGACGGAGTTTGATCAGCAAACGGATCCGGAACGGAAAACTATTTACCAGCAGGCGCTCGACGCCTTGAAATCCGCCGGCGCAAACCTACAGCCGATCGAGATGCCAAAGTTTTCCGTAGCGGCACTCAGAATAATCCTGGTTGCGGAAGCGGCGACGGCATTTGACGACATCACGCGCGATGGACGCGTCAACCAACTCTCCGGTCAGAGCGAAAACGATTGGCCCAATACGTTTCGCAGTTCACGTTTCATTCCTGCGGTTGAATACATCCGGGCCCAGCGTGCGCGTCGGCTGCTGATGCACGAGATGGAAGAGTTGATGTCGAAGTGGGATGTGTTTGTTTCGCCGGCGCCGGGCAGTTTGAGTTTGCTGATCACGAATCTCACCGGTCACCCGGCAGTGGCTGTGCCCTGCGGTTTTCCCAAAGGCTTGCCGCAATCAATCATGTTTACGGGCGGACTTTACGACGAGGGCGCGCCGCTGCGCGTGGCGTTGGCTTATGAAGCCGCCACGAGCTGGCATACCCTGCATCCGAAAATGGATTGGTCGTAACTCCTTCGCCGGCGGCTCCTGGCGTTTCCAGTACCATACGAACGCTCGGATCACAGGCAAGATCACCATCAACTGAAACAACAACAGCATTAGACCGACTGCGCCCCCCTTGTAGGTCAGGGGTGCCTGCCATTGCAGCGTTTCATTTATTTTTATCAGGGGAATCGCCTGAAAAAAGTGCCATACATAAAACTCGGGAATTGAGGCGGCAGATACTGTTGATTGTTGAGGATTGGTCAAATTCAAGTGGTTACTGCTTACGAGCACATAAGTCACCGCTGAGAAATACGAAACTGCCATGACAAGCAAATCGGCCGAATAGACAATCGGGGTGAACTTCCCAACTCTTTTTTGCAACCAGGGCAGAACTCTTTCCCGATTCCTCTCTGTAATCACCGCAAAGGAGCCCGCGCTGAGCAGGATACCTCCGCCTACAATCGCGACCAATCGAAGCCAACCACGCGGCGCCTTTATGACGAGTGGCGCGACGACAAGGTAGAAAAAATAAATAGGCGTTAGGGAAATGAACATCCACTTAACAAAAAGCAAATTGTAGTTGAACGCGCCTTGTATAACTCGCTCTGCCCGCGGGGAAACGATCATTAGAAAGACCACGAGAACCACGATAGCCATGACAACCAGGTAACCAAGGATATCGCGCCAGGTTGCTGTCATGAACCATCTGACCAAGAACGAGATCATCAAGACGAAAAATACCAACGAGGCGATCTTTGAAAGCATGGAGGCGTGAAGCTTGCGAGCTATAGCGTCGCGGTTCTCTTTCGCTGTAATTTTCTCCCAAAGGAGAAGGAGCTTACCTTTCATCATCTGGAGACTCCCACGCGGCGATTACAAAGTGAATTTGGTGTTGTTCAATAGTCGCGGCAGATCGAGCACGAGCGCGACCGTTCCATCTCTTAACTTCGTGGCCCCGGCGATGCCGTACCAGCGTCCCGCATGCCGGCCGAGAGTTCTGACCAGCACTTCCTGAGGTTCCTCAACCCGATCGACAACAATGCCAACACATTTTAACTGACTCTCCGTCCCGGCTCGTTCCTCCGTAAACTGGCAGGTGATGAGCTGTAATTGACTCGTCGAATCGTCCGGCTCTTCAGGTTGGCCCAGCAGTTCGCGCATCGAAACCTGTTGGATTTGATTAGCGCCAGAAGCGCCATCGACAAGATCGATAGCGTCAATGCCCAAGGTTTGGCTGGCGGGAATGCAGTAGCGATTGCCGTTCGACACAACCACGTTAGTGGCGACCAGTCCAAACGTAACCGGCAAGCGAATTTCAAAGTTCGTTCCGTGTCCCGGCTTACTCGAAACGCGCAACTCCCCGCCCACTTGTTCGACCGCAGTTTCCACAACATCGAGACCAACACCACGACCAGAAATTGCTGACGCCGATGGCAGGGTAGTGAAACCAGGCCGGAAGATCATCCGCAGGCTTTGCTCCATATCGAGTTGAACAACGCTCGGGAAGAGTCCGAGTCTCTGTGCCGCTGCGGAGATGAGAAGCGGATCGACGCCGCGGCCATCGTCCGTGACCTGCAGTCGTGATTGGCTGCCCTCGCTGACTGCTTCGATGCTCACCGTACCTTGCGGCGACTTGCCCGCTCGAATGCGCTCGTCGACGGTTTCAATCCCGTGGTCCACCGCGTTGCGCACGAGGTGAAGCAGCGAATCAGCAATCGCCTCGACGAGCAACTTGTCTACACGGATGTCAGCACCGATTATCTCGAAGTTGATGATCTTTCCCTTTAATCGCGCGGCTGCTCGGCCGGCGCGCACGGCATGTTGTAGCGTTGGCCCCAGTGTCACCAAACGAAGATTGATCAGTTGGTCCTCGAGGCCAATAAATGACCTTCTGATCTGCTTGTTGAGTTCATGAAGTTCGTCGCTAACCGGGACTGTCGATTGTGACATGGCCAGCGCGAGGGTTGTCGAAGTCGTTCGCGAGAGCTCGTGCGTTGCGGAAATGAGGCGATCCAGGTGGTCGAGATCCGTGCGAACAAAATTTGAGAGCGTCGATATGGAAGCTGGAGCAATGGAAGCTGG
>JBDUAQ010000246.1:0-4168 GCA_040004575.1 bacterium
CACTTCTTCATCGTCGATCGCGCCAAGGAGCTAATTAAGTACAAGGGTTTTCAGGTGCCACCGGCAGAACTCGAAGCTCTTTTGTTGACCCATCCGTGTGTTGCCGACGCTGCGGTGATTCCCTGCCCGGACGATGAGGCTGGTGAGATACCGAAGGCTTTCGTGGTATTAAAAGGAGAAACCGGAGTTCCCACGGCGGAAGAGTTGATGGATTTCGTGGCCGAACGCGTAGCCCCGTACAAGAAGATTCGGTTGCTCGAGTTCATTGATAAGATCCCGAAATCTGCCGCGGGCAAAATTTTGCGACGGGTGCTGGTGCAGCAGGAACGAGAAAGGAAACAGGGTTAAATGTCTCCAGAAATGATTGCGCAAACAGTCAAGAATTACTTTGCTGCCATACGCTCGATGGATCCACAGGCAATTCTGAATACATTTGCTGCAGACGCGATAACCTATGACCCGGCGGGAACCCCGCCAAACCAAGGTCATAAGAAAATTGAGGAGTTTTTTCAAGCAGTTATGGTAGCCTTCAAAGAAGTTGGGCTAACCGAAGACGAAGTTTTCATCGCTGGGAATGGAGCGGCCATAAAGTGGACTGGGCGCGGTATCAGCCAGGCTGGTAACAAGGTGCACTTCGAAGGCATCGATGTTATCGAAGTGAACGAAGCAGGAAAAATACAGATGCTGCATGCTTACTGGAACCCGGCCGAGATGACGGCGCAGCTCTAGGCTTGGCATTTGACCATGACCATTAACTGTATCACCCGTTCCGGCTCTCATTCACACCGCGGCTTTAGCCCGGTGACGTAAAGGCGTGCTGTATTCTCCGAACCGTTTCAACGGTTTTAGGCGTCTGAACATAAGGCAACAGAAGAGTAAACCGTTGAAACGGTTCCAGGTTCTTGTCAAAAGCAATGTGATCACCGGGTTAAAACCCGGTGTGAATTAGAGGCGGCCAAAACAAAACAAAACGCAATCCGCCTTGAAATTAGTTGCCGGTGCAGCGAGAATCTATCCAGCCGTCCCGATGAATCTCATGAACCGCTGAAAAGTCTTAAAAGGAGTAATAGGTCATGCGTTCATTTCATTGCAAACTTCAACCATTCGTCCTGTTGCTTGCGTTAACAACCTGCATCTCGGTGCGGGGGCAATCCCTAACCACATCGCCGGATTGGGAAACGCTTCGCCCTGAAGGCGAGGAGTTTTCCGTGCAGATGCCCAAGGGCTCAACTTTCGAAACCAGCAAAGAGCCGTATCACAAGATGGAACTGAATACGCGAACTTATCTCTCCAACGCTAAACCGGGGCCGGTCTTCGCCGTCGTTTCATTGACCGGGATTAAATCGAATCCGGCGTTGTATACAGAGATGCAGCGTATGAACTCTTACGTCGATGCGTTCAAAACTTTTTTTGCGCCGAAGATTCGCAAAGACGCGATTGCAAAGCTGACGCTGGTCGGGGATAAGACTCTGCAGGGAAATCCCGGTCGCGAATACCGCCTGACGATTGGCGACTTGAGCGGGACGGCACAAGTGTTCGCCACCCGCAAGCGCTTCTATTCGATAGTCTATTTGAATACCAAAAAGGACGATGCAACGCAGGAGCAGTTTCTAAGTTCGTTCGTCCTTCCGGAAAAAAGCCAGCAAACAGCCGCGGCCCAACCTCCCAACGCCTTACCTGAAGGTGGCGTAAACGCAGCCCCAGCCGAGGCCGCCAACGCAAAGCGGGCCGAGAACGAGAACTCTAAGCCAGACGATCCGCAGCGCATCCCGACCGAACCCGGAAAGCGCGGGCCGATTTCGGCTGGCGTCCTGAACGGCAGAGCTATCAGCCTGCCAAGGCCAGATTACCCGGCCGATGCGAAAGCGGCCGGCGCGGAAGGCGTCGTTGTGATTCAGGTGACGGTCGACGAACAGGGAAATGTAACTGAGGCGCGCGCACTCTCCGGTCCCAAGATGCTGCAGGAAGTGTCGGTAAACGCCGCGCTCCAGGCAAAGTTTACGCCGACCTTGCTTCAGGGAGAGCCGGTGAAAGTCACCGGCGTGATCGTTTACAACTTTGGCCGCCCGATGAGTTGATCCGCGAGTTTTGATTCAGATAACTGGCGAGACTCAGCAATAGTTTTCTTTTATGCAGAAGGCTCTGAAGCGACTGGACTCAGTCCATCAAAAACTAATCAACACAATTTCGCCGCTCGATCCCAATCTCTATTCCGAGCGACCTGCGGAAGGCGAATGGAGTGTGGCCGAGATTGTGCACCACCTTTGTCTCGTCGAAGATCGTGTAACCAAAGAACTCGAAGCGGCGATCGCTCGTGAGCCACGACGCGTTGGATTCTTCCGCCGCTTCATACCAACTTCAATCGTTTCCCTGCGGGCCATTCGCGTTAAGGCCCCCAAGGCGATGAATCCGCTGGACGCGCCGGCGCGCGATTTCGCGATTGAGAATTTTGACCGCGCCAGAAGTAATCTCAAAACACTTTGCGCGGCTCACAGCGAAGAGCGCTTCCGCAACCTCGTCTTCAAACATCCCTTCCTTGGCGAAATCGATGGCGTGGCCACAGTTTCATTTATCGGCTATCACGAGCAACGTCACTACAAGCAGATTCGTGAAGTGCTCAGGAAGCTCGGCGCTAAAGAACATTTAGCCGCCGATTCACGCGGATAAACGCGGATCAGAAAAGCTCAAGGTAAAGTGTCTCAGGGTTGGGAAGGGTGAGTTTACCCCCGCTGCGTTGAATGACTCTTCCAGTTGGGCGGGGGCAAGCCGCCCTTCCCTACCATGAGACTCCCCTGCTTGAATCTTATCCGCGTTAATCTGCGTAAATCCGCGGCGGAAAGTTTTTCCTCAACAAGTGCTTGACGCTCCGCCAGTCGCAGTCTATCTTCGCTCGCATTCATTAGTATTAGTTTTGCGATGGAGAAAAACTAAGAATGCCGACGACGGTGGCCACCTCGAGTCCAGCCTGGACTATTCCTGATTATCTCGACGTTCGCGAGGGTCACCTTGCTATCAACGGCGCTGACGCGCTGGAACTTATTCGCAAATACGATTCGCCTCTATTTGTTTTTTCCGGTCCGCGCATCAGATCTAATATCGACCGGCTGAGATCCGCGGCCCAATTAGTCAAGCACCCGATTCGATTTTTCTACGCCTCGAAGGCCAACTCAAACCTGGCCATCCTCAAAACCGTCATGGCCTCAGGCATCGATATCGAGGTCAACAGCGGTGGTGAACTCTTCAAAGCGTTGCGCGTCGGCTTTCGGCCCGACCAGATTATTTTCAACGGCACCAGCAAAAGCGATAGCGAATTGGACGAGGCGGTCCGCGCCGGGATCTATGCCATCAACGTCGATTCGATTTATGAAATCGGTTTGGTTGAAGCGGCGGTCAAGCGAGCGGCGGCAGCCAGTGGTCAACCACCTAAACCGGCGCGCATCACGCTGCGGCTAGTCCCTGAGATTGGAACCCGCTCGCACCTGGGTTTGCAGACCGCACTTTTGACTTCGAAGTTTGGCATCTCGTCGTCCGAGGTGCTGGAAGCCTTTCGGCGAAGTCTAAAGAACCCGGGACTCATACATGTCTCCGGGATTCATATTCACGTTGGCTCGCAAACGCCCGATGTCGAGCCTTTCGCTGAAGCGTTTCGCAGCATGTGGGAACATCTCGTCGCGATTCATCGCGAGACGGGCCACACGCTGGAACACATCAACCTCGGCGGCGGCATTCCGGTTAACTACCTGCGCGATCGCTCGCAAGCCGATCAACTTCCCGAACACGAACGCGACATGCTTGGCGCCGATCTCGAACCGGCGGTCGTACTCGCGGAAGCGCTGCGGGTGGCCCGCGAGTCAGCTCGCGCAGCGGGAGCAGAGCATCTGCTCGACAAAACCACGATCCTGCTTGAACCGGGCCGTAGCGTGATCGCCGACGCCGGGCTCGTGCTGACAACTGTCCTGAACATGAAGCAAAGACCGGAAACGGGAGATGTCTGGCTGCTGACAGATGCCGGCTACAACATCATGCTCTCGATGAACAATTACAAGTGGTACTACCACACCATCTCTGCGACGCGCGCGGGCGAAGCGCATGAAACAAGTTACAAAGTTGCCGGACCGCTCTGCGATTCCGGCGATGTTTATTTCGACATCGAGCGCCAGGGACGTTT
>JBDUAQ010000247.1:0-4109 GCA_040004575.1 bacterium
TGCTTTCGGCCAGTCCGGCGGTGAAGTGGGAACAGTAAACCGGAACGTTGAATTTTTTCAGGATATAGGGAAGAGCGCCCAGATGGTCTTCGTGCCCATGAGTGAGCACGATGGCGGTGATGTTCTCGCGATACGGTTCGAGAAAATCGAAGTTGGGAATGCAAACGTCGACGCCGTAGGCTGTCTCTTCAGGAAACCCCATACCCGCGTCGAGGATGATCATCTCATCCTCATAACGCACTGCCATGCAATTCATTCCAAACTCGCCAATACCGCCGAGCGGAATGATCTCTAAAACACTACTCACCTTTGATTGTTACTCAACTCTCCGGAGCTCTTGGCCTGGCTGAAATTTCATGCAGCAGTCGGCGCACTTTGCAAGAACGAGTATAGCATGCGCAGCGCAGACTCGCGGCTTCCAGGTCCACTACACCCAAAGGATACTTGATTGATATCAGACTAGGAGAGTATGATTGAATCAGGATTTAGCAGGTGCCCACATCGCCGGGGCATCTTCCGAGGATAGACGTCACGCTTCTGACCGCCTCAACAATCACGACACTAAAACAACCGTAGCGGGGCTGATAATGTTCGATGAAAAAAGAAAGCATGGGCGCGTCCCGCTTGTCCTGGAGGCATCATGGGAAGGATCCGGCAGCCGGTCACTGGCGCGCACAACCGACATCAGCGAGACCGGCTGTTTCATTGATACGCAGGCCGAGGTCGCAGTCGGTGACATCCTGCATATTAAGTTGATACCACCCGACGGCGACTGCATTTCGGCGCAGAGCGAGGTGATCTATCGACAGCGGGGCGTCGGCTTTGGGGTGCGGTTCTGGAGCATTTCCGACGCTGATCGGTTTCGCCTTAATGCGCTTCTCAACGCGCAGATGCTAACCCGTCGCACTTGATGACCAGATCATTCCCGCCCCAATTTACTCCCAACACCCAACACCCGAACAAACTTAGTAGGCGCGCGTCGCGCTCGACTTCCATTTCCTCTTTTCGCGCGGCCTCTTTTCGGCTATGTTTGCCGCCATGAACAAGAACATTCCAGCTCTGCTGCTCGCCGCCGCGATGCTTCTCCTCTGCTCGATTGCCGTTTTTGCCGTGCCACAAACGATGCGGCTGGACTACTACCATACCGGTAACTCGAAACAGGAAGTTTTCAGTGTCGATCGAATCCAGATTGAGCCACTACCCTGGCCGGGCGATATGAGCATGACAATCGACGACTCAAACCTCGGCAAATACTTTTTCGAAGTTAGCGACCAGAAGTCGGGGCGCGTGCTTTACTCGCGCGGCTTCGCTTCCATCTATGGCGAGTGGGAAACGACGGATGAAGCCACGACGATGATGCGAACCTTCAGCGAGTCGCTGCGCTTCCCTGCGCCTACCGCTCCAGTCAAGATCGTCCTGAAGAAGAGAGACGCAAAGAATTCGTGGCGCGACATCTGGTCGACCGATGTCGATCCCAAAGACATGTTTATCGATCGCTCGCGTGTCCCAGCTCCGGCGCGCCTGATCGCGATCCAGAAGATGGGTGATCCGGCAACGAAAGTCGATTTCGTGATCCTGGGCGATGGATACACCGCCCGCGAACAGAAGAAGTTTGAAGCCGACGCGCGCCGGCTCACTGAAGTGCTCTTCGCTACGTCACCGTTCAAGGAACATCGTCGCAACTTTAACGTTTGGGCCTTGTGTCCGCCCGCGGCAGAAAGCGGTATCTCTAGACCGTCAACAGGCGTTTATCGCGATTCACCGCTGGGCGCAACCTACGATGCTTTTGGCTCCGAACGTTACGTGCTCACTTTCGACAATCATGCGCTGCGCAAGGTCGCGCAGTTTGCGCCGTACGAATTCATCGAGATACTCGCAAACAATCGCACCTATGGCGGCGGCGGGATTTTCAATCTCTACAGCACCGTGGCTGCTGACAATGCGTTTGGAAATTACGTTTTTGTCCACGAGTTTGGTCACCACTTCGCCGGCCTCGCGGATGAGTACTACACCTCGTCAGTCGCTTACACCACACCGGCTGAACGCACTGAGCCGTGGGAACCAAATGCGACAGCGTTACTAGATCCGGCAAAACTCAAATGGGGCGATTTGGTTAGGCCTAACACTCCGATCCCAACGCCCTGGGACAAGGAAACTTTTGAAAACTATTCGCGCGAGATTCAGAAGCGCAGGGCGCAACTGCGAAAAGACAAGCGGCCGGAAGGCGAGATGGAAAGTCTCTTTCGCGAAGAACTAAAGCACGAGCAGGCGATGTTTGCGCAGGGGAAGTATGCGTGTCACGTTGGCGCATTCGAAGGTGCTATTTACGAATCTCGTGGCTATTACCGGCCGGAAATAGACTGCATCATGTTTTCACGTACTAACCACTTCTGCGCCGTCTGCCGTCGCGCGATCGAACGCATCATCAAGATGTATTCTCGCGGTTAGTCAACTGGGAATGCATGATGCGCCGCTACAAACCGCCAGCAGCACTCATCGAATTCCTTAAGCCGTATGATCGCGAGGTTCAGAAGCTCGCATTGGCTCTGCGTGCGCTGGTGCTCGACGAGATGGCTCCCTGTCACGAGAATATCTACGACGCATACAGCGCGGTGGCAATGGGCTACGGCCCGACGGAGCGCTTGAGTGATGGTGTTTTCCATATCGCCGTCTACACCAAGGGTGTGAATCTCGGATTTAACCAGGGCGCAACTCTCCCCGACCCGGATGGAATTCTCGAGGGCACCGGCAAACAAATTCGCCACATCAAGATCAGGACTCCCTCGGACCTCGCGCGTCCGGAGATTCGCGCTTACGTGCGGCGCGCGCGAAAGATTGCTCTTGACGACGCACGCAAGCTCGGCGAAATCCCGGCGAAGGCCAATAGCGTCGTCTCTACCGTGAAGGCAATCTATCCCAGGAAGCGCCGTCCAGTTCCGGATCGTTAGCTGTAATTGGTGACTGAACATTAATGCGCGGTAAAATCCAATTGGCAGGTCAATTCGTATATTGGTCGGGGGACAACAAATCATGTATAGATATTTTTTCTTAGCTGCTGTCATTCTTCTTAGTGTCATCGCCATCGCGGCTTGCAGTTCGGCCACCGCCTCTGCCACGACAATTCCTGATCCGGCTCTCGATGCTCCGCTCGCAAGCGCCAAGGGCGAGCAAACCGCTGTTCTCGCGGGCGGTTGCTTTTGGGGCGTGGAAGCCGTGTTCGAACATGTGAAAGGTGTGACGGACGTTAAATCCGGATATTCGGGCGGCTCACCCAGCACGGCCCAATATGAGGAAGTTGGCACGGGTGAGACTGGCCACGCCGAGTCGGTTCAAATTACTTACGATCCTTCGCAGATTTCGTATGGTCAACTCCTCAAGGTGTTCTTTTCCGTGGCCCATGATCCTACTGAACTAAACCGGCAGGGCCCCGACACAGGCACGCAGTATCGCTCCGCCATCTTCTATTCCAACGACGAGCAGAAGCGAATTGCGCAAGCCTACATCGATCAACTAAACCGGGCTAAAGTGTTTGCGCGTCCTATTGTCACTCAAGTCGCTGCTCTCAAATCTTTCAATGAAGCCGAGGCCTATCACCAGGATTACCTCATCAATCATCCCAATGAGGCATACATCGTCATCAACGATATGCCGAAGGTGGAGAACCTCCGCAAGCAACTGCCTGGTTTGTACAAAGCGAAATGAGCTGTGCGACTAGATAGATCCACAAAGCTACACCTGACAACATTTCGTGTTAGTTCGTGTTCTTTCGTGGATCATATCCTTGAAGGACGTTCGGTATTACTATGAGTAAACCAATGCCCGCGATCTTCTTCGGACACGGCAATCCGCTCAATTACTGGCGGAGCGTTCTGATCGGGCGATCGACAACGGTTGGCGTGCTTCATGTGTTGACTGGTATGGCAACGCGCGCCCGCTGTTTGTTCACGGCCGTGTGCTCGCGTTGTTGGGTTATGAAATCGTTGAAGGCACACTTGACGAGGGCCGGATGCGCGAGCTGCGCCGCATCAACTACGCGCCGCAACACCTTGAGATCACGCGCCGCTAAAATGACAGGAGGCAGGCGGCAGGAGCAGACGGCAGGGAGAATA